>NZ_JBANDC010000002.1:0-458790 GCF_038896935.1 Collimonas rhizosphaerae
CAGGCTTATCACCATCCGTCGCTAGCAGCGCATCATCCATCACAGGCTTATCACCATCCGTCGCTAGCAGCGCATCATCCATCACAGGCTTATCACCATCCGTCGCTAGCAGCGCATCACCCATCACAGGCTTATCACCATCCGTCGTTGAATGGCGTCGCTTTCTAGTTAAATTAGCCTGTACTCGTGTCTATTGACACGAGTACATCATGTCATTTTTATTAGGAGTAGATCTCATGCCAAATTCAAAAATTCCCAAAGAAAAGAACGAATCAGCTCCCGAATTGCATCATGCCAGTACCGAAACACAAATATCCGAAGACACAAAATCGGCCATTATCGATGCGGTTCAGGAATTTTCCGATTTAGTCAAAAAATATGGTGGTTCCAGCAGCGACCGCTTCGTGCTAACCGCGTTGCTCCATCAAGAGGTACAGCAAAGCTTTGCTCTCCGTATTGAAGCCAAAGACATGTTCATTGGCGTGCAATGCACGCCGTCGATTAGCGAAGAGGTTCACGTGGCATTTGACTTCCGCTGCACACCACCAAAAATTCGTTTTTTACCAACCAGCTTCTTAGTAGTATTGGATGCTTACACAGGGCGTTTGATCCGAATTGTTGACCCATTTAATTCTTTGATCGAACAACACAACAAAGACGCAGCGCGATCAGAAAACGTTTCGTTTAGCCGCCCCCCGTCTCCCCCACCACCACCTTTCTATCCACTTGGTAGGAATCCTTATTACTACGGCTGACCCAGCTCGCGAACTATGGGCACAGCCTAAACATCGCCGGCCCAATCGGCAGTCTTTGCTCGGCCATATCGGCCTATCTACTTACTAGTCTCGAAGGAGATATCGATGATTAGACGTGCGCGTACCATAATTTTGCGATATTCGGATTCGAATCTGGTCGCCGTAAACTATCTTGCAAAGACTTCAATCCAACTTTCCGAACTTGGACGTTGGGTGCTTGCACAGTGCGACCAGTGGCGCCTGCCGTTCACCTTATTTAAGGCGGCACCTACATCGGATCATTCTGCAATTGAGGCAGAACTAGAATTGTTGTCTGCCACATCCTTGCTAATATGGGCAGGTACTCATGCTGCAACACAAGATCTCGAATACGAAAAAAATTTCGCTTGGGGCGACGTGGCCGGTTATTACCATTTCTCTATCCGCAACAGCGAATACATGCACCCGATAATGAGTGCCAGTCGTTTGGCAGAAAAATCGGCAACTACAGAAGCCGTACCACTCTACCTAGACAATCAGGCTTTTGAAAAAATTACCCGTTTGCCACCGCCTGACTTGGATTCGGGGGTATTTCCAATAATGTGTCAACGTCGCAGTTACCGTGGATTTTCGGATGACGAAATTCCGTTAGCATATCTTGCCGAATGCCTGTTCGCAGGATTAGGCATAACAGGCTTCGTCAAACCCTTTGCAGAATCTGAGGAGCAATTGCCATTCAAGATGACGCCATCTGGTGGCGGGCGTAATCCTTACGAGGCATTTGTGTATGTAAGGCGAGTTAACGGATTGGTACCCGGGGTATACCATTACAGTGCCAAGGATCATTCTCTCGGCCTAGTACAAGATCGTGAGCAGCCGTCGGTCGGGGCTGTGGTGGCAGGCCAGGGTTGGTTTGAACATGCGGCGGTATTGGTTGTGCTGGTGGCCAATTTCGACCGCACAATGTGGAAATACCCACATCCAACAGGCTATCGGGTAGTATTGCTTGAAGCAGGTCACATCGCGCAGAATATGCTGCTAGCCGCAACCGCGCGTGGGCTCGCGTGTACACCGACCTGTGCAATTGATGATCGAGTAGCTGTCAAACTAACCGGCTGTGATCGACTCACACAGAGCCACGTTTATACTGTTGCACTAGGAAATCGTTCAGTCATTCCAACGGTAATGGACCCGCTGCAGATCGTGCCGAATGAAATTTCACCACTATTTTCCCAATGACTACCCCTATCATATTGCGCCGCATGGACAAGGAAGATTTCGACGTCTATAGCGTACGCGCGATTCCACTATTAGCAGCCGCTCAAGCGGCAGCATACGGCACAACGCTCGAAGGCGCACGCAACAGCGCTGAAACGGCCTTCCGAAAAATCGACGCCGATGCTGAACCGGCGGCGACAGGACAACACCTGTATGTTGTCGAAGCAGACGGCGCTCCCGTTGGTGCGGTGTGGTTTGATATTCGTCAGAGCGGTAAAGAGCACTATGCGTACTTATATGATTGGGTAATCTGGCCGGAACATCGCGGCAAAGGATATGGCAAGGCCGCAATGCAAGCGACTGAGCAACGTGCGCGCGAAAATAGCGCCAGCCGTCTGATGTTGAACGTCTTTACTCACAATCGCTTTGGCGCCGACTTATATCAACGCTATGGTTTCGTCACCGCATCTTCCATTCTAGTCAAGCGAATTGATACAGAATGAGATAGTGGTATGGACGCCCCTATCGAGGATAAAAAATCGCTTCGAGACGCGATCCCTGGCCGATCTTACCCGCTCCCCTAGCAATATTTAAGAACGGGAATCGACTACAAAGCCGCGCCATACATTGGAAACTAGGTGAGTTTGGGAAGCTTTAGAGCGAACGCTACGCATTTGCCGGATCTTGATCAATGTCGGAAATTTTTTCTTGCTTAAGGTGCCGTAGCTTAATCGGTGCGTCTTCACTACATGCGACAAGCCAAGATCAGAAACATAGTCGGTCCCGCGTTTCTTTTTTCATTCAACAGCGCTCTCACTTGCTAAACCATCGCTTGAATAACGATGGTCTGTCGACCCCATTCAATGGAACTTCCGTGCATCCATCACCATTTTCGTTCCATTTTGTAAGGATTGAGTTACCTTGAGAATCTCGGCCTGTGCAAAACGGAATCCCATATCGTGCACGGTCGCCTGTATCTATGATTCCTAAATAGGGGAAGCCATCACGCAGCGGAGCTGCCGGCTTGATCGTTTTGGTCGACCCGACAGTTTGTCCGTACCGAACGCAACTTTGCACAGTGGAAGGTTTTTCAGCTTTTTCAGGCGTGCTGATTACCCAAACCATACCTGCTGAACTGCCTTTGTTGATTTCCACGGTCAAGTTGTAACCGCTCCAGGGCCTTTCCCCAAAGTCTGAGAAAAAACACGGGGATCCATCTTTCAGAATCACCTGAGCCGGATGCTCGAAAGGACCCGACATCGCCATGGCGCCTGACATGGCCGCGATTGTCAGCACCAAGCCTAAGCTAGTCTTCAATATGAGTCGTTTTTGGAAGGGACGATGCATCTTTAGGATCTTTCAGGAAATTGACTAGTGAACGCGCGTAAAAATTCATATTTCCGACGTGCCGCGAATGGTCTCGGATTGAACCATCGTCGTCAAGAAACATGCCATCAAAAAAACTGGGGAGTATTGCAAGTGGGTAACGTCTAGTATTTAGGGGCTCTGCGGCGCTCTGGTGTGGTTTGTAATGGTTGAGGCGGCGGAAATCGAACCCGCGTCCGTCGTCTTCTTTCAGCTATGCAGATTACCCAAGATGCCAGCGCACAGGTTGTCTACTCATTTTTGAATCCATCGATATAAGTCAAGTCATCACGTTTGTGTAGTATGTATTTTCTGCTGTATGGCGCAATGTTGATATCGCCGTCAATTGCCACAACTTCGTAAGCGATCTTCACCTCCGCATGCAGCAGCATATAAAGCACGTCCTTAGTCTTCGCCGTAAAATGCGCAGGCCCCTCTACCGGTGTCAATGCTTCGATCAGAGCGAAAATTTGCGGCTCGGCATTGTCCAGTGCGTCCCCACGGTCAACAACCGTGGATGGCTGAAAATTTTCCACGATCAACAGCATGGCATCCCCAAGCAACTCCCATTCGACATCCGGCTCATCCGACGAGTCCAGCACACCAAGACCGCCCAGCGTCGGCATGCCGCCCATGTTGCCGTCGGCCTGACGCAAAACCCGTTGCCTGAAGGCGTGACATAGAATGCCATTGGGATGCCGCAATGTGACGATGCGCGCCGCCTTGTTAATTTGCATTGGTACACTGTGCAGCATGACTACCCCTTCAATTTCATCGTGATCACGTCAAAGTCCGCCTGAGAGAGCTGGCCGTCCTCTTTGAGTTTTTGCAGAGTCTTTTGTGCTTCAAAGACCGCCATACTTGCCGCCTTATCTGCCTTCTTTGCTGCGGCTATCACGGCGTTCTTCAGGCTTGCGGCAGATTTGCTCGGCTGCTTGACGTTGATCGCGCGATTTTTACGCGCTTGTGCTGCAGCAATCTCGCGTGCCTTGGTCTGCGCAATCACCGCTGACTGTTTGATAGCGCCCTTTTGTCCACGCTCAACCATGCCTGCCACAATGCCACGCACCGCCAAGCTGCTGCCGAATTCCTTCATCACGCGCAATGCATGCTTGCAAGCCACACCGCTCAACCTGGGATTGCGCAACTTGGGATACGCGGCTTCCTGCCGACCTTTGACGAATCCACCCACAGTAGCGATATAGCGATACCAATATGTGAACCGCCCACAGTCACATTCAAACTTTAAGGGACTGTCCTTGACGAGCCATTTAGCCAGGGCCTTGGGATCTGTTGGCGATGCAACCGCCGCATCAAAATTCATGATCTCAACCGATACATAGTGTCGGGCCACATCCGAGTCAGCTGATGCGTTAGTCACAAACCGGATGTCTCCCCTGTTCGTTCCCGCCGGAACTGCCATTCTGATCTGTTCATTGGCCCGTTCTCGGTCCTCCGGCAAAGACAGGTTGATAATTTGCTGCGCCGTCAGTCCAGGCTTGAGTTTGCTGCCCAACGCCTTGGCATTCTTCCTAAAAACCACGAGGTCATCGTTGGTAATCAGGCGAACCTGACCACCCAGGGAGGTAAGCAACAGCCTCTCAGCGCTGTATTCGCCTTTGACCTCATGCGGACGTAGAAGATTGACGGCCTTGGCACGACGCTCCGCATCGGCCTTCCGGAGTTGATCCGCTGCCTTTGCTGAACCACGAATGCCCAGCACCGCGGCTAATTTTGCGCTATTGATGTTTGCCATTATCCGAAATTTCCAAAACGCGCGGCCGTCTTGAGCGTCAGCAGCTGAGACTCTGTCGGCAACACCAGTAATTGTTCCGGTAGCTCCTGCTCAACGGAATCTAGGCCGGCGGCGGCCATTACGACCAAGAACTCATCCGGGCGCCCATAGATACGCCGCGAGATCAGGGTCATATCAAAACGCTCGTCCGGCTTCGTCTGGTAGCGGATTGCCATACCCCAAACCGGTGTTTTTGCGACGAAATCCCGAACCTGACGATAAAATATCGCCGTTGCGACCGTGTTCTTTTCTTGACTCATTCCGAGAGTCGCGATAAGGGTGCCAGAATAGGATCCTCGTCAGGTTCCGTCGGCCAAACGACAGCGTCGGGAAAGCCGTCTTGCTCAATCGCCCGCACAAGTGCTAGCTGATAGGCGGACCAGAGCCGGAAATGATCAATTTCCACTTCGGAAAGTAAACCAGCCGCATAGGCGTCAGCCCTGCCGGCGTTCTTCGCTCGGGCCAGTGTCATACGCCGCTCGAATTCGACCATCGCTGCTGCCCGTTGTTTTTGCGCGATCACGGCCGGATCGATTTTCCACTCGCCATCGCGCCAAGTGTGATTGTCCGAGGGGCGCGGCACGTCCGTTAAACCCTGTTCGGCGGGTGTCTGACCGGCGACAAGGATCTCGGCCGCCTCGCCGGTGTCCTGACGATACAGGATGCGGCCGCGATAGTCCGGCAGCAGGGTCCAGGCTCCATCACGATAAAACGGCCAGGACAGTGCTGTGCGTTCCGGCATCGTCTCCGTGGTGCTGAATGCTGGTATCAGCCAGCGGTCGAGGTGGCGTGGATCAGCATCGGCCAAACGACTGCTGTGATATTGGCCGTTGTGGTTGTCGTATTGATGAATCAGCATTTTTTTTCTCCTTAAACTGGATAGGCGCGGATCATCGCCAGCATGGCGAGGTTACGTGGGCGGGCTTCATTGCCACCGTCGAGGTTGACCGTAATGGTGTGGGTATGATTGCCGGCCCCGCCGACACCGATGTTGTGTTGGTGATTGCCGGCGCCATCGGTGTCAAACGTGTGGGAATGGCCGCCGGCAACACCGGTGGCCATGCTGCCGCCACTGCTCTGCACGCTGTTACCGCCGGGGGCACCCTGGCCGATACCTGGAGAACTGTTGACGGAGTGCGCGTGATCGCCGGCCCAGGTCGTGCCGCCATGGTGGCCGTGCCAGCCTTGAGCATCCGTCCATCCGGTGTGAATGTGATCGCCGACCGCTCCCGCGCTGGCAGTATGGCCGTGGAGTCGGTTCTGACTATCTTGCCAAGTACCGATACCGCGTGCGGCATCGACGCCGCGCCCATCGTCCCAGCAACGCAGCATTTCCCCACGCAATTCGGGAATGCGGAAATTGCTTGCACCGTCGCCGGTGGAGAAACAACCCCAGTTCCCATTTGCCCAAGTCGCTTCCGCAATGAGAGCGCCGCTTGCTTGAGCGTAGGTCCAGAGGTCGGGATAATCAGCGCGATTGAGCAGCGCGCCGTTGAGTTTCAGATAACCAGCGCGGGCGCTGGTGCGTGCCTCAATCACGATTTGCCCGATCACCACTTGAGTGATGGCCTTCTGTACAAAGGCTGTGTTGGCAATCTTAAGCGAGTTGTCGCCATTGGCTGGCGTCGGCGTCGTCGGTGTACCAGAAAGGGCAGGACTGTCAAGAGGCGCGAAGCGAGTCAAACACTGCGCCAATTTCTTTGCAGTGATCGCGCGCTCGTCATCAGTGCCCGCATCCGTTTCGGCTTGCGTGGCAATTTCGAGTACACCAGTGCGCGTCTCGGTGGCGAGCCTTCGATATTGTGGATGAGGGTCATTAGCGGTTTCATGTGCCCCAATCAGCTGTATGGCGGTATTAATGTTCGGATCAATCAGCACTGTCACGGTATCTGCCGGTAGCGCAAAGAAACCCAAAGTGTACGAGACGGTTGTGACACTATCGTCTGCAAAATAAAGTGTGGGTGCATCTGGCTTGCTATACACCGCAAATAAAATTTCATCGGCAAAAAATCCAACTTCGCCGCACCAGAATGGCGAACCGGTAGGTGCGATCGCTTCCGCATGTACCTGAATCTGCGTAGGGGAAACTTTACCGCCGCCGGCAATAGCAACCCGCATTATTTCGTCTTGCAAAGCTTTCTCAACACCGCTCGCCTTGTATTTCGCCAAACCGAAAGCAATGTGAGTAATCGCAATTTCAATACCAGTGTTCGCAGCATTGGTCGAGGCAATCAACCCTGCCTCTGTAATGGTCGGAATGATCGTTCTTGGTTGCGCCTTGGCTATAGCATTGGTCGAATTAAGGGCTGACATTCTGGCTGCCTTGGTTAAAAATATGAAAGCTATTTTCGGCCAAGCTCGCCCGTGCCATTGCGGCTGTTTTCCATTCAGATCGTCACGAACCCACCCTGGCCAGCAGCGAGAAACCAGTCCTGCATTTCCATCGCGCTGCCGATACCCAATGCCTTCTTGACATATAGCGCCGTCGCCAGCACCGCCACCTGCCCACAAGTGATGTCCGGTGATACGCGGTACAGCCGCTTGCCAAAATCGCTCATGCCATCCGGTTCCAGCTTCTGGCGTGGATCACAGCGCGCGGCCTTGTCGTCAATCAACAGCGTTTTACCGTTGGAGCGAATAAAAAACTCTTCGATGGCGTCCATGAAGTCGACATCGGCAAACAGGCTGTCACGCTCGGCCAGGCCAACGCCGCCGATCAAAATCGCATCGCTGAAGCGGTCGGCACGATATGGCGCTTCTTTACTGACCAGCAATATGTCCGACTCCACCTCGTAGAAGGAATACACCGTGGCTGGCGCCATACCATAGCCAGATATAGAGGCTTGGATTTTCATTATTCAGGTACACCCTGATGTCAGGACACATCTAACGTACCATCAGCAACATTGCTATGGACGTTCTGCACAAGATCGTACGAAACCATTTTCTTCAGCGCCGGATAGCCATGCGGATTGTCAGCGCTACCGTCGCCCTTCCCGTCATGCTCTTCGCCTGCTTTCGGCCCAGAAAACAATGGAATCGTCTCTTTCAAGGTCAAATCGATGGCCAAGATCGTCAGGTTTTTCTGTCCAGAGTCGATATTCATGGCCGGCACATCAGTCGCTTCCAGCATCACCGGCCATTGATGGTTGATACCGGCAAAGCGGTAAGTCGCATCAAACCGACGATTGACGACCGCCGCGATAAACAAAGTAAATTGAGCCGCCATGCTGCGCGCCGTCTCATCCTCGGCGGCGCAAATGACGATCTGCGCGCGGCGTTCACCCTGCATCTGCCGTAACTGAAAAATTCGGCTCAGTGGATCGCCTGGCAGCGTCACCCATTCCGGCTCCGGCACCTGGCGAGAAAAATCCCCCAGTACGGGCGAGTAGTCTTTGCCGGTCGCCACAATCATGACCGGCAGATGCGCGCTACTACCCGGGCCGCCGTCATTGTCATTCTTGCGCCAGGCTGCCAGCATGTCCTGCACCTGATCAATCATCCGATCTGGCGCCCAGACGATGCTTTTACTGATCCCGCGTTCGACAAACGACTTCATCGCTCTGGTGGTCGGCGTGAGTGATGCGTAATAACGCCCCATGTACCGGCCAAAGGCTTCTTTCAATTCAAGCATAGGATCCTCAGCGCCGCAGCAAACGATTGACCAGGTTGTCAACGCTACGTCCCTCTGTCTGATTTGGCACGACGATGCCAGGCAAGATCGCCCGTTTGAATTCAGCCGCATCCGCGCGCATTGCATTCACGCCGGCCTTACTGACCATCATGGGGAGCGATCCAGCCGAATCCAAGGTAGCCTGTCTGCCGGCCAGCATAGCGAGGTACTGTTCGTTTTCTTCCTCCAGCTTGGCGATAACCATCAGGGCACGCTCGTGGTCTGCCCGGACACCCCCTAAACTGGCTTGAGCGCTGTCCAGTAGTGCCAGCATGCCGTGCAGATTCTGGTTGTAGTCGGCAATCACAGCATCATCCAGAATCACACCGCCGTCGTCTGCGCCGGCTGCATCCAGCACATAGCCGCGGTTGTCATCGAAGTTGGGCTCATTGACGTAATCGAAGCCAAAGAAGCGCCCTTCGACCTCGCTCAGTGCCGAGGAGAAGCCACCTTTTTTGCTCTCGAACATCTTTTGCGCAGTACGGCCGGCATCCGTCGCCAGGAATTCTTCCTCATGCTCGATGGTGCCGTCTGGGAAGGCCTTTAGATGCACCGTCGCAATGGCCGGCTCCAATTTGACCAGCTTGCCCTGATAAATTCCCCCTTCCGGCGGCATCATGCCGAATTTGACGCGTGGCCAGTGGCCGTAATAGCCGAACATATCGCGCTTTTGAATGCGCTCCTGCGTTCTGGCGCCATTGATAAAGGCGGCTACCTTGCCAATATTGAATTGCCGCGGCTTCCCCGTCAGTTCGCGACCGCGATCATTGAGGTTGTACTGAATCACACCTGTTCGCATCCCACTCCCCCTGTCTAATGCGATGAAGGCAGCACTGCTTCGCCTTCAGCTCGATAAAATTGCTGCGCCATTGCGCCGTTAAATTGACCTATCTCGTTCTCAAAGCGCTTGAGCAGCGATAGCTGCAACACATACTTGGCGGCGATCACCGCGCGCAACGCGGGCGCTACCATCGGAATGCTCATTCCCATTTCCCCCTCATCATCGATCGACACCCGGATCCGGCTAGTCAGATAATGCGTGGCGCTGGGATCAACTCTGCCAATGCTGCTAGCGCTGCTCAAGGCCGTCGGATAGGGCTTGCTCTTATCCTGCCAAAGCTGCTCCACGATCCAGCCATTCGGCCAGAGCAGTTGCAGATACATCCGCAGAAAATGCAATCCTCGCTTGGGATTACGCGCGCGCCAGGCCTTGTACAGATAGCGCATGGCCGGTTCCTCGGTGCGGATTAGCGCCATCCCTTCCCGTTTTACGTGCCGCTCGATCAGCGACAAAGACCCTAGATGTGGCACGCCATAGACGTTTAGCTCGCGCTCGGCGTCACGCAAATGGGTCTCGAACAGGAACACCACCAGCTGCTTCAGTTCCGCTTCCAGTGCATTGGCGTCGTGGCTGTGCTGAAGCGGGGCAAGCGATGGGATTCTGCTGTCGGCGCTCATTACTGTCCCCAGGAACCAAGGTTGTAATTGGCCAGGGTCACGGACACATGTGCGCTATCCGGCGTCATATAGCGAAAATGTTCCGGGAGCTGCTTGCCCTGTATCGGTGTGATCGTTACTGAAAAATCACTCCCCGAATCCTGCAGCGCCTGGACGTTGTTCTTCAATAGCGCGTAGATCGCCTTGTATTTCACCGCTAGCATACCGGCTCGGATCGGCACGGCCTTCTCGCCGTATTCCTTCAGCAACACATCCAGAATCTGCTTTTTGACGGCTGCGGCGTCGTGAATGCGCGCCACCTCGGCGATGATCGTCATACCAATAACAAGAATGGCTGGAGTGACGAACACGATACGATAGGAGTCATCGGCAGCTTTGATCACGCGCGCAATCTCTTGCTCGATTGACTCACGCGTGGCGCCATCAGGTGGAACAAAGGAGACGAACAGTCGGTTGATATTGTCCAGACTTGGCTCGCGCACCAACTCTTCAATCGTTTCATTCCAGATCGAGAGAAATTTCAGCCCGGCGATATTGCGGCGAACCAGAAAATCAAACTCGCCTAGGTACACCGCTGTCTGGTCATAGGCTGACGGGTATTTACAGAGCTCCCGCAGCGTCGCGATATCGATAGGTGCAGCACCTGGGATCAGCAGCGAGTCCATCGTGATCTTGATTAGGCCGTCTTGCGGCGCTATCGCATAATCCAAGGCGAAGGGGCTGTCGGCCTCCGGTCGCACATCACCTGTCGTCTCATACACGGTCAGGGTCAGTACCTCACCGACATTGGGCTGATAACCAACATAACCGGCATAGCCAAATACTACGAACAAGCGCCGATATTCGTCGCATTCCACATGGAATACCTTGTCGCCGTTGGCAACATTCGTAAATTCCACACTATAGGTATACGGCGTACCCGCCGTGTCGGCTACGGAGATACCACTAATAAAACGCCCGTCCGTTGGCTGAGGCACCTCAATTTTATAAAATGCCTGCGAGACGGTCACTGCATGTTCGACGGAACGCACCTGCTTTTGGAGCAACTCAGCGTGCCCTACCCCACCGGCAGGCACCGTTATCGGCGAATCGGTAACGTACATGCGCCCGCTGGAATCCAGCAGCCCGCGACCAGCACCAATGGAAAAAGGCGCATTGGTTGGGTTCTCGACTTTCACCTTCACACGTGCAGGTATCGCCATCGGCATCAGGCCCTTCAGCGACGCATCCGCCAGCACCGTCGAATCCCGTACCTTGTCAAATGGCTCCATCGCACCCAGCTCGATCTGCTGCGACATCATCGCCATCATCTGCGCGATGGCAGACTGCGCCTGCAGCAAGCGCGGATCGCCCACCTGGTATAACGCGGCCAGCTCAGGGAACTGCGAGACAGAATTAACGATCACCCGGTCAAAGTCTTCTTTGGAATAGGCCATGTCAGCTCACGCGCTCCTGCCACCCAGCCACGTCGACAATCAGTTCGCGACGGTCCGGCGGAGCATCGACATAGAAAACATTGACGGCGTCAGCCTGCATCGCATCCAGCGCGGGTATATCCTCGCGCATCTTGCCAATGAACGCATCGCCGATACCGGCGGCCATGGGATTCTGCAGTAACGACTGGGGATCAGCGCCGTAATTCGAGCCGAGATAGGCGTTAGGCGGCGTACTCAGCCAATGGCTGACCATGGCTTGGATATCTTGGGCCGTAATGGTGGGTTTCATGGCGACGATGATAGAGCTATCGCCAACGGGAAAATGTGAGGATTTTCCGTTTTCTTATTTCGGAGACCTTAGATCGCGTCACCTCAGGTCTCGCCACAACTGCATCTATGAGTTAACGGCCTAGCGATGTGATCGCCGAAACAGATTTTCGACGATCACGTCAAGAACGACGCGGAGAACGTAGCCGGAAGGTATAGAGTCGTTCCGGTCGTTAGGCATTCACGAAATATTGTGGTTAAGCGATGTTACCGATGGCAATGAAACTGAAATTTCTATCGGTATAATGTCCCCCGCCATCACCTGTTTGAACGGTAGCACCGCCGCCAGACAAAGAAGGAAATATCACATTATCCAAGGTGCTTTCCCCACTCCCATATCCCCACTGGGCGCCTGTCATGGCCGGATTATTAGTGAATTGATTTTTGAACAAAATCGAATAATTGCCGGTACTCTCACGCTTCACGCTGAAGCCGCCGGATCCACTGACGATCGTTCCATCTTTTTCAATACTGCCCCACAGAGTAAGTTGAGTCATTGCTATTTCTCCTTCATTTTTAATAGGATTGAGGGTGGAAACTGCTGTGCTGACATCAATCAAAATTTGATTTTTTTAATACCGCAAACGCCGTTGCGTATTCGAGTCAGCAATTTGAGGCTACTCTCAATATTTCTTTATAGCACCTGTCAAAACGCGCAGTACCTCCGCGCGAGAAAGGGCACCCATTGCGACCTTGTGCGCCGTATTCATTCCATATCCGCATTAAGGCAGCCACGGTATTGCATGTGAAAGTAGCCACTCATTTGCATTGCAAAGTAGCCATCGTTGGCGCAGCGAAGATACCAGCGTTACAGAAACCAGGCCCCGTACGCCTGACGCTGAGCCACAGCTTCCGGGCCGATGATGACCTGGCCATCATCGAGCTTGGGGTGCAATGGAACAGCCATGTAAAGCTCAAAATAATGCAGAGAGTTTTAACCTGGCAGACGCGGTGCACGAAGCACAACGAGTGTGGAAGTCTTGTTTCCGCAGCCGGTAGCCGTCGCGATACGTCTCGTGAAGGGAGTAAGGCGCTTACTCCGTCGGGAGCCAGGATTCTTTGACACCCTGTTCTACATCACGTTCTGCAATTTGATAGTACTTGCCATCCAGATGCAAGTGCGGACGATATTGAGAAATGACAGGCAGTTGCGCGCCAGCTTTTCATAACGTGTTGCGATTCGTCGGATTTGCTTGATTCGATAAAAACATTCGGCCAAATTGTGGTCCTTATAGATGCCGATCATAATTACGCTGTACCAGACAATTGAACTTTGGCGAATCAACAGCCGTCGCACCGGCGGTAACGCCGATCTGTATATATGAAGCGGCCCGGCGCTGAGTGGCCGGACCGCTACAGTCGCGGCTTAAGGTTGCAGGCTGGCCTTGTAGAACGCCGTCACTGCATCGGCCAGCAGCTTGTGCGTATGCGTGGTCGGGTGCAGCATATCCCAGAATACGAAGCTGTCCGGATTGCTGCACTGTGGACGCGCCGCCTGCGTACTCAGGTAGTTGGTGCTGGAATTGGTATTGATGTTGAGGCAGGATTGGATAGTATTGCTGACCTGGTATTTGCCTGGATTGCTCAGCAGGTCGTTGAATAGCGCATAGGTGTCGAACAGCTGGATATGCAAGCTGCTCCCGTATTGCGCCTGCAAGGAACTGACCAGCGCCGCCAGCCGCGTATTGAGGTCGATCACCTGAGCGGCTACCGTCGCGCCGGTGGTCTTGATCCCGAATACCGGCGCCTTGGAAACGTCAGGCAGCTTGAGCAGCAGGATATTCCTGGCGCCGGCCTGGATCAGGCTTTGCAAGGCCTGGGTTTCGCCGCTGATCACCTGGTCGACCGTGCTGTTGTAGTTGACCAGGTCGTTGCCGCCGATGAGCATGGTGAACAAGGTGTTCTGCGGCTGGTAATTCTGCGCCTTCTGCATGTACTCGGTGTACGACTGCACTTGCTGGATCACGCCTGGAATCACCAGCTTTTGCGTATCTACGCCGGCGCCGCCAATGGCCCAGTTATACAAGGGAAGCTGCAGGTTGTTGGCGAAATATTCCACCCAGGTTTTGCCGTTGCTGAAACGCCCGAGGAACCAGCTGCTTGAATT
Source organism: Collimonas rhizosphaerae (assembly GCF_038896935.1). Lineage (NCBI taxonomy): Bacteria > Pseudomonadati > Pseudomonadota > Betaproteobacteria > Burkholderiales > Oxalobacteraceae > Collimonas > Collimonas rhizosphaerae. The sequence continues at coordinate 14,114 of NZ_JBANDC010000002.1, forward strand.
CGGCAAAGTCCATTGCGAGGCGTTGAAGATATTCTGGGTATCGGACAGGCTATCGCCGAAGGCGACAATCTTATTGATGCCGCTCTGCGCCACGCTATCGTTGGTCCAAACAGTGTAGTTGAACGACAGCGCATTATCAGCGGCAGCGACCATCGCCACCGGCTGGCTAATACCCTTGGCGTTCAGCGTGCTTTGGCACACCGATTGCAGCGTGCTCTGCGCGACATCGCTGTAAAACATGTTTTCCCAGTTCAGCAGGCCGCCGGCCCACCAGTAGCCGTTGATGCGGTAATAATCGCCACTGGAAGGATCCTGGCCCCACGCATAGGTCGTGGTCGGCCTGCTTGCATCGTTGCCGGTGCGGTACCAGCAGCGCAGATAAGTGTAGGTGCTGGTGGCATTAGCGCCAATGCGCGCAACCGGCTTGCTGGCCGGCTTCTGCTTCAGCAGCTGCTCTTTGGAAAGCGGTCCGGAGGAGGACAGATGGTGGGTGTAAGCGGGATCGGGTTTTACATCGGCGGCAACTTGCGCCATCGCCATATTCGAACACAAAGCACAAAATACAAACAGAGTTTTCATTGCTAGATTCCTTGTTTTGCTCTCTTCGACTCACTGAGAAGGTCCGGCGCAATTTTCTGCGTTGGCGCCGGCAACGGAACGGGCCGCTGCCACCCTGCGAGAGCAAGGCGACAGTAAAAATAGGCCCGGACGAATATTCCACATGACAACAATTGAGAATTGACAGTCTCCCCCATTGGATTTTTGCTTCTCTTTCTCAATTGCATTTCCACCTACCCACAGAAAATGTGGTCATGATCATTGATAGCCCATGCGGCCTGTTAACAATCAAGCAATCCAGATGCAAGTGCAAACGATATTGAGAAACGGCAGGTAATTGCGCGCCAGCTTTTAACATAACGTGCTGCGATTAGTCGTAATTGCTTGATCCAATTAAAAACGTTCGATCAAATTGCGACCCTATAGATACTGATCATAACTACGCCGTAACAGACTATTGCGCTTAGGTGGAATAACAACCGTCGCGCCGGCGGCCCGAATGCCGACAATCAGGGCATCGACAATTGTGTGAACCTTGCTTGTCCATCCGCCACGCGAACGGCCTATCGCTTGCGGCCCTAGGCACCGGCAGAGTGCTGGTGTGCACGCACAGCCGTACTGTCGATCATCAGCGTTTCCAAATCGCTGTCGCCACTGACAATTTCGACGACCCGCAGCCATACACCGGACTCGCCCCAGCGCTTGAACCGCGTGCATGTCGTGTGCCAGTTGCCCAATTCTGCAGGAAGTCTCGCCACGGTGAATCAATGCGCGCGATCCACAACACGTTTCAAAAAAACATGCGATTATGCCGTGCAGTCGCCACAGGATTGCTCGGTTTACCCAGTAGTAACGGAGATAATTTCTCCCTTTGGACATCGCGCAGTAGCCTCCTGATTTCTTGCATCTTCGGACCTCCCAGTACGATCAGCGCGAGTCCATTTATCCGACACATTAATCGTAGGTAGCGCTCAGTGACACACCTTTAAATGTTTGCTTAGCGACGAGGAAAATGTAGTACCAACGTCCAGAAACTGGAGTTGCAAGAGTAATGTTTTCCCTGTTACCCGGATTGGAGGAGGCGACATCATAAGAACTGATGGTTGGATAACGATCAAGTGCAATATACATATCAACATTACCGCTACCGCCGCTAGTACGTAAATTAAGGTTCTTTGCTCCGTTCGGTAGTTGAATATAGGCATATACGCGATCAGAAGACGATAAGCCCTTGATTGAGCAATTCTTACCCAGATAACTGGATGATGCGCAGCTCGCCAGTAGCGGTTCATCAGGTAACGGCGGCTCACCCGCAGTGCTCGCAGTCTTGACCCAACTGACAAACTCACTGTCGTAGCGAGCACCTATGTAAGCCATTATATTTTGATAGCCGTCATAATCGCCGACGCGGAATCTAGTCACCAAGGTATCGACATCATTACGATGGCGTTCAACCATAAAACGAGTTGCCATATAGCCCCAACGATATGCTCGTGGCACATAATCCGTCATCGAATACGTATTGCCGAATATTTGGCTTAAGCTGTAAGCGCCAGATTGAGCGACATCGATCGCGTCCTGGTTGTCATTTTTCTTAGACAAATACTCGGCAATCCCTTCGATCCACCAAACGGCCGGCTTTGCTGTACTCTCGCTGAAATCTCCGAACATGTTGAAGCGGCCATCCAGATAATGGATATATTCGTGCTCCAAGTTCCATACCTGAAATGCCGGACGCATCCAAGATGCTTCGTGGGCAATAAATCGCGCCTGATTACCAGGTGCCTTAGGGCTGCCTTCCAGATACATCCCACCATTATTGGTACTGATCCCGTACATTACCCCGGCGTACTTGTTGTAGTTGGTGTAATCACCAAATACCACCACTTCAAGCGAAGCATTATGGTCGTTAGCCACAGGCGCACGATTAGTTTGCAGCATATCGTGGAAATAGGATTCTTCTCTTTGTATAACATCACACGACGATTTCATTTGCGCCGGCGTCATCTGCTGAGCACGGATGCGTATGGCAGGACTGCAGGAATATCTATTTTTCAGTACGACATCGGCGAGTCGAGTTTCGAAATCGCAGGTACCGTATTCTGCACAATTGGCATTGTCGTTATATTTCACCGCGGCCGCTGCAGCCAGCCAGAGATCGTTATCTGCGCCAGTCATGGTGGTTGTTGCCAACTGGTTCTTGATCATGATTTTGACGCTAGTTTTTTGCGTGGGGTATTGCATGAAACGAAATGCCTCGTTTGCTGCATCAGTCAATTGATACGCAGTTTCGCTCCCCAGGAGAGAAGCTTTGTTGTTAACGACAAAATTATTCAGCGCGACGGGATATGTCATATCCCTCTGGAGTATCAGTCTGCCATCCGCCCTGCCATGGGCATAGAACAGCACGGTTAGCACACCGGTAAAGCCGCCGGCAGCGGTCGGTTTTCGCAACGCATCGGCGGCATACGGGTTGCTGGTGCTGTTGGTGTAGCGCAACAACAGGTTCTTCATACCGTCCAGATAATAGGTTTCGTCGCTCATATTAGTGATGAGTTTCAGCACTTCGCTGGCAGTGCTCGACGCTATGGCGTTTTCCCGAAACAGGATATCGCCGTCGACTAATTGCCGGATTGACGGGCGCAGGGTAGCCAACAATAATGCAGATGGATTGGCAATCACATTGCTGCTGGCTAAGTAGTAGCCGGCGCGCAGATAGATTAGCAGATTGACTAAGACCCGGTTTGTGGCATTGTAGATGCGCGCTTCATGCACGAAACGGTTGGCGACAGCAGAGAAATTATCAGCCGCATAAATCTTGGCGGCTTGCGCGGCAGTCAGCGAGAACAAGCCGTAATGGCATTCATAGTCGGGCAGGTTAGCAATATAGTCTGCCAGGGCTCTGCCATCATATCCAGCGAGTATGTCCATGTCCTGGCAATTTGGCGCGATCGCCATTCGTTTGCTGCGCTGACCGGTCACTGATCGCTTTTGTGCTGGAACCAGATCGGTCCGCGGCTTTGTACTGGGCGCCAGATTAAATCTCGATTGCTCCTGTGATGGCGGTAAGGTTTGTCTCGCACGCGGCATTGGCGCCTGGGTGGTCTGCGTCGGTTCTGGCGTGGCTCCGGGGTTGGGAACGGGGGCACTGCTGGCATATGCGAAGGACGACAAGCAAACCAGCGTCAGAGCTGTCAGCCAGAAATTTTTACTCGGAATTGCCATCTATTAGTTATCCTCATGTGAATGGCGGGGACGCACCACGACACAAGAGTTCAATGGAGGCCGCAGCCGAATGAGAAAGTTACCTTAGCTGCGCAAACACCAATAGCTGTCAAATTTGGCAGGTAGAAAACATCGCGTTCCACAATAGGCATTCCCGTTATCAGCGACTCCGGCGCTTTGACCACACGCAGCTATCACATATATGCGCAAGCCTACTCAGACCATCCAGATAACCTTGGCCCGGTATCTCCCTCGACAGCATGAGGGCCGGTAGCCAGAGCGGTGTAGCGGATCGTGGCCGCTGTTCGACATAGCTACGATAGAAATCGAACTTCTGTTCTCGCGCCGGTATGGCCGTGAGTTCGGTTGCCATCCTGATTCTGCGGATGGTGGCTCACCGCATTACGTGAAACTCCCGTTTCTCTTGCAATCTCTCGCGTTGACACTTCGAGTTGCGCCAACATTTGAATTTCCACGATCATCTCTTTATTGAACAATGGCGTCCTCATTGCATAGGAGTCGCCTTAAAAGAGGTGGGCAATTTGTATGTTGCTGCCTGGGTCGGTTTTAAATTTTTCGCCGACAAAGCCAAAGCTGTAACGTTTGCCAGTTGAAAAATAACCGCAATTCCCGTCTCATTGATTTCGCGTTCTTCCTATTTATTTCTGAAATAGAAAAATCATGACGAAAAAAATTTTTGGCACTAAATTTTCTAGAACACCTATTGTGAGAGACGTTGATAATAGCCACGATTCTATTACCGTCGCCTGGTCTACCCACCATTATCGAACGACCGATCCCCCACTTATCAATTCATGATCAGAAAGGGTGCGTTCAACAAGGCCGAAGTGAATATCGACGAGTTTACTCAAGCCCAATAACTTTCCTCCATATCTCCACGAAATCCATTCTCCGACTTCTAAAACGGTCTACCACATTCAAGTACGACGAATCAGCTGCAGTGGTGACGCAAGTAGTTGGTCTAGACAGCAAGGTTACAGAACTCTGTGAAGTGCCACGCTTTCGAGTATCAAATGCCAAAGTGGTTGACCTCGAAATGCTCACGTATTTTCAGATAATGGTGTGCAAATAATTTTAATTCATTGAAAAATTTTCATCTCAAAGGAAAAAATGAAATCGATCAAATACACCGGAAAACTTCTCGACGAACAATGGGAAAAAGTGGCGCATATTCTATCCAGAGCGTCAGGGCTAAATCTAGCTCAGCATGATTATCGTATGTTTATTGAGGCCGTATTGTGGGTCATTTTAAATAAAAAAGCTTGGGTCGATATGCCAGATCATTTCGGAAGCGCAAAAAGCATCTATACGCGCTTTTATCGATGGAACGAAAACGCCGTCTGGTACCTGTTGGCACGTCGATCAACGGGTGATCAAGAATTACATGGGATGCTGACGAAAATTAATGATCGTTGTGATTTCCTGAACAGAAGAAGAGAACGTCGTTCACAAGACCGAACGGCAACTCATCCAGAAATTACCCTCCTTCCTACAAATTGCCAAAGTTACGTCCCCCAAAGTGACTTGATCAAATCCGCCACCTGAAAACTTTGACAGCTATGTGCGCCTGTAATGCACGAATACACTGGGGCCGTCGACGAAATGGGTGCCAACCAAAGTACGCTAAGCAATCAGCAGTCCCTCGGAATGGCGCGTTCAAATGAAAGAAGTGCAGCGGCTGCCGCCGGTGCTCGCTCGTCGAGAACTTGATGTACCAGCTCAAGACAATTACGTGTAATTGATCAAAGGTAGTACCGGTTCAAACTTCCCAGTCAGGGGAATTCCGAATTTGGGCGGGGTAGGTGCAGCCCCGTTCAAATGTTCTTGACGTAGGGAGCCGTTCAGGCGGATCCCATCGGCACGTTAACTTGTCACAAACCACAAAGGAGATTCAAAATGGCAAAGCTACCTATCATTCCTCAACCCGAATTCATTACCGCCCTGAACGTTACGATCTCGAGCAGCGGAAACGCAATGGGGACTCACCTCGCTGCTTATCACGGCAAGGCCTCCGATCCGGGAATCATCGTGCAAGCGTCCTACAGTGACAATCCTAATTGGGGCCAGTGGCACAAAGACACTGAGAGTCGGCTTTTTCTAAGACTGGACACTGGCGACCACTATCTTTGCTACGACGATCAGTCGGACACGCTCTCGCTGGAGAAAAAGAATTCCGCGAAATACAAGGACACCACCTGGGATGTAACCTACGGGAATCAAGCCCAAAAATATTATTTCCTTTATCCCACGAACGCACCGGCGGACTACGTGCTCGCGATCAAACCGAATTTCAACGGGAATTCTGGAGCTGCAAATTGCTTGCAGATCGTTCCCAAAGACGCGAACGATGCGCATACGATGTGGTACATGCAGGCATGGAATTAATCGATATTAAATGACGAAGGTGAGGCGTCTCTCCAACGCCTCACCTTTCCTTGCTAGCGCATGCTGCCGACTGTCATCGGTTGGTCTCATGGCGGTGACGATACCCATGGCATTACGACTCAGCAAATTTTTGAAAATTAATTAAACCCGAGCCTGCTCCTGGACTTGCATGGACAACTGCGGATCGCAGCGCAATTCTTGACGATGGTAAGCGGATTCTCATTCGAGCCTGCACCGGCGATCACATTTGACACTACTTAGTTAAGCCTCACCATGCCGGCGTTTCGAGCAAGCGATATCTTGGACGACCGGCTCCTACCTGCGTGCGTATAACTTTAATGACGACACTCTCGCGAAGATGAAGGTTAATTTCAGCAAGAGCATCTTCATCGATATCCGGCCCCGCTTTACCAGTAATCAGTTCGTCGTTAGTCAGGATAAAATCAAATGTCCTGCGGCTTGGAAGATATCCGTCAAAGTGTCCGTGCAAAACAATTTCCGCTTCTTGGATATTGTCGTGACTCAATCTCGCAAGGCTTGTTTTGACCTGCTCAATATTTGAAAAGCCGAAAGTGCGATCCCGAAATTCAAGCCCGACAAGTGCGTCATTATCTGCAAGCGTTTGCAGAAATGCCCGCATTTTATCTAACGCTCTTGGATCAGTCTCAGCGGCCGAATCTGCCAATTGATCGTCTGTTCCGACGGTACTTTCCAAAAAATTCTGTGTACGTTCAAGCGCAAGTACAACCAGGCTATCCCCCAGTGGAAGTCGGCTTGTGCAATATTCCTGAAGTTCAAAGCCAAACGATCCGATTGCAGTGTTTGTAATCAGAAGTTGCTGACCTCGATTTGGAATAGGTCCCATGGCCCGAAGCGGAGCGGATAGGGATGCGGCGATGGCGTCAACAGCCTCAGTAAACTTGCTGACGGCTTCAGTTCCGAACTGCGCGAAAACACCGTGACTACCAATGACTGGCCGCCCTTTGAAAGTCAAATTGATTTTAGCCGGCTCGCCCTCATCCACTGCAAGCGCCAGCTTTCCCGCAATGGTGCTGATTCGCGATTCTGTGCTCATGCGCATCAACCGGGCACTACCGGGTATCTTCGCTAATCGCTCTTGCAGAAACTTCTGCTCAGCCAACAAGTGCGAGCGTTCCGTATTGTTCATGACGTTGCCCCCTGCGGAACATCGAATTGACGGAGATATTCGGCAGCTTCACCATCCTCTGCCGGTGCCAAATCAACTTGCAGAAATCCTTTCCAATTTTGATTACGCCTATGCGACCACATGCTATACCAATAAGCAGACCAGAAAACGACTTCCCGAGGTAAGAGCGCTTCCAACTCCATAGTATACGCGTCAACACGATATGTGTTTTTCACAATGTCGTGCGCAAACAAATCACCAGTGGCCGACAAATCAATATGGGAGGATTTGTCAAAATGTGAGACGACATCGATGTCCTTTGGATGCCGATCTTCAAGCTTTTCGACATCTTCGGAAAAACTACCATTAATCCACTGAAAACCTTCAACGAGCCCAAGAGCATGCAGTGCAGCGCGATACGCGAGGAATCCTTTTAGGATTGCCCGACGCTCCGGGGACGTGCCATATGTTTTTATCAGGTCAACCAGGGAGACCTCATACGGTGATCGATTGAAGGACGTAGGGTCCGCCGGATCAATCGGCGGCACAACTCCCTGTGCATTCCACTTTGGTATAGCGACTGTCATTTTCGCGCTTGTTCATTATCAAGAGTTAAACTAAGCATAACATATTATCTTTAAGTAACTTTCACATTTGCAACAAGCTAATCCCTTACGCGACTATTTTTTGTTGCATTATCAACATCGATCAAAAAAGATGCTTTCCGGAAAATTAACTTAGTATTATGGAGACGCCACACAATAATTCATCAATTAAAACGGGGGCGAACATGAACGAACGAGACACGGGGATCAACTTTAGCTTTAAAAGGAACGACACTGTAGGCGCGGCCGATGCGGAGGCGGATGACACATATCTTTCGGAGTGCTTTGTTGAGACCGGCGATCTAGCGGTCTTGCAAGACACAACAAACGCCAAAAGAATAATCGTTGGCAGGACCGGCGCAGGAAAAAGCGCTTTGATTCGGAAGCTGAAGGAAGTTGAAGAACACGTCATTGACGTTCCCCCACAGAATCTATCGCTAAGTTACATTGCAAATTCCGACATCATTAATTTTTTCGAGTCCGCGGGCGTTAGCTTAGACTTGTTCTACCAACTTCTATGGAAGCACGTTCTTACAGTAGAGCTGCTCAAATATAAATTCAAAATCCATAATGAAGCCCAGAAGCAAAGTTTCCTCGCCAGCTTGACTTCGGTTTTCCGCCGCGACCATTCCAAAGAACAAGCAATTAATTATCTCCGAGAATGGGGTGAGAAATTTTGGAATGAAACTGAATATCGCGTGCAGGAGCTAACTACGAAAGTTGAAACCGACCTAAAGGCCGCAATAGGCGCGGATTTCGGAGGAATGAAACTAGACGCCTCGGCCGGCCGGAAATTGACCGAAGAAGACAAAAGAGAAGTAGTCCAACGAGGCAAGAAGGTTGTCAGTCAGATTCAAATAAAGGCCCTTTCTGACGTAGCTAGAATGCTCTCTGAAGACATCTTCAATGATCCTCAGCAAAAATATTTCATAACGATCGATGGTTTGGACGAGCATTGGGTAGAGGAGTCACTGCGATACAAGTTAATCCGGTCACTGATCGAAACTGTTCGCTCTTTTTTGAAATTGACGCATGTAAAGATTGTGATCGCATTGCGGGTCGACCTGTTAAATCGAGTGATATCAAAAACAAAGGATGCCGGGTTCCAGGAAGAAAAATATGAATCGCTTTATCTAAAACTTAGATGGTCGAGGCCCCAATTGGAGGAGTTGCTTGATCGACGAATAGAGAAGCTAGTTCGGCAGCGATACACTACAAGACCCGTTAAGCTGAAGGAGCTTTTTCCTCGTCAAATAGGGAAAATTACTTTTTTCGAATACCTAGTTGACCGAACTTTTCTGCGGCCACGAGATGCAATCTTGTTCGTCAACTTGTGCCTTGATCATGCTGAAAATCGAAACTCTGTAACTGCTCAAATCGTTTCTACAGCAGAGGGCGAGTATTCCGGCAAGAGAATGATTTCTCTGCAGGAGGAGTGGGGAGGGACTTATCCGTTCCTCAGTGATTATGCAACACTATTACAGGGACGGCCTTACACGTTCAGATATGCTGCGATAAATCGAGAAGCGTTTGAAGAATTTTTTTACGCACGATTTTCACACAATCTGGATTCCGACGACTCAGTGATTCAGTCCGCAAGTGATTTTATATTAAATGGAAAAGGCACGTTGCATTCTGTGTTGACAACCGTATTTCAAGTCTTCTATACGGTAGGCTTGATCGGTATCAAACCTGATTCTACAAGCGGCACATATTGGTCATTTCACAATAACGATGCGCCGAGTTTAGGCTCGATCAAACCGAATTCGTTTGCGTATGTTCATCCGACATTCTGGCGAACACTTGGAATAATAAATAGAGATTAGCTGAGGCAGTAAGAATGGGCATTGGGCTATCTCAAACGATCCTACGCTATGCCTCAGCAAAAGCGTCCTCTGCAGCTTTGCGCGCCGCGTCGACGCAGGATTGGCAAATGTCATAGTCTTCAGATCCAATGTAGTGTGCATTTTCCAGGAAGGCCATGCAAACGGTATCCCACAGGTCAGGCGACGGTATGCCTTCTTCCTTCATTTTGTCCTTCGGTTCGATGTGATACCTGGCCTTCTCATCGAAAAAATAGGGAATCTTTGACGCTCCGGTCGTGGGCGTCCTGGATATGCGGATAGCAAGTGTGGATCGCCCACCTGGTACAACCCCGCTAGTTCTGGGAACTGCAAGACCGAATTGACGACCACCCGATCAAAGCCTTCTTTAGAATGGCCATGTCAGCTCACCAGCTCCTGCCAGCCGGCCACGTCGACAATCAGCTCAAGGCGATCCGGTAGCGCGTCCACATAGAAGACATTCACGGCGTCAGCCGGCATCACATCCAGCACAGGCACATCTTCGCGCATCTCGCCGATGAAAGCGTCGCCAATGCCGGCGGCCATGGGATTTTGCAGTAGCGACTGGGGATCAGCGCCGTAATCCGAACCGAGATAGCCGTTAGGCGGCGTACTCAGCCAGTGGCTGACCATGGCTTGAATGTCTTGGGCGGTGATTATTGGTGTCATGACGATGATGATAGGACCATCGCCGAGGGTGAGATAAGGGGGTTTTCCTACTCATTCTGCCTCGCCTTAAAAGTTGCCAAACTGATATACTTTATCGTCTCTTACGGAAACCAGCTAGGACCAATCATAATGAACTTACTTACTGTCGCTCGTACATCAGGTTTTGGTCAGTCAATAAGAGAGCATTTTTCAAAAGTGAAAAAACAGCTTGATGACGGCTCCTCGTATTTTTCGGCGGTCAACAAATCTGTAGAACTAAGTGCCTCGCAACAGCTCTTCCACGAAGCAACATATCTAATAGGCTTAATGAGTATCGCCGAGGCTCTTTTGTTTGATTTGGCTCAAGAATATTTACTTCAAAATCCAGGTCATATTAAAGACAAAGGCCTGTCTCTAGATATGTTAGCCAAGTCTGGATCTCCTGCCGGAGTAATAGCAATTATGGCGGAGAAGACCGTTATCGAGTGGAGCTATGGGCGCTTTCAAGATTTCGTAAAACAAGTTGTCACTCTATACGCCGGTGACAAAACTATAAATTCAGGACCTCTGAATCAACTTTTGGAGATAAAAGCTACTAGGGACTTGTATGTTCATGCATCCGGGCTAGTCAATGAACTGTATATATCCAAAGCAGGCCCAAATATTAGAGGCGACAGAATTGGTGATCAAATCCCACTTGGAAAGAGTTATTTGCGCAAAGCCGAAAAAGCCATAAAAGAATTTGTTGTAGAGATGGAAGTATTAATCCTGCCAAAACTGAGAGGAGTTGGTCGTGCAACAGCGCTTCGAAGAATGTGGGATGCAACCGCGTTGGCAAAACGTGTCCCATTTGAAAAAGGTTGGCATGTTCTCAGCGAAGAAATGGTTATGCCAAACGATGAGGGACTTTCTTGGCGTTGGTCCGGGTCGGAGAAAATGCTTGTAGACTTTTTTCTCGGTATATACAATCAAGACTACCCAACAAGAACACATGACTTAATGTCCGCTCTTCGTCGCTGGCCACCATCCACCGACGAAGGAAAAGTTATGTTGTCATGGATTGACAATCCATTTTGGTTTTAAGTCGCCTCTGCTTCGCCGATGCTGCTGCGATGTCCCTCATCGCCCTAGACATCAACAAGTGCATCTGCCACTGCCCTAGTCACTCGAAGGCTCGTACGGTCCTCTTCTCGATTGCCCCAGTCCCGGCCTCCCCAGATATTCCCTACCATCGTCACAATCTGGTTTCGCCCATTCTCTCCGGTATCTCCGATTGTCAACTCCCAGTTTGCATCAACCCCTAAAGCAATTCCGGCCAGGGGATTCAGACGCCAGCCAAGCCTTTCTTGACGGTTAATTTTTTCACAATAAATTTTATTTCCATGACCTTAGCAAAAACCCGATAAGCGCATATACTGTACATACATACAGTATATTTTGCACTTTGGGGAACACCATGCGCCTTACCAATATGAGCGAATTTGATGCAGTCATTGCCCGGGCAGAGCCCATCATTGCCACGATAGTCACACGCCACCGTACGGCAGGCTTGCCCCTTACTTGGCGATTGATCCATTCAATTGAAGGAGAAGTTCTGGTCGAGTTGAATCGTGCAGACGACCTGCAGCCGGCCTATATCAACTTGATTAAGCATTCCGGGGTTTTCAACTACCCGATAAATGATGACCCGGTGGATTTTGACAAATCAAGTGCGATTGCCTGTGCGTTTTCGATGATCTACGAGACATATCACCGCCTACATTGACGTTTCGACGACAACGTCATGTCGGTGCAAGCAGTTAAACATGCAACGATGTTTGCCAACCGCTACAATTCATCCTTAATGAAAGAAAGCCGGGAATAACATGAATCCAATAGATGAGATTTCTTCGCCATTAGGCGATAAAGACATCAGGCGTTCGCTTATACGGAAGCTGTCAACGCAAGCCCCCAAAGCCATCATTGAAGAGTTACGCGTACATAATGGCAACGCTATTGCCGATGTGGTTACAGTTCACTCTGAGCCTCATTGCTACGAGATCAAAGGTGAAGGCGACAATATCCAAAGAATTTTGACGCAGGGGAAATTTTACGACCTAGTGTTCGGCAAGGTAACACTGGTAACAACGGAAAATCATTTAGCTAAAGCCTTGGCGCTGGCGCCTGAACATTGGGGAATCATAGTTGCTAAGCGTGCCGGCCAAGAGGTCAAATTATCACACTCACGTTCAGCAAAGAAAAATCCCGGCTTCAACAAGCAGCTAGCACTTCTTACCCTATGGCGATCTGAACTAGCAGAGGTCGCGATCAGCGTCACTGATGAAAAAATCTCCAAACTTACACGTGCATGCCTATCGCAAATCATTGCTGAGAATTTGGGACAAGAGAAGCTTATGAAAAATATCGGTGAAAAGCTTATTGCCAGATCAGCTAAACTTGAAAATCAAGACACATATAAGTCATATGCGCATTGATGGTGGGCTTTAAGATACTACTTGGGGTGACCTGTTTCCCCGTGAAGTTACTTTTTTCCAGTAAAAAATTATCTCCGAAAGAGTACGGCGCGCCTCGATAGAATGGTTTTGCAATTAAGGCTTGAGCGAGATCATTATATTGAAGCGCACCCCTTGCATGCCGTTGCAATGATCCCCCGCGAGTAACGTAGTGTGTATTATCAAACGAATACGCAATTTTAGGCGCGGTCACGTTTCGCATTGACTCTTTCGGAATATCTATGTCTGAGTACAACGGACTCACGACGGTGTAATCACCCAAATACAAATTTGGATGCGGCTGTTGCTGATGCACGAGCCGATAGATCGCAAGCTCAACTCTGGGGTGCAACAACTCTTGCTGGACCGCGATAATCTCCCCTATCGACGACGGGATGGAAGAGCCACAAACAACGATTTCGGCAAATGAAAATTTGCGTTTTGCCTTCGCAATGAATCGTAGTAATTCTGCCGAACGCCTATTGGCATCAACGTTAAGACACAGTCGATTGTCGAGAACTAGTGTCCACGATTTAAATAATTCGTGGCCCTGCTTCATTAATTCGCGGAGTTGGTCTTCGACTAACTCAAAAGTTTCAAAGTCCTCCTGCTGCAAGCGAATTGCGGCAGTAGATGACTTTATATTCCCCGCCACGACGTTGTCGAATACCACTTGATTGTGTCGCGGCGTTCGATCCAACCCTAGAACTGGTATAAAGTCGAGATCTCTGAATGCCTCGACAACGAACTGGTAATTATCATCACCGTTTACAAGCAATGCATCGTCAATGTCGTAGTTATCGAGAAAAAATGACTGGAATTTCGCAAGGTGCTTCCCAACGCTTTTTGCGGCCTTCTGTATCGATATGCAGAATTCCTCTTCATCGCTATTTTCTTTTTTTGGAAGATCCAAAAAGGGAATTACCTCCTTTTTAAGATCTGGCCAAAGCTCGGCAAGCGCACCAATTTCGTTGACTTTAAGTTTTAGGAAAGGACGATATTTATTCTTCATTGAGAAGAACCTTCCGAACGTTTACTTCGTTGATTATCGCGGTAAAGAGTGTGTGCCTATTGAGCTCTCTTCGCACCTTTCCTGCCACTATTGCAGGATGAATTCCCACCTTTTTAGCAAACGCCACAACATTCGCGTCTGAAGGACGAGTAACTGCATCACAAGTCCTCCAAATATGACGCGGGATAAGCGAATCGCCGGCAAGTTTGTCGGCTTGTTTCTCGATGAGAATCACCGGAATTTCTTCTAGATCATCTATGATTGGTTCGTTTAACGTCTCATAGTGAAGAATTACATGTGCCAGTTCATGCAAAAGAGTGAACCAGAAAATGTCGAGCCGAGAGTGCCGTAGACTCAGAGCTATTACCGGGTTTCCTGTCACCAATCGAAAGACCGCGCCATCGACTTTCATGCCGGGCAGCGACCGTTCAAAGATCAACACAATTCCCTTTTTCAACAAAACGTCTCTCAGGATATGAAGATTATCCACTTTCACGCTTAGCTTAGAAAACTCACTGAGAAAGCCTTGGTCAAGTCCGGCAAAGACCGCAACGTCTTCCGACGTTGCAATGAAAGCCTGTGCGAGTTGGCGAATTCGGGAAATCCACAATATCGACATCGCTTCTGTTGCGTCGGATCTTCTGCGAAACAATGCGCCACCTAATGATTGCGATGATTGGATTTCCCTAAAAAGTGCATAGAGCACTTCTTGATCCGCACCAGGGGTTTTCCGCTTTGGCAACCCAGCTGCCAGTTCCTTGGATTTCAAATAAGCTTCGTAAAATTTGTGCGCAGTTTCGCTACCGTAACTAGATACGGGAAATTCGTCTAAGTCGTCAGATTTACTAGAAGACCTTGTCATAACCCCGCCACGTAATTAGCTGCGCAGTCTTCCGTCATCTCGAAATATTTCAGCGGCGCTTTGTCGGACAGTGTATGCCCCACCATACCAAGTTTCTGATAGTAGCCTATGGCTCTTGGAAGAGCATGGAGTGAAAAACCATAACGGAGCTTTAGCTCACTATGAGCATAGCAAATAAGATGCTTAATCAAAATCGAGCCAACGGCCTTAAAAAGCCGGGACTCCATGGGGTTAGATCTATTCCACGGCGCAACTGCAATGTATTCAATATAGAAAATATCACCAGCACTAAGAACACTGGCTTTAGGATGATAAATGAGGCATGCCCCTTGAGGTTTTCCATCGGCAACTAAAAAGAGCCATTTGTACTCATCAGTTCTGTAGTGAGACGACTTAAGGAGCCAATCCCAATGAGCATCATCAATTTGTATTCCAGCAAGGACAGTCTTTAAGCGCCGATCATCATATTTCTGATCATCGATAAATTTCATCAAGGCGAGATTGTATTCGCGCCAGTGCTTATCGCACGCATGGCTAAGCGTAATATTCCAGCCCCGATGAATCGAGAAATCCGCAGTCCGTCCATCGCGATCAACCAATGAGCCTTTTTCGGCCAGGTTTTGGGGCGGCAAGTCTAACTCAACAGAATCTACAAGCGCTCTCAGCTCTTCTAAAGTCACGGCGGCGCCCCTCCTGCGGAATTATTTTTATAGCAATACGCTATTCTTGCACCATTCACATCAGATGATGGATGGTGAAAAACGTCTATCAATGTTTGTAACATAGATTGACTACGTGATAAATACTTTAAGGCAATAAATTAATTATACATTTATCTACGATTGATGCAATTTTTTTATTACTTTTGATCAAGACCCAGATTTTCATGATACAAGCCCTCCCCCGAATCGAAGCAGAATAAAAGGCCGGCCAGAACTCCTAGGCGGCGAAATAGATCGAATTAAGTACGAAGCGGCGGCGAATAAGGTGTAACGTTGCCACGGGGGAATATCCTCCCAAGATGGATCAAGGTCACCATCCTTGGTGATGCCTTTATCAGAAAGGACTACATCATGCTTCCAGCAGGAACCAAAGCCAAAACCGGCGAAAAATGCCCGCAGGGCGGAATCTGGCACCCAGTAGGCAATCCAAAAGAAACTAGGTCCATTGGAGTTAACAACGTAATGCCGCCAACCCCAGCTAGGGAAACGCATTGGGTACTCCAGAAACCCACCGGGGGCTAACCAATTTAGTTAATGGGTTCCATCCACAGCACGGGGCAAACTAAAAAACTTGTCCCGTTTTTTCTCTGTCAAAACCGCCAGCTCAAGCGTAAGCAAAAGCATCCTCAGCAGCCCGTCGCGCGGCTTCCACATTTGATTGGCTAGAGTCATAATCTGCAGAGCTGATGTAATGCGCGCTCTCCAGAAACGCCATGCAAACCGTATCCCATAGATCGGGCGATGGGATGCCCTCCTCTTTCATCTTGTCCTTCGGCTCAATGTGATACCTGGCCTTCTCATCGAAGAAATAGGGAATCTTGGAAGCTTGGTCGAGTAGGTCTTGGACATGCTGATTGGAAAATGTGATTCGAGTGTCCTTCACGGCCTCGGCAGCAAGGACGGAGCACTGAGCCCGGAGATTGAAGAAGCGATCCTTATTCTTCTTTTTGAAGCATGGATTACCCCAATTGATCTTGACGACGTTCGGGCAACCTAGGTTTTCTAGCATCTTCGCGAACTGGATACCCTGCCCGCCAACGTCGACCAGGATGGTGCAGTTGGATAGGCGCTGCGTGTAGTGGAAGACCTCGCCGGCAATATGCTGCCAGTCCAGAGCATTCGAGAAAATTGGCACGTCCATGATGTCCACGCGGCGCGGGTCGGCATCAATGCGGTCGCCGTTGCCAATCACCCGCGCGTAGGTACCGACGGTCTTGTCGCGGAACACGCCAGCGGCCACGTCGATGATGAACAAATTGCCATAGGGTTCGCCGGCGCTGATCGTGCGTTCGGCGCCAACCAGTTTCTCTACCTGGCTGCGACCTAACAGGAAGCGCTCGGACTGCTCAGGGAACAGGCCCAGCACGCGGATCTGATATTCGACCGAATCCCGGCCGCCGCTCTCCTTCTCCCGCTCGTTGAGCCATTTGGTTGTTGCAAACGGCGAGCGCTCAGAGTTGAAGCGTAGCGCATGCCATGAACCACCATTACGGGCCGACAGCTTGTGATGAGAGGCGTGGTGCCGTCCGCTGCTGCGGACGCCCTGAGAGGCGATCAACGTGCGGTTGCAAGGCTGCGTCTGCGTTCCATCGATCACATCGAAGTGGTCGTCGCTCACGCCGGCGGCCTCATCGACAATGATCAGCTGCGCCCAGCGGTGCTTACCGGCGATGCCGACAGACTGGCCTTTGGCGAGCGCGACGCGACCCACGAACCATTGTTCCTCGAAGCCTGTCACGTACACGCGGGTCTTCGTGATCATGAAATAGTCACACAGCCAGGAGTGCGGGCCGTTCGCCATGGCAATTTTTGAGTCCTGCATTTCCTTCCAGACGCCGTCCGCGACCTGCTGCAGATTCGGCGCACCGATGTAGGTGTTCGAACCGATCTCAAGCTTACCGTCGTAGACCGCATAGGGATAGCACAGCAGGTGCCAAAGGGCGATACGGCCAAACGAGTTAGTCTTGCCGGTGGAGGTGCCGGAGACCACGCTGACCTTGGCATCCATGGGTTCCATTGCCTGATACAGGTCAATCTGGTCCGCGCTGGGTGAAACGCCGCACACCTCGACGGCGAATCGCAGCGGGTCAAACTGATACCGCTCTACGAATTCCGGGTAACGCGGATCATCCAGCAGGCGTTTCTTAGCCATTCACGACCGTTCCGCGCTCTTCATCTACTTGGCGTTGACGCTCCTGGGCGCGCTGCATGGCACCGGCGAAACGTTCTTCTAGCGCTTCCCGGGTATAGCTCTTCTCCACGGCATCGGCCAACTTGTCTTTATATAGGCCAAAGTGGCGGGCCAGCTTATCCAGGGCATCGCTCTGGTTGTGCATCTGGATCTCCAGGCCGTCCTTGGTTTGCTTCACGCCGGCATACAGCGGCAAACTCTCGCGGCCTAGCTTACGAGTATCCGTGAAGAACGGGCGCCCAACGCCCTCGCCCCAACATTCCGGGCACTCTGGATGCGGATCGCGGTTGCCAACGAAGCCCAGCCCGCCCTTGTCGTCCCACATCAGCTCAGGGAGTTCGTCCAACACGCGTTTGGCGTTGCTATCGGCGAGCGCCTGCTTGGCATCTTCCATCTCAGCCGGTGTGAACTGATAGCGGTGACCTTCACCCCAACAATAGCGACAATTCACCCGCCGGTACTGTGTCAAGCTGTTCGGGTTAGCCTGCGAGATCTCCACCCACCGGGATATCACCATGTCGCCGTCAAAGATGCCCTGTTCGATGCGATCGTTCATCACTGCATCGACGGCTTGTTTCACCATAGCATTTGATAACAGCCTGGAAGACTGCTCCTGCGCCGCTTTGTGCGCATAGCCTGCACGAATCGCCGCCTGCGTAGCATTCATGTCTTTGGTGTATTCCACCACGAAGAGCTTCGTGCGAGCCGGCAGATCAAAACCGTTCACTATCTCTTGCGCACGGCGGAGACGCGCTTGTGCAGCACTGTCATCAACTGGCATCTCGGGGGCGACATCTTTAGCTGGATCCCTTATCGCCCTCTTGGTTGCCTTACGCGCCGGAGGTCCAGACTTAGTTACCTTAGTCATTCACATGTCCTACGCCCGCATGGCTGATTCGGCAAGCCTGAACACGGTTTTCTATCCACGCATCAATGTCGCTACATAACCAGCCAACAGCCCGGATGCCAACTTTAAAGCATTGCGAAAACATCCCATTCTTCATGTCGAGATAAATGGAAACGCGACTTCTTCCAGTTCTTTCCATGACGACAGGCAGGCGCTCAATCGATGACTTAACGAGCGTAATTTGACGATGACTCATTGTGAAACTTCATAAGAGCGAGGCGGGCCACTATTAGAATGCATAAAACCCGCGCCTCTTTGCAGGTTTTCCATTTTCTGACTAGTGTCTGACTACCCGACGGGGTCCTTTACAGACATTGCCCACTACGCTGACGACATATCAATCAAGCCCGTACAATTCAAACCAGCAAAACCTGCCACCGAACGTGCCAGGCTGACTGATTGACGATCCCACTGCTTTGCACGACACCGCCCGCAATCTGAACTGGCGGAGGTAGTTCCTTTCTTCAATCGATAAGTACCTCAATATTAAACGCAGCACCGTCGCCAACGGGAAAGAGCACGACAAGTGACACTTGGCGCGCTATTCTGCAATACAGATTGCCGAGACGACTACAAGAAGGAACAGGAGGCGCTCAGGCGCGCCGGACGTTGACGATACCCGTGTGCGGGTAAGGCGGTCTCGCTAATTCGACAGAACTAAATCTCGCCTTCATCGGTTCATGCTCAGCATCAAATCCTTTTATTCAGCAAGAATCGTGTTGGCCAGCATCGAGCTCATGCACATGATCCGCAAGAATCAACTCGCTGATTGTAAGCGGCAATACGATATCTTTTGCCAGCCAATTTTACCCACTGGCAGGAAAAATCTGGACTACGTGAGGGGGAGACCAACATCCCCCACGTCAAAATCCGTCAGTTTTTCGCCAACGCAACAGAATTTTTGTTAAGCGCCGTGATAGATTTTTGCGTCGGACTTCGCGATAGCAGACTCTTCGAAGCGCTTCTGCGCGTTGATTTTTTCCTGTGTGAGCGGTGCGACCATCAGTACGGGATAGCTGGCGTCGCTTTGATTCATCAGACCCTGTGCCTTAGCTTCTATCAATTCTGCTTGCACTTCAGCGCGTGCTTTTGTCGACACGAATGATGTTTCCGAAGGATAAGGGGCTTCAGCAAAAGCACTGCCAGCGGAAATAAGCACGATAAGACTTGCAATAATTTGTTTGTGATTCATGATTTTTTCAACTATAGATCGATGATGGAAATTTTCCAGAAAGAACCAGCCGCAGCATAGTTCGGCGGAGTCTGCCTTATGGCAAAACCGCAAGGGTCATGTACGTCAGCCGCTAGCGATTGGCTTATTTCGACACTACTTTGATTTGTTCGACTTCCAGCTTCGAGGTGCCGAAACGTTCCTTGTCGAATTTACCGGCCAACTCGACTGTGGTGTTGGCGTCGATGGTTTGATTCGCGGGAAAGCGCTTCGGTGAAATTTCGACCGGAATTTCGCCGCTAGTGTCAGCCAGAATGTAGTGCTTACCGCCAGTGTGACGCACCAATTTTCCGGTCAGGGTCACATATTGCTTATCCGCACCGTTGGCCAGTAATTGTTTGGCAGTCATGCTTGGCACAGTTGAGGGACCGGCATATTTATTGGCTGGAGCCGCAGTGGTGGTGGGGCCGTTATAGCCCTGTGCAAAGACTATGGTCGAGCTGGCTGCCAAAACGGAGATGACGATCAGTTTGTTAATGCGATTCATGGATGGTCCTTGATAACGATAGATAGGTGATTGAGAACATCGGTGCAGCGCGAGTGTTGTAGTGCGCTGACCTTGATGCCATTAGACCCTGCCAACCTTAACGTTATCTTAAGGATAAATAATTAATGCCCCTGTTTGCACTATAGTTGTTCTTGATGTGGAAAATCCAGGAAAACGCCGAGGCCGCGGCCATGTAAGCCGCTACCAAAAGACAACTTAGCGCCATGCAATTCAGCAATACGACGGACGATGGACAATCCCAGACCATTGCCGCTCTCTTCGCTGCCCAATACCCGAAAAAAACGCTCACTCAATCTGATGCGATGCGCTCCATCAACGCCCGGACCATCGTCTCGAATGGCAATGCGCAGAAGACCGAGTGTCTGGTTGGCTTCAATCTGGACAATGCTGCCTGCGGGACTGTAACGCAAGGCATTGTCGAGAAGATTGCGTAAGGCAATATGCATCATCTCGGGATTTAGGTTCATCTGATCGATGTCGCTGTCTAGTTGCAAGCGAATTCCGCGCTGTTCCGCTGTGGTGGTATGAGTTCGGATTAGTTCTCGCAGAAAGCGTTCAATGTCGACTGTCTGATGTTGCAAGCTGCCCGGATTGAGTGGGTCCAAGCGTGCCAGGACCAGTAAATTTTCAACAAGGGTGGTACTGCGGTCGATGTCATCGCGTAGTTTTTGAAACGGCAAAGAGAGCCCGCTATGCTGGCGCTGTAATAGTTGGACGTGCATGCGCAACGCGGCCAGCGGTGTGCGCAGTTCATGCGCTGCATCGGCAGTAAACCGACGTTCGGCCTGCAGCGCGCTATCTAATCGTAGCAACACTCCATTCAGGGCGTTGACGATCGGTTTCAATTCGCTCGGCTGGCTGTCCAGCAAGACCGGCGTCAGGTCGTCGCGGGATTTTTGTGTCAGCGCATAGGCGGTGTTGTTGATTGGCTTGATCACGCGACTAACACAATACCAACTGAGCACGGCTAACAAGGCCAGCAACAGCAAGACCGGCGGGGTCAGGCTACCAGCCAGTTCTTCCAAAATGTCTAGGCGTTTCTTGAATTTTTGCCCGACTTGGACCTCAAAACGCGTATCCTTGCTGCGCACCACGAATATGCGCCAGCGCTTGTTGTCGATCTCTATATTCTTGAAACCCTTTCGCTTCTCAAACTCAGGAACGAACGGCGTGGACGGCGCCTTGCTGGTCCGTTGGATCACCCTACCATTCATTACAATCTGATACTGCATATCGACTTTGCGCGGTTCACCTGTACCAACCCCAGCAGCGTTGAGCAAACCGCGTTCGTTGAAATCGGTGGTGGCTGCCAAAATCAGATAGCTGGATTCCTTCAATGCATCATCAAACACATCATTAGTTTCGTTCCAGGCGATGAAAACCATGATGCTGAGACTGGCCAGCCACAGCAGTGTACTTGTACCTAATATCGTCCACAGCAACCGCCAGCGTAATGAATACGAACGCGGTCCATTGCCGACATGGTCTTTAAGTGATTCAGGCATGTTCTTTTAAGCGATAGCCGAGGCCGCGCACGGTGACGATGGCCGCCGTACCGAGTTTTTTGCGGAGGTGGTGGATATGGACTTCGATGGCATTACTTTCGACCTCTTCGCCCCAGCCGTATAAGGTTTCCTCAATTTGCGCGCGCGTGACTATCTGTTCTCGGCGCAACATCAATGCCCGCAATACTGCAAATTCGCGTGCGGTCAGTTCTATCGTTATTCCATCTAGTAGCACGCGCTTGCTGAAGATGTCGAGTTCAATCGTGCCATGCGTTAGAAGATTATCGGCCTGCAGCCCATGACGGCGCACTGCGGCCCTGATACGAGCCGACATTTCTTCCAGATCAAATGGTTTCACTAGATAGTCGTCAGCGCCCAAGTCAAGGCCTGCGATACGGTCCATCAAGGTGTCGCGAGCGGTAATAATGAGTACCGGCACCACATCTTTAGCAGCGCGTAAATTCCTCAATAATTGGTCGCCTGATGCACCTGGCAAACCGCGGTCGAGCAATACGCAGTCATAGCGGTGCGTTTGCAAAGCAGTCGCTGCAGAATCGCCACGCAAGACCCAATCCACCGCATAGCCGTCCAGCTGGAGCCAGGATTGTACAGTGGCGCCAAGCGAGGGGTCGTCTTCTACTAGGAGGATGCGCATGATACGAATCCTAGCATGAGCCTGCTTAAGGCAGTCTTAAGGCTTCTGATAGTTATAAGCCGGCCTCCTCCCGCTCTGGCTCATTCGACAGCCCCAGGAGGTAATCAGCGCTCACCCCATAGGCAATATACGCACCCAATGACAGCTTTCAACCAGGAATATGCCTTGATGCGATTCGTCCTCTGAAAAGGGTGCACAATAACCCTATCGCTTGATCCATTCGTATGTAATGGGCCGGTCGAAGTGGGAGGATGTCATGTACAAGAAAATTTTGGTTGCCTATAACGGCTCACCAGAAAGTCTATCCGCGCTGCATGAATGTATACGCATCAACCCGCCACCTTCGACAGAAATCCATTTGCTGGCGGTAGTTCAGCTTTCGCCGTATGGCATGGCGGGCGGCTACGCACCTGAGATTGCATTCACTACTAAGCTGCAGATGATGGAGCAGGAGTTAGAGCGAGGGCGGACTCTGATGGTGTCTGCCGGACTCGATGTGACGCCTCATCTGCAGATGGGTGAGCCAGTCGAGGTCATCGGTGCGCTGGCTGATGCACTGGACATCGATCTCATTATTGTCGGCCATCCACACCGCAAGGCGCTAGCGATGCGTTGGTGGCGCGGGTCTATGGATGCACTGCTGATCGAGAGGGTTAAATCCAGCATCCTGGTTGCCGTTCATCCTTGACCGTATCTTCATAACACTTCCTGATGTTAGCCGCATTAGTGCCCCGTCTGGGGTCACAAGAAGAAGTGGCTGCTTTTGGCGCCGATTTCGGACGTTCAACCTGCCTAATTAGATTTGTTAGCCTTGTCCTGCTCCCAATGAGTAATACCGCTAACTTCTAGGATTTCGTCGCCAGATAACATTAAGGAGTGACGATAGATATCCATCAGATTTGGAATCCGAGCGAAGTGCTGTACCGTCTCCGCCCACTCGTATCTATTTTCAAACGAGTAGTAATTCACACTGTGAATCAGCACACCCAACACCGATGTCCCGGAAGCGTCGTACGTCATAAGGTTATCAAGATGTTTGGCATGCCGCATTTCTTCGATGCTAATTCCCTCAACCGTTTCGTACCAAACATGTACGACACCGGGTTTATCAGGAGGTATCTGGCTGGTCGCATTGTGGACCAGCCCTTTAAAATGCCGTGAGCGCCGTTCAAGCGAAATATCATGGTCACACCGCCATTGAGCCCCCACGCAGTTGGCAACGTCATCCAAAAAAATATTCAGAATGACGTCTGATTTACCCGGCCGGACGATACTCTCAGCGATCGTCGCAATGCTCCGCTTCTCATTGCTGTCCATGTCACCAAAGACCAGCAGTTCATGCTGGGGACTGTTCGGCCTTACGGAGTTTTCGCGATAATGACGTTCGAAGGACACCCGATCAATAGGGCTAATCTCTGCAGTGATCGAACCTTCCCGAACTTTGCCTGGTCCCCGCTCGATAGCCAGCCCCACCATTCTGATCACCTCATCGGGTGTTGCATCGACCACCTGACTGTGGAAGGTTAGATGAACGATGCTCCACGGCTCCGTCTCAAGTAGATAAGCGCTCAATCGGCTCCAGATCCTCGCCCAAGCCGCTTCTTCGATCTGCGAGTATTGTGTCTGCTTGTCAGCCCGCTTGCACTCTACGTACATCTCAACATCACCATTCCTGACAAGTAAGTCCGGCGACTTTTTCGTTTTCCCGTCCGGCCAATCGACGCTTTTTTCTGGGATGAAGGAAACCTCATAACCGTTTTTTAAATAAAACGATGCTGTAAGCAACTCAAAGATCTGCGACTCCGGCTTTGAACTATTTGCCAGCATCTTATCTAGAATCTGTTCTACATTGGGTATTCTCTTAAGCTGCTCTGAAAAGGCACCGATTGCCATTGCATACGGATATATTCGAGTGCTGCTATAGGAGCAGTCGCTATAAGGGGAGTCATAGGCCAACTCAGCTACAAGGATATACCAATCAATATCGTCCTCCAGCGGCACAAATAGCTGGGATTCGATCGGCATTTTTAGATCGATCTTTGACTCCTTCGTGCGTATACGTTCTACCAAAGAAGCCCTTCTCGTGGTCCAGGAATCTGCCCCAAGTCTATCTACTAGCAACTTATAAAAAGCCTTGGTTCTGGCACGTTCAATCTGGCTGACATCCATTTTATTTCTTTTCCGCATCAGTCTAAACAGTTGGCAAAGCCGCGCCAGAAAGTCGTCTCGATTCATGCCCCAATCTCCCAAGTAAATTCGCCCTCTGCTGGTAGTTGTGTTCTCAGTAGATTCTACGACTACGATGACGATGCTACGACCGCAATTGGCCGATGACTGTCTTTCCAGGCTGCGCGTTCAATGTCGCCTAATCCAACGCTGCAAGGACACTATTCCGTGCATGGAGCAGCACAGCTTTGATCTCCCCCGGGGAAACCTCCGCAAAACCGAGCCCGCTGAGCAGAAAAATACCTTCAACAGCCAGCAGTGCGTGACGGACTTCAGCAACCTCGCCATGTTCTGATCGAAACGGATCGAGCAGTGTGCGATAAAAGTGTCGCACCGGCCCTAGCATGTCAGGGGCATGCACGAGTGCCGTTACGAGGAAAGCCGCCATTTGCGTCGAGGCGTCGTCCTCGGCCAGTGCTTCCTCGATATGAGCGAGCGCCAATTGAATCGGCCCAGCTGGTCCGCTGCCGAGTCGCCGACGCACTGCCTCCTGAAAACGGTCGAGCTCTCGTTCTAATGCCGCGAGTATCAATACATCCTTAGTCGCAAAGGTATAGACGAGACCACCCTTGCTAATCCCCGCACGCTCTGCGACGGCATCGAGCGTGAAATTTCGGCCGCCAAATTCGAGGATGACAGCCTCGGCAGCATCCAAGACCCTGTCTCTGTCGATTACTTTCTTTCGTGTCACAACAACTCCTTGCTTTTTCGACTGGCCAGTCTGATAATATTTTCGACTGGCCAGTCAGATTAGCATGACGTTGCTTACGTAACAAGTTTGATTTTTTGTTGGCCCTCTAACGGACTTTATGAAAGGATTTGAAATGGAAGATTTTTTGCCTGCCGCTGCACTCGGTCACTTTGTTATGAAAGTGCAAAATATCGAGGAAAGTTATCAGTTTTATGTTGGTTTAGGTCTGCGCGCGTTCGACAAATTTCCCGGACTGGCGATCGTTGAGCTGCGCGGTGGTACACATTTACTGCTATTTCAAAAGGACGATAGCCAGAGTCGCACTTTACAGAATAGTCATGTCGGACAACGACCAGATTTTGGCAGCGAAAAAATAGACCTGATGATCGCTGGGCGCACAAAAGCAGAGCTGGAACTCTATAGGATCGGCCTGATCGACAAAGGATATTCACCGTCCGTCATCCCAGATGACGACCTATATGGCCATCATTATTTCTCGATACAAGATCCTGATGGCAATGGTGTCAGTTTCTACACCAACCACTGCAGCGACAAGCCCGTTTGAACTCTCCGCTGATCAACAGAAGCGATGGGCGCCACGCAGCAACGTCAAAGGCGCCCGTGTCTCTGATGGCAGAAGCACAGCGCGGTCATACTTCCCTCTTCATGCAAAGCGTGGTCTTATAATTCGCGATAAATATCGCATTTTCGCTGTATTTGGAGGAGCGGGCATGGATCAGGGGAAGTCGAGCAATACGGGCATCTGTGCTCTCTGCAAGCAGACGAGAATACTACAGAACAGTCATTTGATGCCCAAGTGGGCGTACAAGAGGCTACAGAAAACACCACTGGGGCGGGAAGACCCAATACGCGTCAGCGACGGATCAGCGCTATACACCAGCGAGCAAGTTACGCGGCACCTGCTATGCGAAGACTGCGAGAACCGGTTCTCCCAGCGTGAAGATTACGTGGCCGAGATAACCAAAATTGATGCCAACGGGAATCTCAAGATATTGCAGGGCATCAAGCGCCTAAACGCGCCAGAGCGATTTTTGATCGAGCTGGACAATAGCATTGACGCGGAGAAGCTTGCGTACTTTTCTGCGAGTATCATATGGCGCGCAGGGGCTATGGGTCTTGATTGTCGGTTGGGATTGTATGAACCGGAATTTCGCGGCTACCTGTTGGGGAATGCCGATTTTCCCGCATCTGCTGCTGTGGGAATGGCCTTACTTGAGTCATCCCTATTGATCGCTAACCCCGAGAACTGGGTCAGCCTTCCATCCTCGGTTCACGCGTACCCCGTATGGATTCACGGCTTTATCGTTTGCGGCTTGGCTTTTCGTTGTCATGTAGGTCGTGCGCTTGACCCGAAAATGAAGCATGTTTGTTTGGTGAGAGCGAATCCGAAGAAATACGCCGCGCTTCTGCCAGCCGACAAGCTTGGTGATTTTCGGGCGGTTTTTGATAAGTTGGCATCCGCGATACCGCGCGGGAAATTGGCAGGCAAACCTTAGCGCCTATCGCGCTGACCTATATTCATTAGGATCAGATACGTCCGCCCCCTGATGCAATAACTTCCTCGACGAGCCTCTTCGCAAGCTGTCTAGCGATGGACTCGTACCTAGAAACGAACGCTTGGTGTAGCGAATCGTCTCGAAGATAACGGGCCTCTTCTTTCTTATCTTGAGCACTGCAAACTGACGAAGGAAACTCTAGCTTGAGAAATTCGATAACCTTCGTATGATCCACTTTGGAGTGCGAGACGAAATCTCTTACGCATTTTAGATCTTTGTATCCTTGATCGGCCGTGTTTGTATCAAGTTCTTCGATAATGAGGAACCACCGTTTGAGTTGCTCGTCCGCACGGTATTCCGATTCGCTATCAAGTGCTTCAGCCTGAAGCACGGTCCGTATAAATCTCTTGAGAATTAGTGGAATCGAAGGCATGTCCTGTGGAAGCGGTACGGGAGAACTATACCCCGACGAACTTATAAGAAACGCAGGCATTTTCAGATTGCAATAATTGTAAATTTCCCCACGCGCGCGACGAATAATTGCTTCAATGTCGCAATCGTCTGCAATCTTGTGCATTTCACCCGAAGCCGAAATGTAGGTTAGGGTTTCGTCGGTTACCGAAAGACCGGCATTTCCCAGGTACTGCATTGCGAGAACAAATGATTTTGCTCGCCGCATTATTTCTCCCTGCCAACTTCTCAGCGAATCGGGGTCAACGTGATCCACCCAAATAGTGAAGTAACCTATCTGGGGGGACATCCCCACAGGAACCTCAAAACGTGACGAGGTGTTTACCCATAAAATCGACGCGGGCGCATATGGAACTGTGAGTTGCGTGCAAGTACACCTATACTCCAACTTTCTCCGATGGTCTTCCATTTCTGCCCTCTATGGCGCGATCAATTCCCGGCGGCAACTGTCATCGCCAGTCAAAAACCAAGCGCGAATGACTGCTATATAGCAAATTTCCGAGCTTCCGCTTGTGGCCGGTTACGGTCAATCACATCGGCGGCCCATCTTGACTTGACCTGACAGTTTATATCAGGTCAAGTTTGAGCCAACACAAATAATGGATAGCTGCTATCGTCCGTCGCCGCCTTCGCGCGGAAATCGGCAATCATCGACCGGCGCTCCACAAACTGCTTTGCCTTGCACGCGGCGTCGCCAGCGGCGTCAACCGCTGTTTCCAGAATCGAGCCGGCCAGGACATCGTTCTGAAACGCTTCATTCTTGCGACATACCTTGTCGTATGCTTCCTGCAGCTGACTGATTCGCTGGCTCAAGCTCTCCAGGTGCGAGCGCAATGGCGCGACCTCTCCGGCGTTCTTCAGCAAGACAGTGACCATCGCGGCGACGTTCTGCTCGACAGCTCCCTGTACCGACCGCAACACCGCTACCTGCTCAGCGGTGCGAGGATCCCGTTCAGGTTCATTCGACAGCCCCAGGAGGTAATCGGCGCTCACTCCATACGCGATAGCCGCACGCACAATGAACTCTCTCGATACGCTGGCCTGGCCGGCTTCAATCTTGGATAGCTGCGACGAATTGCTATAACCTAAAGTCTTCGCCGCCTCGCGCTGATCCAGATGGTTGAGTTTCCTAGCCAGGATGAGCCGGCGGCAGATCTCCTCACCTCTATCGCCAACCTGGGCGCCCGCGCCGGCACGCCTGTCCACCGATGCCGAAAACGCCGCAATATCATTAACGTATCCCATCATGTCCCCCGCCTTCATTTTGCCTTTCCAATTCATTCATACGCCCAGCTCCTGGCACTGAATACTCACTACGGCAACGGCAGCAGTAAATACGTTGATGGGGATGTGACTGAGCATTTCATCCAATCCGCCAGCCGCACAACGAAGCGACGCAGCCTCATCCACCGACACACCAACCTTGCCAACCCTATCGAAGCGATCACAGATTGCCAGCATGGTGTTGTTGGCTCTTGCCAGCGACACGCCGCGGGCGCCAGTATTTCCCATAGCCAGCAGCATCTTGGATAGCTGGTTATAGGCGTCCGGGCTTGGCTCCGCAATCAACAGCTCAATCGCCAGCCTCAGTTCCAGCGCCAGGTCGTTGCGGGTGCATCGCATCATCGGAACGAATACTCCTCTCGACTTATATGCCTTGCGCGGTCTCTTGGTGCCGGCCATTACTTAGTCTCCAATATGTCGATGCCATGCACGGCCTTCATTAAATGGCGCTTGATTTTATAGACAGGAGTCAATACTCCTTTTACGTCTTCCACCACTTGACGGTTAGACCCCGTTTCCGTATATCCAAAATCAGCGCGATAAATCAGCGAGCGCTTCGCCACCCCATTGATCACAACCTTGGGAGCTAGGATAAACGACACTTGCCGCGTCAATCCGGTGATGTGCCCGGCTCGCTCCAGCATTTGCAACTGGCGATAGCGATTAAATTCTGCAATCGAATCAAATTTTTCGTCGCCGCGGCGCACCCTCGCATTCCCATATTTGGAATGACGTCTCATGTTGCTACCCTCGGAATTTCTTTGGCACGTTCATTGGCAGCTAACTGCCCCTTCGATTTAATCAACGCTTTCAAATTCAGGCCATTCGGTTTAGTGCCGCGCGCGTCATCGGCTTTTCGGCGGATTGCTGTGATTCTGCTTGGCGGTGGAGGCGGCACCTGGCCGCCGTTATCGATGGTCGCTTGCACGCGCCCCTTGAAGGCCGGCATCGATTCGCCTGCCAGCGGCTTGAGGCCATATTCAGCGCCTTTGGCCATCACGGAATCATCGGTTGCCCACCACGCCCCTTGGCCGGCAGGCTTGCCCGCTACCAGCGGCTTCTCGTTGCGGCACCAGTTGCGCCAGGTCGCCGGCCAATCCGTTTTCCTGGCGGCCTTACCGGCAACGGCGACCCAGTAGTCTCGGAATTTGTCCGCAACACGACGGACATGCTCCGGCGTCCAGGTCGGCTGCTCCTCCAGCGCCCAATCCCCCAGAACTTTCGACAAGGTCCAGTCTTTCGGCAAGCGCTTGCCGCGAGCGTCCTGATGATTCTCTGATGGTTCATGATGATTAATGACGGTTATATGTGGGTGCAAAAGCTTTGCACCCTTTACGTCGTCAGTTGCACCCTTTGCGCTTTGGATTGCACCCTTTTGACCGTCAATTGCACCCTTATTTTCTTGGGGTGCAATTTCTGCACCCTTTACAGAAATCTCTCCTATGGGAATTTTGGATAAGGGTGCAATATTTGCACCCTTCAACCAATCAGTAGAAATGCGATACTCGCGGCGAGCACCACGGCCACCATTCCCAAAGTTGACTAGGATCAGCCATCCGCTCCTCTCCATCGCCCGTAACTGGTATTGCACGGTACGTTCCGACTGGCGCGTTTTATAGGCTAACTGCTCAATGGATGGATAAATGCTGGTCCCATCATCATGGGCGTGATCGGCCAGTGCTAACGCCAGGAGCATCTCACCGCCGCCGTTTTGATAACGCTCAAACACCATCGACATAATACGAACACTCACTAAATTGCCTCCATCAGTCCCAGGCGGCGCAAAATCGCATTCGTCCGTGCGACGCCGTTATAAAATAAATCGATCATCACCTCGTAGCTCATCCCAACGGGACGCTTTGCGCGACCATCAAGGACGTCGTGACAGCGGCAGCAGCCGTACGCCCCCTTCTCGTCTGGCGCCTTGATGCCATAGCCCTTGCCATCCTCAAGCAAATTGGAGTGGCAGAGAACCGTCGTGTCGGTACGGTAGTTGCAAACACCAGGAAAGCGCAGCGTGCATTCCTGGTCGCGCGCGGATGCGCGGATCTTGGTCAACGGCTTATGTCGTGCCTTGATAGGTTTCTTCTGCTTCGCGGATCGCTGAAAGGAAGACGAAGACAGCATGCCCGTCAGGCCGTGCGACATGGCCGTGCGACGCATCGGCGTGGCCGATGACTTCATTGGACTGCGGCGCATCATTCGCACAACCCATACGCGGAAGAACAAGCGGTCGGCACATCCAGTTGCTCCAGCAGGGAAAACTGCTTGCCGCCGCGGGTGGTGCGCGACCATTCGATGACCGTTTCCATTTTGCAGCGCGAGTAAATCGACGGTGGCGAACCACTAAGATCATCTACCTTGTGGAAGAATGTGGAAAATCCTCGTTTGCTGCATTGAGAAACGATCTCTTCCCACTTAGCGAGCCGTGCCGG
Organism: Collimonas rhizosphaerae; assembly: GCF_038896935.1. Taxonomy (NCBI): domain Bacteria; kingdom Pseudomonadati; phylum Pseudomonadota; class Betaproteobacteria; order Burkholderiales; family Oxalobacteraceae; genus Collimonas; species Collimonas rhizosphaerae. Next base: position 45,256 of record NZ_JBANDC010000002.1, read on the forward strand.
ATGCTCCGGAAAGCGGACGGCCACCTCTCTAATCTCTTCTTTTCTGGCATTGATGCAATACATACAGCCAACACGAGTCATGCCCTGGCGGTATAACGGGTTGGGCTGGAGATTTCTCGCGGTGCAATAAGCGAAAACGTCGGCAGCAGACCACTCCACTAAAGGTCGGTAGATATACAGGCCACCGCCGACAACCTCAAACTTCAATGCATCCCGACGCTTCACTGACTCATCTCGACGTACACCTTGCCAGGAAACCACTGTGTAGCCTTGCGCGATCAGTTCGAGCTGAAACGACACGGCAATGTCGCGTTTCAGCTGCTCAGTACAAAATTGTGCCTTTCGGGACGGAAAACGCCCCTTCCACATGCAAAGGTCGAGGAACGGATTGCCAGAAGGATGTAATGCGGCCAATGCACGACGCTTGGCCTTGTTGGTCCAGCGTACCAAGCGGCCGCCGCCAGTCTTTCGCTCTTTCTGGACCGGCTCGCCTTTCTTGTTCAGCACGACCTGGCCGCGCCCATCGCGCTTCAGTACAGGTGTTTTCCCATCGGCTTCGAATACTGGCACCGTGTCGTACTCACGCCGCGTGCGCCGGTCGCGTGCGATGAACGTGCGCTTACTGGCGATCTCGGCATCAAAATTCGCCTTTAGGCGCGTGATCTTAATATCGAGCGCCAGCTCCAGATAATCCAGGTATTCATAGACGGCTTGATGCTCATTGCCGGTATCACAGAAAATCGGCACAATGCTTTCACGACTGAACCGCTCCAACGCGATCAATAGCGTTGCAGCACTGTCTTTGCCACCGGAAACGGATACAACGTGGCGGATAGTCATGCGCGCAACCTACACATCCTGCATAAATCGTCCCCGCACACGAATTGCCCGACACTCTTTCTCTTGCGGCATGCCCCTTTGCAGACTTGTTGGGCATGATTGAAAACAACCATCTTCGCCGTGCGTTCGGCATACCGATCTGCCGCATGCCGTGGATCACCTACAGACACAGGAATCATGCTGCCACCATTTCACGTAGCTCCTTCTTACGCGCGTAATACGCAACGTGCCAACGCTCTGCCGCTTCAGAATAAAATGGATACCGACAGACGCTTGCTGGCCTGCCCTGCTCCGCCGCTTCATGCGCGTGCTGGATGATGCCGGCGATAGATACAATTGGTTCGCTCACGCTGCCACCTTCTCTTCTTCACCGCGACAGTAAATACGGAACGTCAGCGCCAGCAGCTCCTGGGTATGCCGATGGATTTCGTCCCCAATAGCAGCTAAGTCAGCACGCTCGCGCTTGTCGATCTCGCCGTCTTCCGTAGCCTCATTGAAGCGGCGGGACAACAAACCAATATGAGTGTGCAGCTTGTTGAACTTGCTCAGCAGCGCTTCATTGTCGATTTCACTCGACTCCGGCAACATCACAAAAACTCCACCACTTAGAGTCGCGATGGCTTCTGCGAACAGCTTCGTGTCAGAGATTGATTGCATCTGCAAGGCAGTCTCCACCGTCAGCGACTGCCCCTTCTTTTCGTATACACGATTTTCCAGCGCATCTCGCGAGTACCCGAGAATGGCGCACATTGCGTCCCACCCACCTGTAACCGCCCTGATCATGCCCAGATACGACCGACGTAAAATCATCACTACTTTTCCTTCTTTGTGGTGGTTTCTCTTGGGTGTGAAAAAAGCTAAAGTTCAACCAAGGAAAACGATTTGTAAGTTTTAAAAAAATTAACAGCATCTCAGTCGTGGTAAATTTTCAGCTCCACTGAAATTTTCACGAAAGAGACCATCAATGACAAAATGTCCCAAATGCGAAAAATTAATATCGCGCCTCGAGATCGACACAATGAGCGGAATGTCTGCCGGCAAAAGCTGGAAATGCATTTCCCTGAACTGTCCGCTTTGCCACACATCACTCGGCGCGCAGATCGATCCTGTAATCATTCATGCCGAGACACTGAAGGCTATCCAACGCAATTAGCCGCAGTCCGACACCAACATTTTTCCGCTGGCCCTGTACTCGCACAGAGGGCCGCATGCTGGATAGCTTCAGGAGAAATTTCATTAGCATCACAATTGGATAGCGACCGTCGTAGCTCTACCAGCTCGGCCCGGAGTACGGGCCGCAACAAAATCCCTGCGCAATAGATGTAAAGTGCTTTTATACACAGACTTTCTTTACCAAATCGCACTGCTAGCCTTTCCTTGATCATGCCTAAATACGACTGGCGTAAATTCATCCCTACTTTCCTTCTTTATGGTGGTTTTAATTCTGTCGAACTGGCATTACAGTTCTCCAATGGGAAATCAATCCGAACATCTAAAATTTGCACCATGGGCAAACGACAATGGACTGAAGTCCTTCGTGCAGAAATTGCGAAAGGGGTTTAAATAGCAACCTGTAGAACGAAGCTACTTAGGAACGAGATGCGAGTTCACAGTATCCCCTCTCATAAAACATGGACGGGAGTGCACCGTCACGGATGTGAGTTGCAGACAACTTTATACAAATTCAAAATTGCTAAACGCGTCCTTCCCATGCAATCCGCCTGCCCCTTAAGAATTCGATTCACAGTGGGCTGGGAGACGCCTATTTTTGTCGCGATAATTGGCTCACTCCATCTCGTTTTAACTTTGATTTCTCTTAACGTAGTGCTGATGTCTTTTTCCATACACGCATAATATACGCGAACGAATAATTTATCAATGCGCGATCGAATAGGAATTTGCTCCTATCTATACGTGGATGTATATTTCGAACATGACAATCGCCAAACGACTTGATGCCGCAATGAGAGCAGCTGGATTCGAAACGCAAAGTGCGCTTTCGCGTAAATCTGGCGTTCCGCAGCCCACAATCAATCGGATATTGAAGGGCCTTGGGAAAAAGGGGCCAGAAACAGAGACGATTAAAAAACTGGCCGCTGCGTGCAATGTCAGTGCTTCATGGCTAATCGACGAAACAAACGAAACCAGGCAGACAAGTGGCGACGCATATAACGCAGGACCAGAACAAAATCTACCTAAAGGGAAGTACGTGGCAATAGTGGGAATTGGGCAAGGTGGAGCTGATGGTTATATCAGCATTAATGACTACCTACCCGGCGACGGCGACGGCTATATCTATACATATAGTCGTGATCCAGGTGCATATGGTCTTCGCGTTCGTGGAGATAGTATGAGGCCGCGTATCAAAAGCGGTGAATTTTTAGTCGTTGAGCCTACCAGCGAAGCTCAACCTGGCGATGACGTTGTCGTAAAATTGAACAACGACAAGGCTCTTGTAAAAGAAATGCTTTGGGTGCGTGAGGATGAAGTGTCCCTAGGCTCCATCAACAATGGGATTCCACCGATTACAATTCAATTAGCCGATATTCGCAGCATCCATCGTGTTGCCGCCATCGTGCCACGTGGATCAGCTCTGCTAAAAGCCCGAGAATGAACCTCAAGTTTTCCGCGACTGAGGACGGCATTCGTTGTCATCATCGTTTTAGCTCCTAGCCGATCGAGTCATCTGACTTACTGTCGCCGAGTATCTCTCGAAATAAGTCCTGCCAGCCCCCAGTGTCACCACGTTTCATCGTGTCAAGTATTCGCACCATGTCAGTCGAAAGCACAACGGTCGTCATCTGTTCCCCGTGGGTTTCTGCATGCTGAATCATTCGGCGACACATCTCCTGGTGATCACCCTTTTCGTAGCAAAGATGCTCGAGTCGCTTGTGCTGGTCCAAAGTCATAACTAGAAGAGTGGGTCTTGCGCTTTGAGGAGAAACATCGGAGACCATCGATATCTTGGTGCCCGAAAAGCTGAGGTCGAACTCGCCGTCCACGTCCACCGGAACAACGGTTTGAAGATGCGCAACTCCCGTTAGAGTGCGATGGACATAGGTCGATGGACTACCGAAGACGACTTTCTCATTAAAAGTCTCTTTCGGAAATTGATTGACCAGTACCATAAAGACAATTTTTCCTAAAACGTCAACTATTTCTTCGCGCGAATTAGGAAGCTCCTCTTCGATCTCCCTCAGCGTGGCCCCATGCATTAGCGAATTCCTTGCCTTTCCCAACATTTCTATAGTTGCATCATCGCAGTCCTTGTCCACATTCTTGATCAGCTCTCTGATGCCTTGTTTTTCATACGGCTTATGGACTGGATGCTTCTTACAAGTCTCACAGTACAGCGCGGATCTACAGTGAGGACACTGGTCCGGCACCTTTTTCGAGGATTTTTGTGAGATAGCAATGAGCTCCAAAGCAAACCAAAAGCACTGAAACTGATCATCCAGAAACGCCGAGTTAATGCCCATGCGATACCACCGCATCGCTCGGCGCATTACAGGAGGCGCATCAAATGTTAGCAAGTGATCTATAGAGTCTGTGATCTGCTGATCAAGAAAAGGGGCCGGATCTTCGTGCCCTATTGAGTCTCCCCACATTAGGCAAGACCGCATCTGCAGGCCGGGCGTGCAGTCAACAATCTGCCGAATCCGATGCCGTACGAAACTGGAACCAGTTGTGAAAGCAAGCATACTTAGACAATCAACAAGCTGTTCCTCGGCGACTTCCGCTGCCTCTTCGAGATTTGGAGCTTCAAACGTAAGATGCAAGGACAACAGAAAAGGTATCGAAAAATCACTGCGCACGATGTTACGGATACGCGCGCGGAACAATCCTTTTGGATGTTGCAGTTTCAGCCATCGGCCGTCCTCGACGACAGACAATTCTGACCGAATTTCGTAATTAGCCACGCATTGCATTATGTCTCCCAGCGGGATTCGCACTCCGGCAATCGTCGTATAGGCACAAAAGTATGATCAGCTAGTTCGTCTCGACATTGCCAGTCTCCACGATTTGCAAGAGCGCAGCTTTCTGATCGACGTACCAACGCACAACGCAGTCTCGATCATGACAATTCTTCTCGCGATAGTTCCAGGCCTTCCGGGCGCGCTCCTTGAAAGCGGTACGATTGGTGGCCGCAGCTTTTGCTTTGGAAAATATACTTGCCAGCTCAAGGTCATCCGCTGCTAGCTCTCTGTCTCCGCAAATCATGCGCTCTACGTTTGAACGTGCTTTGGTGCAATCAAAGCTGGCTTGAAGTGTAGGCAGCGAGGATTTAGAAGGCGATGCTGAATTTGGCAACGCAGGCACGGCGTCGCTCTGGACACTATTATCAACCGGGTTTGAATTTTCCGACGAAATTAACGCCGAACGCTCACTACTTTGCGAATAATAAACGACGGCGATCAACGCGAGCACCATGGTAATTCCTGCAAGCATCAATGCGCTAACTTGGGCACTATCCTTAGGGTTCAACACGGTCGGGCGCGGAGAAATTTCGCACGTAACCAATGAATCAAACTTGGCATCCGCCTCAACAATTTCATCCAGCACTAAAGCCTTCTTTTTTTCGAAAGATTTCAGCTTGAAGATCCCATAAGCGGCCGAGCCCACAATCAAAATCGATCCGAAGGTGAAATTTCCTATTGAAAGGAGTAAACACCCCAGGAGACTGACAAGAAATGGCCCGACAAAAGAAGGCAACGCGGGCCATGCTCGAACTTTGTTTCGCAACGAGGTTGCAGCATCCTCTAACTCGCTACGATCACCCTGATGATCTTCACACTTCCGCTCTATCTCATACAGTGCGAGCATCGCCTTTTCTTTTTCGGCAAGCGATATCGATCCGATATCAATCGCGAGCTTAATTGCTTTGGTTGTTACCTCAAACTCTCGCGTAAGACTTCCGAGAAACTCTTGATGATCTTCAAGTGCTACAGCTTCTGCGAGATCCTTTGCGACGACATAAACGCCGTATGTAATGAAGTATTGTCGGAGTACCTTTGTCGTTCGATCTTGCACTTGTGCCACAAAGTCCCGCGATGCCTGTTCGCGTTTTGACAATTGGGCTGTGCCAGCAGAATCAATACGTTTACTCGCCGCGACAGCAGAGCGATTGGGCGTTGCTGTCCTACGAACGTTCAGATTTTGGGTATGCCGAATTCCTGTTCCGGGTATGCTAGTGGTGAGACGTCCGCGAGTATTGTAGGTAAACCCTTTCCCGCCAATTGAGGTACTCACACCGCTTTTGCTCAAGTTTATCCGCACACCAGGTGCGATTTTTATACTTCTCCTGAAGCTCCAGCCCATTTTCATCCCCTATATTTGCAATCCCAACAGACTCAATGCTATTTGAACAGTTGTCAGCCAAACGTGACGTCCACGTGCTCTAACTTTTTCCTGCAATCACCCTGAAAACTCAAGATCGAGGAGAGCATATTTTTGAATTGGTGAATTCACGTTCACTCGCTCATCATGTGACACGCTCTCCTCGTGCAGCATAAATAAAATAGCCTCAAAATCCCATGTTCCGATCTAGATTCACAAACGAGGTTTAATCTGCGGAGCGCCAATGATCCGGATTCCCCTTGCTCGTGACACGAACTCGGGCCACTAATGGCTTATGACCTAATGCTTTCGCCTCGGCTATTGCAAGATCTTGCCGTGGGTAAATTTTGTTGGTTAATTTAACGTCATGGGCGTGCTCAAGGACATATCCCTCAATTGGCCCCTCTCGTCCCTTCGGGACCGGCTCAACATATACGTTTGACATATATAGCCTCCAGATTTCCGACGGCATTGTCGGTAAAGCATAATCGCACCACAATTAACATACAGCAACAAAAATTGCCGTTACTAACTATGGGATTTTGTTGACAGCGCTATATTTCTGAACGTCCTTCTCCCATTTTTTCCCTTCCTTAAAACCTCGATTCAGCTCGTGCCAACTTTGATAATTATTTACATGCAAAAATATTTATCCATTCGCGCATTGTTTTATTTATCCATTTGCGTATAATTAATTCCATCAACACAACAAAGTCGATGAGAGGTTACTTATGAGATTTTTGATGGGCAACATAGCAAAATCTAATTTGAACAACGCGAACTTGAGGCACGTCAAGGACGTCCTCTGTACCGTCGCATTCGTCGCTTTACTCGGCCTAGCGAACGCACTAGCGACCAATGCCGGCGACTACGCCGCCCCCACGCAAGAAGAGATCGACGCCGACATCGAGGCACAACGTGTCGACCTATGCGATGCCGATGGTTGGCCGGACGACGAGAACAGCAGATTGGCGTTTCGCCGCGCGTGCCACACAGAACTGAAGCGCGCTCAGTAACAGCGCCCGTTCACTCCACGGCGCTTTGGCGCCAAAAAATTCAACAAATCGAGGGTAATCACATGGAAGTCCAAGACATCATGACGATCGAAAGCGGCACGATTGCGCTGCTGAACAAGTCGGAAATCGAACAGCAGGTCACGACAGCGCACAAATTCCCGCGCTCCATCAAGAAATTTCGTGACGAAGCCATGCAGATGGTGACGCTGACGGAAAAGGTAGCTGGCGAGTGCATCTACTCCCTGCCCCGCGCAGGAAAAACCATCGAAGGCCCGAGCGCTCGCTTTGCCGAAGTGATCGCCTCAGCCTGGGGTAATAGCCGCGCCGGCGCCCGCGTCGTTAGCGATCAGGGTGAGTTCGTCACCACGCAAGGCGTTTTCCACGACTTGGAAAAGAATGTTGCCATCACCTACGAGGTGCAACGGCGTATTACCGACAGCCGAGGGAAGCGCTACAACGCTGACATGATCGGCGTCACGGCGAATGCGGCCTGCTCCATTGCGTTGCGTAATGCGATTTTGAAGGGTGTGCCGAAAGCATTCTGGGCTGATATGTACGACGCGGCGCGCGCGACCGTCATGGGCGACTTCAAGACCTTGGCGAATCGGCGCGCCGACGCCATCAAGGCGTTTCAGTCCTACGGCGTGACGCAAGATCAAATCTGCTCAACGCTGGGCGTGTCCGGCACAGATGACATTGGCCTTGAAAAGCTCGTGACCTTGCGCGGAATCCTGACGGCCATTAAAGAAGGCGACACGACGCCTGAACAAGCTTTCGCGAATGCCGACCTTCCACCCGCGCCGCCGAAGATGCCGCAATCCAAGTCAGCAAAGGCGGCGGAACCGGCCATGGCGCCCGAAAGCATCCCAGAACCAAAAACTGGCGAGCTGCCGCTCCAAGAGCCGAAGAACGAATCACCGCTTTCCGAGGCGCAGTTTGACTACCTCAAGATGAAGCTGGAAACAGCCGCCCTGAGCTCGACCGACATTCAGAGACAGTTTGGCTTTGCCATGGCTGACATCACGAACGCCAATTTCAATGACGTTCTGGCCTGGATCAAGAATCCGGCGGCCTGATGCTTACTTTCGACGAACCCAGCCACGTGTACCGCTGGCATGGCGAGATTGTGCCGAGCGTGACGCAAATCCTCAGCCCCTTGGTGAATTACGCCATGGTGCCGCCCGAAGCATTGGAGCGCGCCCGACTGCTGGGCCAGGCAGTCCACCGCATGACCGAGCTGCACGACCTGGACGATCTTGACGAAGACACCTTGGCGCCGGAAATGATGCCGTACCTGGCCGGCTGGAAGAAGTTTCGGACAGATACCGGCTTCATTCCAGACACCATCGAGAAGCGCATGTATCACCCGCTCCACGGCTATTGCGGTACGTCCGATCGCACTGGTGCTGTCCGTGGCAGGCGTGCCGTCCTCGACATCAAGAAGATGTTGACGCTGGGGCCAGTGATTGGGCCACAACTCGCCGCCTACCAGGCAACCCACAACTTGGAAGGCGCAGCGATTGTCGACCGCTACGCTTTGGGATTGCGCCCCGATGGGACGTACCGGCTGGTTCCCTATACCGACCCAACAGATTTTGCAGCATTTATATCACTTTTAACTTTACGGAAATGGAAAGAAAGACATGGAATTAGCTGAAGACATCCGCCCCGCCACCCTACCCGCTCTGCCTCAGAAGGCTGCATTGGAAAAAGTCGCAGATAGCGTGAATGCCGTCGCGAATTCAATCACGATCAATTCTCCGGCCATGTATGAGATTGCCGTCGAAGAGCTTACGGACCTGCAGCGCAAGGTGGACGACCTGAATGAGCAGCGGTTCAAGATCACCCGCCCGATGGATGCGTCGAAGAAGGAAGTCATGGATCTGTTCCGTGGTCCGATTGAACGTTGCGAAGCCGCCATCGTGTTTCTGAAGAAACTGATGCTCGACTACGTGACGGCAGAGAAGAAGCGAGCTGCTGAAGCCCAGCGCATCGCTGACGAGCAGGCCCGCCAAGAGCGTTTCCGCCTGGAGAACGAAGCCCGCGATCAGCAAGCGGCGGCAGAGCAGAAGGTTCGTGAAGCCCAGGCCGCAGCAGAGAAAGCAGCAGCAGCTACCAAGGCCGCCGAAGAAGCTACCGCAGCCGGCGATATCGCGGCAGCAAACAAGGCCAGTGCTGAAGCACTCGCCGCCAACCAGGTTCAAGCAGCGGCTCACGCAGATGCCCAAGTAGCCCACGCACGCGTCACGCTGAACCAGACCATCGCCAGCGTCATGACCGCTCCGATCGTCGCCAGCGCGGCGCCAAAGATTGCCGGCGTGTCGACTTCAGAACGTTGGACGGCAGAGGTCACCGACCTGCTGACGCTGGTCAAGTTTGTGGCTGCCAACCCGCAATACATCACGTTCTTGCAAGCGAACATGACGCCGATCAAGCAGATGGCGACTTCGTTGAAGGCGAACATGAAGATTGATGGCGTGCGTGCCTTCCCACAGGCCGGCATCACCGCCCGCCGCAGGTAATTCAGCCCTTAGATAGGAACACATCATGACCGACACAAGGATAGACCACTTCAGCGACGAAGCCGCTCAGAAAGCTCTCGACTTCCTGCGTTTTCAGGCGGGTGAAGCCGCGATCTCCCGCGCCAATCGTATCTACATGGAAGAATTTCGGAAGACAATCAAGGCCAACTGCATGGCCGCCAGTCCCGAGAAGACCCTCACAGCTCAAGAGCGCGACGCCTACTCCAGCCCCGAATATATCGCCCACCTTGAAGCCATGCGAGCCGCGATTGAACTGGATGAGGTCCATCGCTGGAAGATGGTCGCTGCTCAGGCAACGATTGAAGCATGGCGGACGCACCAGGCGAACCGCCGCGGCGAACAGAAGATGCAGTAACCGAACCGACACCCAAAATTTAACGAATCTACTATAAGGACCGCAATGAAAACCAACGAAACAACGAACTCCGCCGCTCACATGCTCGATACCGTATTGGAGCTGCTGCAGTTGAAGAATGATGCAGCCCTTTCTCGGGCAATCGAAGTCGCGCCGCCAGTCATCAGCAAGGTACGCAATGGAGTGCAACCACTCGGTTCTACATTGCTTGTGAAACTGCACGAGGCCACCGGCATGTCCACCAAGGAAATCAAAGCGCTGGCGGGTGTTATGGCGAAGGTTGCATGAAATTAAAGATGCTTAACCGAGTGCAGAGGATCATTTCCGTCAACGATCGATTTCGCTCTTTTGAGCCCCGCTGCCAGCGCATCAGCTTCATTAGGAAACGTTGGAAGTGCCTGGGAGAAAAGGAATTTCTTGCCTCCCTCACGAGATTCGGTTTCTCCCGATCTGCAGATGTATGCACTGTACCAATACTTCGGATCCCTGAGCGGCGGCCCATATTCCGAAAGTGGAAGTACAGAAATTTCGAACCCGTTGTAATGAACACTCACCCGTTCAGCCATAACACCTCCCAAAAAGGACAAGTAATCCTGCCATGACTATAAAACGGAAAACAGTATCACAGCCTCCATCATTGCGGACTTTTCACAGCATTCAGTGAACAAATCTTATTCGCATTTATTCATAAAAATAAGGACAAAATGAAATGACCGAAAACGTATCAGGAGCTGTATCGCTCAAGGTGCTGGCAGAACGCAAAGCTGACGGCGTTCAGAAAACTACCAGATTCCAAGTAGATCCACGCATCATCGAAATTGAACCTGGATTCAATGGACGCCCAATCGACCAGGAGCATGTTGACTCCATTAAAGCATCTATCAAGGCCGGAGCTGAACTAGATGCATTGGTTGTGCGCGTCGAGGACGGTCGAATCATTCTAGTCGACGGCCACCATCGCCTGACAGCAATCCTGCAGCTAATCGCCGAGGGCTTAGAAATATTGCGGATCGATGCACGCCAGTTCCGTGGCAACGACGCCGAGCGTATCGCCCACATGCTTACCAGCGCCCAGGGTAAGCCGCTGACACCTCTTGAGCAAGGCTTGCAGTACCGCAAGCTGATCGGATTCGGCTGGACGAATCAAGAAGTCGCTTCGAAGGTGGGTAAATCTGCGAGCCACGTTTCGCAGATGCTGACACTGGCAGAGTCCAATAGCGACGTACAAGGTATGGTGGCGCGCAAAGAGGTCGCCGCTCATGTAGCTCTTGATGTTGTAAAAAAGCACGGCAGCGGTGCTGGGAAAGTACTCGCAGGCCATTTAGAGACCGCCAGATCCTCAGGAAAAATCAAGGTAACCAAAAAGACGGTAACGCCTACCGAGCAGCCTACGCCGCGCCCCATTTACGGTGACCTGCTAGATACACAGCGCCTCGACTATCTGATCGATCAGAAGGCTGTTGTTTTCCACGGCGGGAAAACGGTTTCCGGCGAGACCAAGAAGGGTTTCTGGTTATTGTGGCCGAATATTGACGAAACGCAGCCAGGTGTTTTTGAGAACTCCCGAGCAGCCATTGACGTCGCCATGCAACCCCAAGCGGAGAAAGAAAAAGCACAATGATTACAATTTTACCTGACGAATTCGCAGCGCTGCGCCGCATGAAGGATTGCTTCGAAGATGGCGAAGGTCACAATGTCGCTGTGCCAATGGTGCAGCGCCTCGCGTGCTTAGGCCTCATCCGTAGAACACATGCGCAACACTATGACTTTACTGAATTCGGCCGAGCCGTCGTGCAACACGGAAATTATCCAGCAACTGAATTGGGTGGCGATGACACTTTGCGCATAGATTGGCTTGATGCGCAGGAGCATATCCACGCGCAACAATGGCAGCATGGTCCGCGAGGTACTCCAATAAAGACTAGCTTCTACGATCGAAACCGTGTGCTGATTGCAGAGGGTATATCGCTGCGCCATGCCATCGATACGGCTATGCAGTCTTCGATAGCTAGGGAAAAATCATGAGTGCCATTGCCGCAAATATACGCTACACGCTAATTCCAGTATTTTGCGCCATCACTGGATATACCGATAAGGCCGTACGACGAAAAATCGAAGACGGCATTTGGATTGAAGGAACGCACTACCGGCGTGCGCCGGATGGACATATAACAATGAATGTTGAGGAATATTACAAATGGGTCGAGCAAGGGGCGTAGAGCTTCGCGAAAAGAGCATCCGTGTAGTTTTTATCTGGCGGGGGAAGCAGCGACGCGAGAAACTGGATTTACAGCCAACGCCAGCGAATATTAAATACGCTGAACGCCTGGTCGCAGAAATAAAATCAAAAATTTCGGTTGGGACATTCGACTACGCTGCCACTTTTCCAAACTCACCCCATGCGGCGGAGAGTACGACCGACACACCTACTTTCGCCGATGCTTGTGAGTTGTATCTTGAAACCAAAGGGAGACTGGCGGGTGCCACACAGTCGCAGTACAAAAACGCCTTAGAGTTCTGGAAGCGGAAGTTTGGCGCCGACACGCGAATCAACCTTATTACGCACGGAAAAATCGCCGCGGCTGTCGGTGGTCATCCATGGCCGTCGGCAAAATTATGTAATAACTACTTGATTCCGTTGCGCGGAACCTTTCTTCTTGCTGGCCGTGACATGCGGGACGTTGTCAATCCGATTGAGGGTATAGAGAACTCAAAGCATCAGAAAACACCGCCTGATCCACTGACTATTGTGGAGATGGAGCGCATTCTGGCCGATATGACCGAACGGTTCGATCGGCAAGTTACCCACTATTTCATTTTCGCTTTCCTAACTGGAATGCGGCCCGAGGAAATAATCGCGCTACGCTGGGATGATATCGACTGGAACAATCGGACGATTTGCGTATCGCGCGCGAAAACGTTCAAGGGCGGCCTCAAGGATCTAAAAACGAGTGAGGTCCGCGACGTCGACCTAGTTGATCGGGCCGTTAATATGCTTCAAGCCCAAAAAAGGTTTACTTACATGAAACGGGCGGAAATCTTTGAAAATCCGGTCACGGACAGGCCATGGCACGACGAGCGATCACAACGGGACCATTATTGGAAGCCATGTCTTAAAAAATTGGGGATACGAGCCAGGCGGGCCTATCAGACCCGGCACACCTATGCGACGACCGCGCTAATGGCCGGCGTAAATCCAGCCTATATTGCTAGACAGCTCGGCCATGCAAATGCCAAAATGCTATTTACAGTCTATGCGAAATGGATTGATGCCGCGGATCGCGGAAGGGAAAAAGCAAAAATGGAAGCCGTACTGCGCTTCCATTCATGATTTGCTAACGACGTTTTCACAACAATTTCTTTTGGAAAAAACCCAAAAAAAACCCAGAACCCTCGCAAACGTCGAGAATACTGGTAGGCACGATTGGACTCGAACCAACGACCCCTACCATGTCAAGGTAGTGCTCTAACCAGCTGAGCTACGCGCCTAAAGAAGCGAAATTATAATGGCAAATCTCGTTCGTGGCTAGTGTCTTGTATGGATTTTTTACAAGATCAGTTTTGCGGCGGGTTTTCCACCGCATCTGCAGCCGACTGGCGCCAGATGCACGCGCCCTTGGCATCCTTGTCCAGGCCATTGAGCAGCAGCTCATGTTCAGCCAGTTCTTCCGCGCTCGCCGCGCGCACCACGATTTCGGCCAAAGGCAGCAGCTCCAGCGCCGCACCGCCGCCATCCGCATCCTCATGCCCTGCTCCGAGATCGATGCTGAAACTGTTCTGGCCGCGCGTCATCGCCAGGTACACTTCGGCCAGCAATTCCGAATCGAGCAAGGCGCCGTGCAAGGTGCGGTGGGCGTTGGAGATGCCGTAGCGGTCGCACAGGGCGTCCAGCGAGTTGCGCTTGCCGGGGTACATTTCCTTGGCTTGCACCAGGGTGTCGATGACGCCGGCGATATCGCCGGAAAATGCGCCCTTGCCTAGCAGCTTGTACTCGGCATCGAGGAATCCCAGGTCGAAGGGGGCGTTGTGGATGATGACCTGGGCGCCGCGGATGTACTCGCGCAGCTCATCGAATATTTCGGCAAACTTCGGTTTGTCGCTGAGGAACGCGGTGGTCAGGCCGTGGACTGCCAGCGCGCCTTCTTCCGAATCGCGCTCGGGATTGATGTAGCGATGAAAATTATTGCCGGTCAGGCGCCGGTTCAGCAGTTCCACGCAACCGATTTCGATGACGCGGTCGCCGGTGCGCGGGTTGAGGCCGGTGGTTTCGGTATCCAGAACAATTTGTCGCATGGTCACTTAATCTTCAATACAAACATCTATTTATAGTAGCGCGCCGCAAACAGCGCGGCTGGCCATGGCGGCTTTATACAACCGTGGTCACGCCGCGGTTGGCGAGCTGGTCGGCGCGCTCGTTGCCGACGTGGCCGGCATGGCCCTTGACCCATTTCCACTCGATTTTATGCTGGGCCTGGGCGGCGTCCAGCGCTTGCCACAGGTCGACATTTTTCACCGGTTCGCGCGCCGCGGTTTTCCAGCCGCGCGCCTTCCAGCCATGGATCCATTCGCTGATCCCTTTTTGCACATACTGGCTGTCGGTAAATACCGTCACCTCGCAAGGACGAGTCAGGGCGGTCAGCGCTTCGATCACCGCTTTCAGTTCCATCCGGTTGTTGGTTGTATTGCGTTCGCCGCCAAACAATTCCTTTTCCTTGCCATCCGCTACCAATAGCGCACCCCAGCCGCCGGTCCCGGGATTGCCCTTGCAGGCGCCATCGGCATATATCTCTACTTTATCCATGCTTGTCTGTTTCACTTTCGCTGCTTGTTATATTTGAGAACCTTGCCTTGGCTACTCGGCGCCATTCCGGTCCGTCTTGTGTATCTTGTTGGTGGCCGGCACGCCGCGCGCAGCCTTGATCACCTGCTTGCTGAACGCCGGGCCGACCAGGTGCATGCCCTTCACCCGCTTGATCGCCTGCACGATATATACCGCGCCGAAATACGGCCACCAGCGATTGCCGGCCTTTTCCATGAACGCAAACCGGTGCAGCCATTTGCTGCTGGTGTACGGCGGCGCGTAGCAGCCGAAATGGCCGCGGTTGACTTCCATGTTCAGCAGTTTCAGCCAGTCTTTCAGGCGCAGCAGGCTGATGAATTCAGCGTTCTGCGGCAGGAAATGCACGCCCGACATGCGTCCGGCGGTCTGGCGCACGCCCCACAAGCTGGCCGGATTAAAACCGCAGATGATAACCTGCCCTTCCGGAATCAGCACGCGTTCGACCTCGCGCAAGATCTGGTGCGGCTCGGCTGCGAACTCAAGCACATGCGGCAATACCACCAGGTCCAGGCTTTGCGAGGCAAACGGCAGTTCGGCAAAATCGTGGGTCACCACCACGCCGGATTGCGCTTCGCCCGCTTCCGGCAGGCGGCTGTCTGTCAGCCATTTGTGGCGCATCCGGTTCGCTTGCAGGGATTTGATTTGCGGCACGCCGATCTGCATCGCGTTGAAACCGAAGATATCCGCCGTCATCGCGTCCAGGCGCGCCTGCTCCCACTCCAGCATGTAGCTGCCGGTGGGCGTCTGCAGCCAGGGGCCGAGCGCTATAATGGACTTTTCTGACGACGGATGTGCCATGCCTGCCTTAATTGATAACTCATTGAGTGAACCATCGGATAAGCCGTTAAGTGTATTGGCGGTGCCGGCGTTTAACGACAATTATCTCTGGCTGATTCACGATGGCCGCCATGCGGCGGTGGTCGACCCCGGCGATGCCCAGCCGATCCTGGCTGCGCTCGACGCCAATGGCCTGACACTTGTCGCTATTTTACTGACACATCACCATGCTGACCATGTCGGCGGCGTACAAACTTTGCTGCGGCACTTCGACATACCGGTATTCGGCCCTGCCGGAGAAGACATCGCCGGCGTCAGCCAGACGCTCAAGGAAGGCGACACTGCCACCGTTCCTCAGTTAGGCCTGACGTTGTCGGTGCTGGATGTGCCAGGCCACACCAGCGGCCACATTGCTTATGTGGCGCAAGGCCAGCCATGGCTGTTTTGCGGCGACACGCTGTTTGCCGGCGGTTGCGGCCGCCTGTTTGAAGGCAGCCCGGCGCAGATGGTCGACTCGCTGGCAAAGCTGAGCCGCTTGCCGTCGGACACGCAGGTGTATTGCGCGCATGAATATACCGTGTCGAACCTGCGTTTTGCGCTGGCGGTGGAGCCGGACAATCCGGCCCTGGTCGCCCGCATGGCCAGCGAACAAGCCAAACGCAAACGCCAGCAAGCCACCGTGCCATCGACCATCGCCCTGGAAAACGCCACCAATCCCTTCCTGCGCTACCAGCAAGCAACCATTATTGCCAGCCTGCAAGCCAGCGGCCGCCTCGGCGACCAGGCCAGGCAAGCCGATCCGGTGGCGGCATTCGCTGCCCTGCGCGAGTGGAAAAACAATTTCAAGTAATCCGGCAATCCGAGGCCGCACTCATCGTCATTGATTGTGATTGCCGGTTAGATAGTCTCCGCATATCGATTTATTAAAAGTAATACCTGATAAATCAATCACTTATCTCTTGTAACAGTGCAATTTCCGCTTGACGGGAGAAAACCGCCTTACGTACACTGCGTCTAATCCATTATTACCGGTTGATTACATCCCGGTCACATAAATTGAACCCATGTATCAGCTAAAACTCAAGACATTCGCTTTTGCCGCGCTCGCTTTTTTCGGCACTCCGCTCTTGGCCCAGGCCAACGACATTTCCATCTATACCCCCACTTTCAGCCTGATCGACCCGAACGACCCCAGCGCCGGCATGCTCGGCATGGAACAGATCGATATCTGGGCGCGCATCCGCAAAGGTTTCGGCATCCCTGACCTGGACAACCAGCAGGTAGTCAGCCAGACCGATTTTTACAGCGCCCGCCCGGAATATTTCGAACGCACCACGGTGCGCGCTTCGCGCTACCTGTTCCATGTAGTGCAAGAACTGGAAAAGCGCGGCATGCCGACCGAACTGGCTTTGCTGCCGTTCATCGAATCGGCGTTCAACCCGCAAGCCTATTCGAGCGCCAAGGCCGCCGGCATGTGGCAGTTCGTGCCCGCCACTGGGCGCGACTACAATCTCAAGCAAAACATGTTCAAGGATGACCGCCGCGACGTCCTGGCCTCAACCGATGCAGCGCTGACTTACCTGCAAAAACTGTACGGGATGTTCGGCGACTGGCAACTGGCGCTGGCTGCCTATAACTGGGGCGAAGGCTCGGTGCAGCGCGCCATCAACAAGAACCAGGCCGCCGGCCTGCCGATCGACTTCAACAGCCTGGCGCCGCTGATGCCGGCGGAAACCCGCAATTACGTACCCAAGCTGCAAGCCGTCAAGAACATCATCGCCGCGCCGGAGATGTACAACATCGCGCTGCCCAAGGTCGACAACCAGCCGTACTTCGTCACCATCGGCAAGACCCGCGATATCGACGTCAAGGTAGCGGCCCAGCTGGCGGAGCTGTCGCTGGATGAATTCAAGGCCCTGAATCCGCAATTCAACCGTCCGGTGATCATCGGCAGCAGCGACACCAAGATCCTGCTGCCAGAAAGCAATGCGGAGAAATTCAAGAACAACCTGACCAAATGGACCCAGACGCTTTCTTCCTGGACCTCGCATACAGTCAGCAGCGCCCGCGAACGGATTGAAACCATCGCCGCCCGCTTCGACACTACGCCGGCGATCATCCGGGAAGTCAACCACATACCGCCAAGAATGCTGCTCAAGGCCGGCTCTACCATCCTGGTGCCGAAAACCGAAGCCGCCAGCAGCGACATCACCGCCGAAGTAGCCGACAACGCCACCATGGCAGTCACTCCGGACGCGCCTGAAACCCGCCGCATCTATGTCAAGGTCGGCAAGCGCGACACCCTGGCTTCGATCGCCTCGCGCTATCGCGTCAGCGTGGCGCAGGTGAAAGCCTGGAACGGCTTGCACCGCGACAGCGTCAGCCATGGCCAAAGCCTGCAGCTGCAAGTGCCGAACCGCATGGTGGCCTCGAATTCCGGCGGCAGGAAAGCCGGCCACAACGTGCAATACCATAAGGCAACGGCAAGCGCCAGCCGCGGCAGCAAGAACAAGGTCGCGGCCAAAAAGAACACCAAACCGGTGGTCCTGGCGTCCTCCCGGGGCTCGCGCGGCTGATAGCTCCAGCAATGCCGGTCAAAAAGGCCCATGGCGCCGCCTTGCGCGCACCATGGGCTTTTTTCACTCGATGCCCGATATCAAAAATGCATGATTGGTGAACAAGCCGCCAGAGTTGCCGTGAGCGCGGCGAACCCCTACAATCTTGCCCTGTTCAACAAGAACTACACACCCAAGCGTCCGCAGCACCCGCGGCGCGCATCTCTGGAGTCAATATGGCATTCCTGCAAGGCAAAAAAATTCTGATCACGGGCTTGCTGTCCAACCGTTCGATTGCTTACGGCATTGCGCAAGCTTGCAAGCGCGAAGGCGCCGAGCTGGCCTTCACCTACGTCGGCGAGCGCTTCAAGGAACGCATCACCAATTTCGCCAAAGAGTTCGGCAGCGAACTGATTTTCGACTGCGACGTTGGCAGCGACGAGCAGATCAACGCCCTGTTTGCCGACCTCGGCAAGTCCTGGGACCACCTGGACGGCCTGGTCCATGCCATCGGTTTTGCTCCCGCCGAAGCCATTGCGGGCGATTTCCTCGACGGCTTGTCGCGTGAAGGCTTCAAGATCGCGCACGACATTTCCGCCTACAGCTTCCCGGCGATGGCGAAAGCCGCGCTGCCGATGCTGCGCCCGAATTCGGCGCTGCTGACGTTGACTTACCTGGGTTCGGAACGCGTGGTCCCCAACTACAACACGATGGGCCTGGCCAAGGCGTCGCTGGAAGCCAGCGTGCGCTACCTGGCAGGCTCGCTGGGCCCCAAGGGCGTGCGCGTGAACGGCATTTCAGCCGGGCCGATCAAGACCCTGGCCGCCAGCGGCATCAAGGGTTTTGGCAAGATCCTGGGGTTTGTCGCCGAGCACGCCCCGCTGCGCCGCAATGTGACCGTAGAGGATGTCGGCAACGCCGCCGCCTTCCTGCTGTCGGACCTGTCCAGCGGCATCACCGGTGAAATCACCTATGTCGACGGCGGTTTCTCGCACGTGGTGGGCGGCATCGCCGAATAATCTGCAGCAGCACGCTGCCGCACGCGGTTGGCACAAACAAATCAAACGCCCGGCATAGCTGGGCGTTTGTCTGCAGGTTATCCAGGCGATGGCATTATCCGACTGCAGCAACAGTTGCCTATGCTTCAACTGCAATCCCTGAAAATGCGCCGCAAACAACGGTACAGCCGCAAACCCGGCCTAATTTGCGGCAATCGCATGAATAAGGTGCATCAACCGTAAAAGTATTGTATTATTCTGTGCTGCGTTGCAATAACGAACGCAGGCAGCAAGTTACCGGGTCCTGATCCGGTGGCGCTGTAAAAACAATAAGTAGCTGCGCAAGCCTAAGCGTGTTCCGGCCTCAAATTGGAACATCGCATTGTAAAAGCCCTCCCGCCTTGTGTGTCGATCCTGACACCGTCCCGGCGCAAAGCTTTTGTGCCGAAATTTCTTTGTATTTGTTTCTTAGTCATTTCGTTGGTTGGCGTTGCTTTTTTGCGTTCGCTGCATTCATCGCATAGCGATTGTCTGTAGTTCATGACGCTGCACTTTACGAAAGAAAAAAATGACTTTTGAATCACTAGGCCTCCACACGTCCGTTATCAAAGCACTGACCGAAGCTGGCTACACAAAACCGACAAGCGTCCAAGAACAAGCCATCCCTGCTGCCATCGAAGGCCGTGACCTGCTGGTTTCCTCGCAAACCGGCTCCGGCAAGACCGCAGCATTCATGCTGCCTGCGCTGCACAAATTCGCCTCGGAGCAGCAAGCTGCCCCGGCCGCCGCAGGCAAGACACCGAATCAAGAAATGCAAGCTTCCCGTTCACGCGGCGAGCGTCCACGTTTCAAGCCTGCACAGCCAAAGATGCTGGTATTGACGCCGACCCGCGAACTGGCCCTGCAAGTAACCACTGCGACCGACAAGTACGGTTCGCACATGAAGCGCGTCAAGGCAATCTCGATCCTGGGCGGCATGCCTTACCCTAAGCAGATGCAATTGCTGGCGAAGAATCCTGAAATTCTGGTTGCTACTCCAGGCCGCCTGATCGACCACATGGAATCGGGCAAGATCGATTTCTCGCAACTGCAAATCCTGGTGCTGGACGAAGCTGACCGCATGCTGGACATGGGTTTCATCGACGACATCGAAAAAATCGTCGACGCAACGCCTGAATCGCGTCAAACCATGCTGTTCTCCGCTACGCTGGACGGCGTGGTCGGCAACATGGCAAAACGCATCACCAAGAACCCGATGATCATCCAGATCGCCGGTTCGGCCACCAAGCATGAAAACATCCAGCAGAAGGTTCACTTCGTCGACGACCTGTCGCACAAGAATCGCCTGCTGGACCACCTGCTGCGCGACGTCACCATGGACCAGGCAGTTGTATTCACTGCCACCAAGCGTGACGCCGACACGATCGCCGACCGCCTGAACATCGCCGGTTTCGCTGCTGCCGCACTGCATGGCGACATGCACCAAGGTGCGCGTAACCGCACCCTGGACAGCCTGCGCCGCGGTCAAGTCCGCGTGCTGGTGGCTACCGACGTTGCCGCTCGCGGTATCGACGTCCCGGCCATCACCCACGTATTCAACTACGACCTGCCGAAATTCCCGGAAGACTACGTCCACCGTATCGGCCGTACCGGCCGTGCAGGCCGTAACGGCGTTGCGGTATCGCTGGTGAACCACGCTGAAGGCGTCAACGTCAAGCGTATCGAACGTTTCACCAAGCAACTGATCCCGGTCGATGTGGTTGAAGGCTTCGAACCAAAGCGTTCGGCTTCGGCTCCGCGCTCGAACCACAAGCCAGGCGGCTGGAAACCAGGCGACAATCGTGGCGGCCCTGCCAAACCAGGCGGCCGTACCTTCAGCAAGCCAGGCGCACCGCGCAAAGACGGCGGTGGCGGCGGCTACAAAGGCAATCGTTCGAACGACAGCGGCGCACGTCGCTCGTTCGGCGACCGCTAAGTAGCTTGGGCGATCTTGATGATCACCCTGCAATCCTCGTAATAAATGAAAAGGCCGCTGGAAATTTCCAGCGGCCTTTTCTATTGTCTTGCCGCCAGCGTCAATTCAAGCCGACCAGCCCAGCAGCACGGCGCCCAACGCAATCACCGCGCAGGACAACAGCCTGCGCAAAGTCAGCGCTTCGCCCAGGAACATGCGCGCGATCAATGCAGCAAACAGCACCGAAGTTTCACGCAGGGCCGAGACCGGTCCCATCGGCGCCAGCGTGATCGCCCATATCACGATGCCATATGCCAGCAGAGACATGGCGCCGCCGCCCAGCGCATTCCAGGTAGCGCGCTCGCGCAAGCCAATCCGCAGGCTGCCGTGCATCGACAGGTAAATCGCAAGCAAGGGCAAACCGTCCAGCAGGAACATCCAGCCGGCATAGGACGCAGCGCTGCCGGCCAGGCGCGAACCGAGGCCGTCGACGATGGTATAGCCGGCGATGAAAACGCCGGTGGTAAACGCCGACAGCGGCGCATCCCACTGCTGCCAGCCGCCAGCCACGCTGCTGCCGCGCCTGAATTTGATTTGCGCCAGGCTGATGATGCCGGCCGAGATCAGCACCACCCCTGCCAAGGTCAGGACTCCCAGCTGCTCGCCGGCAAACAGGGCTGCGCCGAGCGACACCAGCAACGGCGAGGAACCACGCGCGATCGGATAAGACTGGCCGAAATCGCCGGCCCGGTACGCACGGACTAAAAAGAGGTTGTAGCCGGCATGCAGCACCAC
The DNA here is from genome assembly GCF_038896935.1 of Collimonas rhizosphaerae. Taxonomy (NCBI): domain Bacteria; kingdom Pseudomonadati; phylum Pseudomonadota; class Betaproteobacteria; order Burkholderiales; family Oxalobacteraceae; genus Collimonas; species Collimonas rhizosphaerae. Next base: position 67,266 of record NZ_JBANDC010000002.1, read on the forward strand.
CGACATCAGGATATAAGGCCAGCTGGCAGGGGCCGGCAGCGGCGCCCAGAGCACAATGGGAACAGACGCCACCGCAGAACCGATGGTCATCAAGGTGATGGCCCATAAACGATCGCCGCTGCTTTTCAGCATGGCGTTCCAGGACGCATGCAGCAAGGCCGCGCACAATACCAAAGCAATCACGCCAGCCGTCATGCGCTAGCTCCGTGGGAACACCTTGGGTACCTGATCATGGATTTTGAAATGAGAAATGAGGCTGGCAAAACCTTGCATTGTAAATGCAACGCGGGGTTTACGCCTCATGACGTAAACCCCGCGCATTTCCCTGCCCGGACGAAACCGGTTAAGCGCGCGTGCGGCCGGAACTCAGGTAATCGGCGATCGAATCCTGGGTAACCTCGCCCAGGTAGCTGTTGTCCTGGCCGATCACCGGCATCCAGCTGGTGCTGTGCTTGTACATCTTGGACAGCACCACGCGCAGGTTTTCATCCGGTGCCGCGCTGACCGGGAACGGCTTCATCTTGTCGATGCAAGCGCCCTGCCCGCTGCGCGCATCGCGCCTGGCGACATAGCCGAGCGCATGGTTGGCGGCGTTGGTGACCGTCACGTAGCGGTAGTCGTTATCGTCCATCACGCCATAGGCGGCAGCCATGCTGGCGTCTTCCAGCACCGTCGCCGAATTGGCGGCGGCGTCGCCGGCGCGCACCAGCAGCAGCCGTTTCAAGGTAGCATCCTGGCCGACGAACGAGCCGACGAATTCATCTTTCGGACGCGCCAGCAAGGTATCAGGATGGTCCACCTGCACCAGCTTGCCGGCGCGGAAAATCGCGATCTTGTCGCCCAGCTTGATTGCTTCGTCGATATCGTGGCTGACCATGATGACAGTCTTGTTGAGCGCCCGCTGCATCTGGAAAAATTCATTCTGGATCGATTCGCGGTTGATCGGATCGACCGCGCCGAACGGTTCGTCCATCAGCAAAACCGGAGGATCGGCCGCCAGCGCCCGGATCACGCCGATGCGCTGCTGCTGGCCGCCCGACATCTCGCGCGGATAGCGGCTCAGGAATCGCTTGGGATCAAGCGCCACCATCGCCATCAGCTCGGTAGCGCGCTCGCGGCAACGCTTCTTGTCCCAACCGAGCAGGCGCGGCACCACGGTAATGTTTTCTTCGATGGTCATGTTGGGAAACAAGCCGACCTGCTGGATGACATAGCCGATTTTCCGGCGCAGGCTGACTTCATCCAGGCCGGTAGTGTCTTCGCCGTCCAGCAGCACGCGGCCGGAAGTCGGCGTGATCAGGCGGTTGATCATTTTCAGGGTAGTAGTCTTGCCGCAGCCGGAAGGCCCCAGGAATACGCAGATCTCCCCTTCGGCAACCGTCAGGTCAACTTCGTTCACGGCCTTGACCTTGCTGCCGTCTTTTTGGGTGAATACTTTACTGAGCTGGTCGAGTTGAATCATGGTTTTTGCATTCCTTTCGGTGTAAGCAGCCGCTGCAGCACTTGCAGCAGCATGTCGGCGACAATCGCCAGCACGCTGATCAGCACCGCGCCGACCACCAGTTTTTGCATGTTGCTTTGACTGATGGCGTGCAGAATCAGGACCCCGAGACCGCCGGCGCCGATGATCGCCGCCACCGCCATCACGCCGATGTTCATGACCACGGCGGTGCGGACGCCGCCCAGGATGACCGGCACCGACAAAGGCAGGTCGACCAGCCGCAAGCGCTGCCAGAACGTCATGCCGATGCCGATGCCGGCTTCCTTGATGCCGTGGTCGATGCCATCCAGCGCCAGGTAAGTGTTGCGCATGATCGGCAACAAGGAGTACAGGAATACCGCGGTAATCGCCGGCAGCGGCCCCAGTCCCTGGCCGAAGCGGGAAAACAGCGGAATCATCAAGCCGAACAAGGCGATCGACGGCAGCGTCAGGATGACTGTCGCCAGGCCCATCATCGGACTGGCCAGCCAGCGGTGGCGGATCATCACGATGCCGAGCGGCACGCCGATCAGGATCGCCAGGCCGACCGCTATCCCCACCAGCATCAGGTGCTGGATCGTGAGCTGCAGGATTTCTGGCCAGGCGCTCGTCAAATAATCAAGAAAATTCATGCGGCATCCTTATATCAAGCCTTCGGCGCGCAGGAAATCTGCAGCGACCTGGGCTATCGGCAGCTGGTCGATATCCACTTTTTTATTCATCTCGGTCATCTTTGCGGTATCGATCTTTGCCGACAGCGCGTTGAGCTGTTCGGCAAGCTTCGGATTGGCGTCCAGGATCTCCTGGCGCACTACCGGCACCGCGCTGTAAAAGGCGAAGAACCCCTTGTTATCCTGCAGCAGCTTCAGGTTGAAGCCCTGCACCCGGCCGTCGGACGAATAAGTCAGGCCGACATTCAGCTGGTCGTTGCGCAGGGCGGTATACACCAGGCCGGCATCCATCTGCTTCACCTGGCTGCGGTCCAGGCTGAAACCGTACAGTGCTTGCAGCGGCTCAAGGCCGTCGGGGCGCGAAGCGAATTCGAAATCCATGCCCATCAGGTATTTTTTATCCGGATCCTGTTTGCCTGCCTGGTTGATTCTATCGGCCAGGTCCTCGATGGTGTTCAAGCCCTCGTCCTCGGCGCGTTGCCGCGGGACCGCCAAGGCATAGGTATTGTTCAGTTCGGATGGCTGCAGCCAGACCAGCTTGCGCGGCGCGTCCAGTTCCTTGACCCGCTGGTAGGATTGGTCCCGGTCCAGCTTTTCATCTATCTTGTTGTACACGACCAGCGCGGTGCCGGTGTAGTCCCAGACGATGTCGATCTGCCCGCTTTCCAGCGCCTGGCGCATGATGGTGGTGCCAAGGCCGTTTTTCAGGCTGGCCGTGTAGCCTTTCGCGTTCAGGTATTGCTGCGTCATGGACGACAGGATCAGCTGCTCGGTAAAGTTCTTGCCGCCGACCACCAGGCCGGCCGCATTCGCTTGCATCGCGCCGAACAGGCCGAGCGCAAAAGCCAGCAATGCTGTCATACGGAATTTATGCATGTTTGTTCCTTGTCAGAATAGGTGGCGCTCAGCGCAGCAGGCCGCGCTTGCTCAGGTAAGCATTGCTGCCCAGCGAAACGATCGCGTCCAGCATCAGCGCCAGCACGGCGGTGGCGGTGGCGCCCAGCAGCAACTGCCCATGGTTGTTCAGGTAAATGCCAGGGAAGATCAGGCCGCCCAGGCTCTCGCCGCCGATCAGGATGGACAACGGCGCGGTGCCGACATTGATCGCCAGCGCGGTGCGGACGCCGCCGACGATGATCGGCAAGGCATTCGGCAGCTCGACCCGGAACAGCACCTGCAGCGGCCGCATCCCAATGCCCTTGGCCGCCTCTTTCATCGCCGGAGAAACCTGCTTCAGGCCTTCATAGGTATTGCGCACGATAGGTAGCAGCGACGCCAGCCACAAGGCGAGGATGGCCGGCTTGTCGCCGATGCCGAACATGGCCAGCGCCAGCGCCAGCACCGCCATGGAGGGGATGGTGTTGCCGATATTGAAGATCTGCATCCATTTTTCGGCATGGCGGGAAAAGTACGGCCGGCTCAGCACGATGCCGGCGGGGATCCCGCACAGCAGCGCCAGCGACATCGACCAGGCCACCAGCACCAGATGACGGCCGGTGTAGTAGACCAGGTCGCCCTGGTACTGGCGGATGACGGCAGGGCCGATCGACCAGCCGATGGCGGCCACGACCAGTAATGTGACGGCGGCGCCGACCATGGCGTTGCGATAGCGATTCGTCATGCTTACTCCCTTGCACAGGCAGCGGCGGCAAACGCGTGGCGCCGCACGCCGGCTTTTTGCCTGCGGCTACGCCAACGGTTTTTCTTTTCCGCTGCATATTGCATGACCGCAAAACACGGAACGGCATAGCCGGAACCTGTCAGCGCGACATGCAAACTCAATTTTTTATAATCTCGTCCGGTCTTCCCGCAGGGAGGACATTGAACAAGCCGACTGCCGCATGGGGCGGCAAAGAATGCGAGGAATTCCCCGACTTTGGCGACACTCCGGCGTTGCCGAAGCGTGAGACAACCCGCTGACGCGAGTCACGAAACCCAAAAATGTGCCGTTGAGGCAGCACCATGTTGTTGAGAGTTTGCCATTATAGCCAATTTTCTTGATGACGTCCAGTAATGGGTTTGTCGAAAGCTATTACCCAAATGTCTGAGAAGAGATCGAAAGAGGCCTTTTCGCCCGCGACAAGCCTGTTTTCCGCCGAATAAACAAAAATGCGAGACCGCCGGAAAACGGCGATCTCGCATGTCATTGTGATGCCGGCGACGCGGCATGCAGGCCAGTTTCAGCTGCATGCCTGGCTGGCTACCGAAGCCCGGGCAATCAGCCCTCGAGCTTTTTCGCCCGCGCCTGGACGTCAGCCAGGTTGCCGTTCACCGCGGCAGTCAAGCGCGTACCGTAATCAGCGTCGGCCTTGTAAAAATGGCTTAGCATGATTTGCTTGATTTCCGGATTGGCGACCTTTACCAGGTCGCTGGCAAGATTGCCGATCAGGTTCTCCTGCTCCTGCCGGGACAATGCGCGGTAGAAATCGCCGGCCTGGCTGAAGTTGTCGGTTCTGGCGACACGCGCCTGTTGCGTGCTGCCGCTCAGCGGCGTCTGCACCGCCTTGTATTGCGCATCGTCGGCATAGCTGCCGGCCTGGCGCGACGGCTGGTAATTGACATCGCCGGGCGGATTGGCGACAGCGCCGGCGCCGTTGGAGTTGTAGTTATTCACCTTCACCAATGGCTGGTTGATCGGCAAATGCTGGTTGTTTGCGCCCAGGCGGTGGAACTGCGTGTCCGCATACGAGAACAGGCGGCCCTGCAGCATGCGGTCTTCCGACGGCTCGATGCCCGGCACCAGGTGCGAGGGCGCCATGGCGACCGATTCGGTGGTTTCAAAGAAATTCTCCGGCACCTTGTTCAAGGTCATGGTGCCGATCCTGGTTTCGGCGATGCCGGGCCAGATCTTGGTGGCGTCCAGGGCATCGAAAGCAAATTTGCCCAAATCTTCTGGCTTCACCACCTGCACGTACAGATCCCATTTTGGAAATTCGCCACGCTTGATGGCAGCGTAAAGGTCATCGGTCAGGTTATTGAAATCTTCGCCCTGTACTTTGGCCGCTTCGGCACGCGTGAGATTCTTCACGCCTTGCTGGCTTTTCCAGTGGAATTTCACATAACTGACCTGGTTCTGCGCGTTGACCATTTTAAATGCGTGGACGCCGTTGCCATCCATCATGCGGTAAGAAGCCGGGATGCCGAGGTCGGAATACACGCGCGTCAGCATGTGGGTGCTTTCCGGCTGGTGGCTGAAAAAATCGAAGAAGCGGTTTGGATCCTGCGTATTGGTGATCGGCGACGGTTTCAGCGAATGGACCATGTCGGGAAACTTGATGGCGTCGCGGATAAAAAATACCGGCAGGTTGTTGCCGACCAGGTCCCAATTGCCTTGGTCGGTATAAAACTTGGTGGCAAAACCGCGCGGATCGCGCAGCGTCTCCGGCGAGCCGCTTGGGTGGATCACGGTAGAGAAACGTACGAACACAGGTGTCTTTTTACCGGCGGCGGCAAACAGGCTGGCGCGTGTCAGTCCGGACAAATCGCCGGAGGAGACAAACTCGCCTGCGGCGCCGGTGCCGCGCGCATGGACCACGCGCTCTGGAATCCGTTCGCGGTCAAAGCGCTGCAGCTTTTCAATCAGATGCGTGTCTTGCAGCACATCCGGCCCGCTCGGACCGGCGGTCTGCGAATTCTGGTTGTCGCCGATCGGCGAGCCATTGTCTCGAGTCATGGTTTGGGCGGTAGCAGTGGATGCCAGCAATGCGCCGAAGCCCAAGGCCGCGATGCGCGAGAGTGAAAACTGTCTGGATATCTTCATAATTTGGCCTCTATGTTTTGTCATGTGCGGGGATACGCCGGCAAATTATGAAGTTCCAAAACATCTTTTCATATTGATAATTTCCAATGGGAAATATAGTCAAATACTATCAATATGCGCAATTCAATTTATAACAATGAATAGCATCCGGCGGCCGATGGGATCAAAACAATCGCCCCAACCAAGCCCTCCTCATCCGAAAAAGCGGGCAGGCAGAAGCATGGCCGAAGACCTGCGGATTCCGGTTGGCGAAATTCCAGGATTAACGCGGCAATAGAAAAACAGAAGGGAAAATGAGATGCGGCTTGCAGCCGCCGTCACTATTGGCTAACCGTGACGGCGGAAGAATGAGGAGGATGAATCAGAGCGCCTTGCGCAATTTGCTGGCGGCAGCGGCCAAGGCGGTGATGCGCGCCCAGTCGCCGGACTTCAGCACATCTTTCGGCGTCAGCCAGGAACCGCCGACACAGGCGACGTTCTTGCAGGCGAGGAAATCCGGTGCGCTTTCCAGCGAAATGCCGCCGGTCGGGCAGAACGTGACGTCGCCCAGGGGGCCTGCAATCGCATTGAGCATGCCGACGCCGCCGGCCGGCACTGCCGGGAACAGCTTCAGCTGGCGGAAGCCGGCTTCGCGCGCCGCCATCACTTCGGACGGCGTCATCACGCCAGGCAAGAGCGGCAGGCCGCTGGATTTGGCGGCGGCGATCAGGGCCGGCGTCAAGCCGGGCGAAACGCCGAACACCGCTCCGGCATCGCGCGCGGCGACGAATTCGTCAGCCTGGGTCAACGTGCCGACGCCGACAATCGCGCCCGGCACCTGCTCGGCGATGGCACGGATGGCCGGCAAGCCATGCACCGTGCGCAGGGTCACTTCAAGCACGCGGATCCCGCCCGCGACCAAGGCTTTGGCCAGCGGCACCGCATGCTCGATATCGTCGATCGCGATCACCGGGATCACCGGCGACGCGCGCATGATGTCCAGCAGCTGGTTGCCGTAAAGGAGATTTGTGGATGTCATATCGTTGCTTTCTGTGGTTGTTCTGAATGTGCGGCAGCTTCCGGATTGTGCAGGACGGGCGGCAAACCAAAGCTGGTGGCGCCCTCTTCCGCTGCGCTCACCGTGGTGCGGAACATGGCAAACAGCTCGCGGCCCATGCCGACGTGGTTGGCAGTCAGGTCGATCGCCAGCGGCTGGCGCTGCGCCCATTCTTCGGCCGGCACCAACGCTTCCAGTATACCTTGCTCGGCATCCATGCGGATCATGTCGCCGTCGCGCACCAGGCCCAGCGGGCCGCCGGCCAGTACTTCGGGCGTCACATGGATCGCTGCCGGCACTTTGCCGGAGGCGCCTGACATGCGGCCGTCGGTGACCAGGGCGACATGGCGGCCGGCGTCCTGCAGGATGCCCAGCGCCGGCGTCAATGCATGCAGCTCCGGCATGCCGTTGGCGCGCGGGCCTTGATGGCTCAGGACGGCGACAAAATCGCGGTCCAGCTCACCGGCGCGGAACGCCTTCATGAACGCTTCTTGCGAATGGAACACTACTGCCGGCGCCTGCACTACCCAATGCTCTTTCTTGACCGCGGAAATCTTGATGACCGAGCGTCCCAGGTTGCCGGTCAGCAGCCGCAAGCCGCCATCGGCGGAAAATGGCGCAGTGGCCGTGCGCAGCACCGAATCGTCGCCGCTCACTGCGGGAGCCGGCTTGAACACCACCGCTTCGCCATCCAGGAATGGTTCGGCGCAATGGGCGCGCAGGCTGCCGCCGAGGATGGTTTTGACATCCTCATGCATCAGGCCGGCATCCAGCAATTCGCGGATCACGAAACCGGTGCCGCCGGCGGCATGGAAGTGATTGACGTCGGCGTCGCCGTTCGGATAGATGCGGGTAACCAGCGGCACTACCGCGGACAGCGCATCGAAATCGTTCCAGTCGATGACGATGCCGGCCGCCTTGGCGATCGCCACCAGGTGCAAGGTGTGGTTGGTGGAGCCGCCCGTCGCCAGCAGCGTGACGATGGCGTTGACGATGCTCTTCTCGCTCACTACATGGCCGACCGGCAGATACTGGTTGCCGCGGTCAGTGATTTTCAATGCCTGGCGCGCCGCCTCGGCCGTCAGGGCATCGCGCAACGGCGTGTTTGGCGTGATGAATGCGGAACCCGGCAGATGCAGGCCCAGCGCTTCCATCAGCATCTGGTTGCTGTTGGCGGTGCCGTAGAAAGTACAGGTGCCGGCGCTATGGTAAGACTTGGCTTCCGCCTCCAGCAGTTCGGCGCGGCCGATCTTTCCTTCAGCGTAGAGCTGGCGGATCTTCACCTTCTCCTTGTTGGTCATGCCGCTGGTCATCGGCCCGCCAGGGATGAACACCGCCGGCAGATGGCCGAAATGCAGCGCCCCGATCAGCAATCCCGGCACGATCTTGTCGCAAATGCCGAGATAGACCGCAGCGTCGAACATGTTGTGCGACAACGCAATCGCAGTCGCCATCGCAATCGCGTCACGCGAGAACAGCGACAGTTCCATGCCAGGCTGGCCTTGGGTCACGCCATCGCACATCGCTGGCGTACCGCCGGCAAACTGGGCGACGCCGCCGGCAGCATGGACTGCATCCTTGATGATTTGCGGGTAGCGCTCGAACGGCTGGTGGGCCGACAGCATGTCGTTATACGAAGAGACGATCGCGACCGATGAACTTTTGTCCTGTTTCAGCCTCAATTTATCATTCGTTGGAAACGCGGCGAAACCGTGTGCAAGATTGGTGCACGACAGCGCTCCGCGCTGTACATCCTGGCGACGCGCATGCTCGAGGCGCGCCAGATAAGCGCTACGATAAGGCTGGCTGCGCGCAACGATACGTTCGGTGACTTTGGCGACGCTGGCTTGAACAGACATGATTAGATCCTTGAAACAGTAGGAATTTGAAATTTTACTACAAAATAATGCAGCAACGCTAATTTGCCGCCCTTTTTTCCACCCTTGCCTGCCCCCATCCATCTTTTACGGCAGCCCCGCCTCACCTACGAAGCAGCACTCTTAGCCGTACGACAAGCTATGACCGTTATCTGGAGAAAACCACAAGCCGCCCGACCAATGCGGACCGCAAAGCCACGCTAAACAAGCGCGCTACAAAATATTTTGTAGTGAAATTACCGATAACTGTTGTATAGTCGTATAAATTCCTGACCGACAATAAAGACTCCGGATATGCCACAACCAGCGCTTAATACTACCGCCAGCTTCCAAGCCTTGCATGCCCATTACGCAGCAGTCAAAGATACGTCGTTGCGCGAACTGTTCGCCGCCGCCCCGTCGCGCTTTGAACAGTTCTCCGTCAAGGCAGCCGGCCTGTTCCTCGATTATGCAAAAAACAATGTCACCGCGGAGACCATGGGCCACCTGTTTGCCCTGGCCCGGGAACGCCAGCTCGAAACCCGGCGCCAGGCGATGTTTGCCGGCGCCAAAATCAACACCACCGAACACCGCGCAGTCCTGCACACAGCCCTGCGGGCGCCGCGCCTGCCAGCCCTGGAACTTGACGGCCAGCAGGTCAGCGCCGATGTGCATGCGGTGCTTGAAAGAGTTCAGACTTTCACCGCCGCAGTTCGTTCCGGTACTTGGCTTGGCTACAGCGGCAAGCCGATCAAGGATATCGTCAACATCGGCATCGGCGGCTCCGACCTCGGCCCCAAGATGGTGTGCCAAGCCTTGCGTCCTTATCAACAGGCCGGCCTCACGCCGCACTTCGTATCCAATGTCGACGGCGACGACCTTGACGCCGTGCTCACGCAGGTCGATCCGCAAACCACGCTGTTCGTGATCGCCTCGAAAACCTTCACCACTGCAGAAACCATGATGAATGCGCATTCGGCGCGCAACTGGTTTTTGCAGAATGCCGCCGGCGCGCAAGAATCCGACCTGCGCAAGCATTTCGTTGCCGTTTCCACCAATGTCGAGGGCGTCACCGCGTTCGGCATCGATGCCGCCAATATGTTTCCGTTCTGGGACTGGGTCGGCGGCCGTTATTCAGTATGGTCGTCGATCGGCTTGCCGGTTGCGCTGGCGGTCGGCTTCGAGCATTTCAGCGAATTCCTGGCCGGCGCCCACGCCATGGACCGGCATTTCCAGGATGCGCCGCTGGAACAGAACATGCCGGTGATCCTGGCTTTGCTGGGTGTCTGGTACCGCAATTTCTTCGATTACCGCTCGGTATCGATCGCCCCCTACCACCAAGACCTGGGCAACTTCCCGTCCTACCTGCAGCAGCTGGAAATGGAAAGCAACGGCAAGCGCGTCAGCCTCGACGGCGCCACGCTTGAGGCAGCATCTTGCCCTATCATCTGGGGCAATGTCGGCACCAATGGCCAGCACGCTTATTTCCAATTGCTGCACCAGGGCACGGACGTTACGCCGGTCGATTTCATTGCAACCCTGCACGCCAGCCACCAGCTGCCAGGCCACCAGGCGGCGCTGCTGGCCAACTGTTTCGCCCAGTCGGAAGCCCTGATGCGCGGCAAGCACGCGGACGAAGTGCAAGCGGAAATGCAAGCCAAGGGCATGCCGGCCGACCAGGTCGCCGCCCTGCTGCCGCACCGCACTTTCCCCGGCAACCGCCCTAGCAACACGATCCTGATGGAAGCGCTGACGCCGGCCAGCCTCGGCGCGCTGATCGCCTTGTACGAACATAAAGTGTTTGTCCAGGGCGTGATCTGGGACGTCAACAGTTTCGACCAGTGGGGCGTCGAGCTGGGCAAGGTCCTGGCGAGCAATATCCTGGGCGAACTGACCACAGCTCCTGATCCACAAGGCCATGACAGTTCAACCAACGGCCTGATCGCGTTGGCGCGTACAGCTTTGTCATAACAGGGTTATATTTCTCGGCAGGATGGGAAGGCCCAAGGCTGCGCCAACCATCCTGCATCTATCTCTCAATAGCGGCAGCAATTTATAGGTCTTAATTATCATGGCTCTTGCAGAATTCGATTTGGCAATCTTTGGCGGTACCGGCGACCTGGCGATGCGCAAGCTGCTGCCGGCAATGTATGCGCGCGACCGCGCCAACGACTTGCCGCCGGGAGCGCGCATCCTGTGCATCGGGCGCCATGAAAGCAGCGACGCGGATTTCCTCAAGCACGTAGAACAAGACGCCAAGCCGCACATCAGCAAGGAAAGCCTGGACGCCACGGTCTGGCAGCGTTTTTGCAAACGCATCAAATATGTCGGCATGGACGCCACCGATACCGCCTCCTACAAGGCGCTGGTGGAAGCCATGCGGCCTGACCACGCGATCACCAATGTGTTTTACCTGGCGACTCCGCCCAGCCTGTTTTCAAAAATCTGCAAGAACCTCGCCGCCTGCGGCCTGGCCACTTCCAATTCGCGCGTAGTGCTGGAAAAGCCCTTGGGACGCGACCTCGCCAGCGCCAAGCAGATCAACGCCGAAGTCGGCGAGGTATTTGCCGAATCGCAGATTTTCCGTATCGACCACTACCTCGGTAAAGAGACGGTGCAGAACCTGCTGGCGCTGCGCTTCGGCAACGTGCTGTTTGAACCGTTGTGGCGCCGCGAATGGATTTCCGATGTACAGATCACGATTGCCGAAGAGCTGGGCGTCGGCAACCGCATGGGTTACTACGAGACTTCCGGCGCCCTGCGCGACATGCTGCAGAACCACTTGCTGCAGCTGCTGTGCATCGTTGCCATGGAACCGCCGGTATCGATCACGCCGGATGCGGTCCGCGATGAAAAGCTGAAAGTCCTGCGCTCGCTGAAGCCGTTCACGCCGACTACGCTGGCGCAAAACGTGGTGCGCGGCCAATACCGCTCCGGCCACGTCGAAGGCGTCGCCGTACCGGGCTATCGCAAGGAAGCCGACGCCAATCCGCACTCGCGCACGGAAACCTTTGTCGCCCTCAAGGCTGAAGTCGATACCTGGCGCTGGGCCGGCGTGCCGTTTTACCTGCGCACCGGCAAACGCATGGCCGATTCGCTGGCGGAAATCGTGATCCGTTTCAAGACCATTCCGCATTCGATCTTCGCCCAGCCGAACAGCAGCTTCGAGCCGAACTGCCTGGTGATCCGGCTGCAGCCGGATGAAGGCCTGACCCTGAACCTGATGGCCAAGACTCCCGGCGACGGCATGCGCCTGAAGCCGGTCGAGCTGGAACTGAATTTCCGCGAGAGTTTCAAATCGCCGCGCATGGAAGCTTATGAACGGCTGCTGCTGGACGTCTTGCGCGGCCAGCTGACGCTGTTCATGCGCAGCGACGAACTGGAAGCGGCATGGGAGTGGGTAGAACCGATCCTGGAATTCTGGGACCAGGAAGAAGACGATCCGATTCCGTACACCGCCGGCACCTGGGGCCCCGCTGCGGCCAGCGCCCTGATTGCGCGCGACGGCTTGCAATGGCGTGAAGAAGCGCTGCCAGAACTTTGACCGGGCTGGAACTCGAATGACGATGCTGCTGGACGCGATCCGGACCCAGATCGACTTGCTGTCGAAGTCGGAGAAGAAGGTCGCACTGACGATTCTCGACAATCCGCAGCTGGCGCTGGCGGAAAACATCACCGCCCTGGCCAAGAACGCACAAGTGTCGGAGCCGACGGTAGTGCGTTTTTGCCGCGCCATCGGCTACGAAGGCTGGCACGATTTCAAGCTCAAGCTGGCGCAAAGTCTGGCGGTGGCGCTGCCGGGCGCGAACGAAATGCTGGCGCAGGACGATATCGCCGCCGACCTGGTCAACAAGATCTGCAGCCGCTCGATCAACACCCTGCTCGACCTGCGCAACCACCTGAGCGCCGATGCGATCCAGAAGGCGCTGGACGTCCTGCTCAAGGCGAACAAGATCGAGTTCTACGGCCAGGGCACTTCCGGTATTGTGGCAGCAGATGCCCAGCACAAATTCTTCCGCTCCGGCGTTCCCACTGTCGCCTACTCCGATCCGCATATCCACAGTATCGCTGCGTCGCTGCTGCAACCGGGCGATGCAGTGGTAGCCATTTCGCAGCGCGGCGGCAATGCCGCCCTGCTGCGCAGCGTGCAGCTGGCCAAAAAAGGCGGCGCCGACATCATCGTGCTTGGCCCCAGCGGCACGCCGCTGGCTGAGCTGGCCACGGTGCTGGTGCCGATCGACCTCAGCTTCAACATCGATCCCTATACGCCGATCTCGGCGCGCCTGGCGCACCTGGTGGTGATCGACATCCTGGCGGTCGGCCTGGCGCTCAAGCGCGGCCCAGAATTCCGCAAGAAAATGCAGAACGCGCAAAAAGCCTTGCAGCAGTTCGACATGCAGTTCGATTCGTTTTTTCGCTGACGCCGCCCTGTGCCGCCTGCGACGCATCTATAAAAAATACATACATGAGACCAGATTCCCCAGCGCCCGATTACCGCGATCCAGAATTCCTGCGCGACAGGATGCGGCGCGACATCGCCTTCTTCCATCCGCGCGCGATTGATCCAGCCGGCGGTTTTTTCCATTACCTGAACGACGACGGCAGCGTCTACGACAGCGCCAGCCGGCACTTGGTCAACAGCAGCCGGATGGTGTTCTGCTACGCCCTCGCCTGGCGCCTCGACGGCAAGGAAGAATATCGCGAGGCAGCCCGCCATGGTTTGCGCTTCCTGCAGCAACAGCACTGGCAACCGTCATACGGCGGTTACGCCTGGGTGCTCGAAAACGGCGTCGCCGTCGATCGCACCCAGCATTGCTACGGCCTGGCGTTCGTGCTGCTGGCGCATGCCCATGCCCTGCGCATCGGCATCAGCGAAGCCGCCGACGGCATCGCCGCCACTTTTGACCTGATGGAAAAACTGTTCTGGTCAGAAGCAGACGGTCTGTACGCCGACGAGGCGACGCCGGCAGGCGTGGTGTCGCCTTACCGTGGCCAGAACGCCAATATGCACAGCTGCGAAGCCTTGATTGCGGCGTTCGAGGCCACCGGCGAGCAACGCTACCTGCAGCGCGCCGAGCTGCTGGGGCACAACGTCACGGTGCGCCAGGCGGCGCTGGCGGACGGCTGGATCTGGGAACACTACCATGCCGACTGGAGCGTGGACTGGGAATACAACCGCCACGACAGCAGCAACATGTTCCGCCCGTGGGGCTTCCAGCCCGGCCACATGACCGAGTGGTCCAAGCTGCTGTTGCTGCTGGAGCGCCATCGTCCGCATTTGCAAGGCGACGCCGGCTGGCTGCTGCCGCGCGCGCGGCAGCTGTTCGATGTCACCATGCCGGCCGCCTGGGACCAGGCATCCGGGGGCATGGTGTATGGACTGGCGCCGGATGGCAGCGTCTGCGACGGCGACAAGTATTTCTGGGTACAAGCCGAATCGCTGGCCACCGCGGCGCTGCTGGCCGCGCGTAGCGGCGACCAGGCTTACTGGGTCAGCTACGGCAAATTGTGGGATTACAGCAGCGCGCACCTGATAGACCAGGAACGCGGCGGCTGGTACCGCATCCTGCGGCAGGACAACCGGCGCTATGGCCCGGAAAAACCGCCGCACGGCAAAACCGATTTCTATCATCCGATGGGCGCGTACCTGGAAGCACTGGCGGCGGTCGGCAGTCCGCTTGAATAAGTTGAATAAGCACTCAGTTGAATAAGCACTTGAATCAATTCCTTTAAACATTGCATGGATGCTGTCATGTCTGACAAACCCGTTCTCACTTTTCCTCAATTCATCAGCGCCGGCGAAGCACTCACCGACCTGATACGGGTCGGCGCCGACCAGTGGCTGAGCAAGACCGGCGGCTCGACCTGGAACGTGGCCCGCGCCGCCGCCAGCCTGGGCGTTTCATCGGCGTTTGCCGGCGCCATCAGCCAGGACTGGTTCGGCGACGAACTGTACGCTGCCAGCCAGGAAGCCGGCCTCGACCTGCGCTTCCTGCAGCGCGCCGCGCGTTCGCCGTTGCTGGCGGTGGTCTATGAAACCTCGCCGCCGCAATACAATTTCATCGGTGACAACAGCGCCGACCTGTCGTTCGACCCGGGAGTGCTGCCGAGCGGCTGGCAGCAGGCGGCACAATGGGTGCACTTCGGCGGCATCAGCCTGACCCGTTCACCGCTGGCGGAGCGCCTGATCGAACTGGCGGAGGACCTGCACAGCCGCGGCGTGAAAATAAGCTACGACCCGAATTTCCGCAGTGTAATGGGCCAGCGTTACGACGCGGTGCTGAAAAAGATGGCGCAACTGGCCGATGTCATCAAGGTTTCGGACGAAGACCTGGCCGGCCTGTTCCGCACAAACGACACCGAAGCCGCCCTGGCGACGCTGCGCGGCTTCAATCCGGACGCAACCGTGCTTCTGACCTTGGGCTCCAAGGGCGCCGCGATCCATGCCGGCGACCAGTACTGGCAGGTAGCGCCGCCGCCGATCACCGTGGTCGATACGGTGGGTGCGGGCGACGCCGGCATTGCCGGCCTGATCTATTCGCTGATACAGGAAGCTGCTGCACCTGCAGCATCGGACAGCCAAAATACAGCACCCGACTGGCTGCAACACCTGCGTTTTTCGATTGCCTGCGGTTCAGCCGCCTGCCTGAATGCCGGGGCCAAACCGCCGCAACTGGGGCAGGTTCGGGCCTTGCTGGAAAAAATATAAGGTGTTGGCCCGCCATCCCGCACTGCAAGATAAATGTATCTAAATTACTTGTAGTAAAAATACAGATAAAAAAATTTCCACAAGAAAACAAATAAAAAAATCACCAAACAAGGGCATTTTTTAATAGACCTTTCCGTTGCCACAACTATGCATTCGACGCATGAAAAATTTGCCGGTGCTGTAAATTAGCAACACAAATATAGTAAAACTACACAAATAAAACAAAAATTTCATAAACAGGTTTACCATTCTTAACAACAAAGAAATCGGCATTACAAGAAGCAAGAACGAAGGTCCGGTTCAAGAATTTCGAGCTACACAAGACTCGGAAAGCAGTGGTCAACGCCACATTTTTACTTAGGAGATGAAATGAGAAAATCTGTTCTGAAAGCCATGCCGTTGGCCAAGCCACTCGCGGTTGCAGCAGCCCTGGCTTGCGCCCTTGTCGGCTCGGCCCAAGCGCAAACCAGCGTGACCATCTACGGTCGCGTTGACGCAGGCATCAACTACCAAAGCAATCAAGTAGGCAAAGACGCAAACGGCAACACCATCCGCGGCGGCCAATGGGGCATCGGCGGCAATGAGTGGGGCACCAGCATGATCGGCTTCAAGGGTGTTGAAGATCTGGGCGGTGGCCTGAAAGCGCTGTTCACGTTAGAAAGCGGCTTCCAAGCCGACACCGGCCGTTTCAACGGCACCGGCCTGTTTAATCGTCGTTCGACCGTTGGTTTGAACGGTGGCTTCGGTACCGTGAAAATCGGCCGCGACCTGGCGCTGCCAAGCGACCGGGTATGGAGCATCGATCCTACCGGCCAGCAGAACATGAGTACGTCGACCTTGTTCAAAGGTCGTAACTGGCCACAAACCAGCAACCAGATCCAATACGTCACACCAGACATGGGCGGCCTCTACGTGCACCTCATGTACGGTGCGGGCGAAGCTGCAGGATCGACTACACGCGGACCAACTGGTTCAGGAATCGGTAACAGCACCGGTATCGCAGTCGGTTTCGTACAGCCTACCTATGAATTGCTGGCGATGTACGATACGGCACATGACGAAAACGGCACTTACGACAGCTTGTTCTCCCGCTCCAAGGAAATCACTGTCGGCGGCAACGTTACGTTCGGCGCTACAAAACTGTATGCCGGCTGGCAAAACCTGTCGGCTCCGGCCCAGCCTCTGACAACCAGCGGCATTGGCGCAGCTAACAAAGCCAACCAGTTCTGGCTCGGCGCCAACTTCCAGGCGACTCCGGCTCTGACGCTGATCGGCGCGGCTTATCACGTCAAGCTTAACCACGACGTAGGCAGCGCAAACCTGTTCATGGTGGGCGCCAACTACAACCTGTCCAAACGCACTCTGCTGTACGCGAGCGTCGGTACTATCCGCAATGGTTCGAACACCGATTTCCAAGTTCAAACCGGCGACAGCACTGGCTTGACTGGACAGAACCAGAACACGTTCTACACTGGTATCAGCCACTCGTTCTAAGACAGCAGGCAACAGCCGGTGCGCCGCTTGAGCTCGGCGCCTCGGCTGAGCCTGCCAGCACTACTGTTGTGCTTGCCGCGTGAGTGGCAATTAGTGAGAGACGTCCCTGGGTAACTCCCAGACTTTGCCCATTCGCGTGCGAATGGGCATTTTTTATGGGTGAACGGTTTGCACGAATGCAAAGCGACGAAAGTGTATGGGAAGTGGCGGAACCGCCGGAAGACGCCGCTTACTTTCCTGGAACAAGAAAATAAGCGGCTACAGGCTACAGATGATTACTTGATATGGGAAATGACATTCGGCGACAAGGTCACCTCTTGGTCGCTGCGCGCCGATTGCACCGGCTTGCCGTCGCGCTCGGCGGTGATCTTGTCGCTGTCCGATTCGCCCAGTGAAGCGATATGGGTCAGGATGCCGCGCTTGGCCTGGCGCTGCAGTTCGGCAAACGGACTGGAACGGTTGAGCGACACGCCCACCGCCAGCACATCGATCAACAGCAGCAGCAGGATCCGCGACACCATCGGGATGTGCATCATGCTGCTTTCATCGTGTTCGACCGCCAGCGTGTAATGTGCGCGCTTGGCCAGCTGCGAATTGCTCGGCGCCAGCGCAATGATGGTAGCGCCGGAATGCACCGCGACCTCGACCGCCGGCGCCAGGTGGCGCAAACGTCCTGAATTCGAAATCACCACCACCACATCGCTGCTTTTCAGCATGGCGGCGGAAACTTCCTGCAGCTGCGGATCGGTATATGCCGAGGATGGAATGCCCAGGCGGAAGAATTTTTGCTGCGCATCCTCGGCCACCAGGCCACAGCTGCCGAAGCCGTAGAACTCGATGCGGCTGGCCTGGCTCAATACTTCAATCACGCGCGACAAGGTATCGGCGTTGAGGTTGTCGCGCACTTCCATCATCGCCGAAATGGTGTTGTCGACTACCTTGACGCCGACATCCAGCGAGGAATCGCCGACGTGGACCTGGCTATGCGCGACCGGCACCGTGCCGGTGACGCCGGAAGCCAGCTTCAGCTTGAAATCGGCCAGCCCCTGGCAACCCATGGTGCGGCAAAAACGGATCACGGTCGGCTGGCTGACATCGGCGCGCCTGGCGATTTCTGAAATCGGCTCGCTCATCACGGCGCGCGGATGCGCCAGGATCAGGCTGGCGACCTTCTGTTCGGCCGGTGAAAACTGGTCGCGCGCCTTGCGGATCTTTTCCAGGATAGGCACGGCATTGCCGCCGCCCAGGTGCTCGGAAAGGATCGCCGCGACCCCGACAAAAGCCGGGTACGGCGCGGTGATGACAAAGGTCGGGATCTTTGCCAGGTAATTGCTGAAACGCCCTTTGCTCTCGAAACGTGCGCGGAACGGCGAACGCGCGAAATACTCGCCCAGGCGCGGCACCACGCCGCCGCCGATGTACAAGCCGCCCAGGGTGCCCAAGGTCACCGCGACGTCGCCGGCCACCGTTCCCAGCATCGCGCAAAAACATTCGACCACTTCCATGCACAAGCCGTCCTGGCCTTGCAACGCCCGTTCGACAATCTGCGCAGTCTGCAAAGGCTCAGGTTTGGCAATACCTTGCAGGTCGGCCAGCGCCTGGTAAATCATTTCAATGCCGGGGCCGGAAACCAGGCGCTCGGCGGAAACGTGAGAATAAGTGCGCCAGCAGTAAGCCAGCACCGCCGCCTCGCGCGCATCGCCAGGCGCAAAGGTGACGTGGCCGCCTTCGCTGCCCAGCGCGATCCAGCGGCCTTCGGTGGGAATCAGCCCGCCCACGCCAAGCCCGGTGCCGGCGCCGACCAGGCCGACCACGCCGCCGCTCAGGGCTCTGCCGGCGCCGACCTGGATGCAATGCGATTGCTCCAGGTGCGGCAAGGACATCGACAGCGCGGTGAAATCATTGACCACCAGCAGCGTATCCAGGTTCAGGCGGCGGCGCGTGGTTTCTATCGAAAATTCCCAATCGTGGTTGGTCATCTTGATATCGTCGCCCTGCACCGGGTTGGCGATCGCAATCGCCGCATGCCGCACCTGCGGATGCTGGCTGGCCGACAAGTATGCCTCGACCGCCAGGGCGAATTCGGCATAGTCGGCGCAACGCAAGGTCTGTATCGAGTCGATCTGGCCCGGCGCCCGCTCCAGGCCGAAGCGCGCATTGGTGCCGCCGACGTCTGCCAGCAGGCGCGGACCATCCAGATAGCTAGTTGCCGGATTCTCGCTAGCGCTCATGATCGTGGATGAAGACATGGTGTAAAACTTTCACTTAAATACTGTTAGTAGGATGGGCGGCGGCGATTGCTTCGCCATGCCACGCTTCGCAAATTTTTCGGTCAGGGACTCAACGATCTTCCGGCCACTGGGCGCCGGCCCGCGCCATCATCGCGAACGATGCGGTCGGCCCCCAGCTGCCTGCCATATACGGTTTGGGCGGGGCCGAGCTGCTTTGCCAATGACGCAGCAGCGGCCCCACCCAGCGCCAGGCTGCTTCCTGTTCGTCGCGCCGCACGAACAGGGACAAATTTCCACGGATTGCGTCAAGCAGCAAACGCTCATAGGCTTCGGCCCGGCGTTGCTTGAACGCCTGGTCGAAAGCCAGGTCGAGCGCCACCGGCTCTACTGTCATTCCATCGCCAGGCTGCTTTGCCAGGCAATGCAGCTGGATCGACTCATCCGGCTGCAAGCGGATCACCAGGCGATTGCTGCTGCCGCCGGCCAGGCCGCCCGGCATCGGCAAGATGGCGTGCGGGATAGGCCGGAAAGTGATCACGATTTCCGCCGTGCGCTGCGCCAGGCGCTTGCCGGTGCGCAGGAAAAACGGCACGCCGGCCCAGCGCCAGTTATTGATCTCGGCATGCAAGGCAACGAATGTTTCGGTCTGCGACTCCGCCCCTACCCCTGGCTCTTGCCGGTATGCCGCCACCGATTTGTCGTCGACCGCGCCCGCTACGTACTGGCCGCGCACCGCCTTGAGTTCCATGTCTTCCGCCGAAAACGGCTTGAGGGCGCGCAATACGCGCAACTTCTCATCGCGCACCGCATCCGCATCCAGCGAGGTCGGCGGCTCCATCGCCACCATGCAGAGCAGCTGCAGCAGATGGTTTTGCACCATGTCGCGCATGGCGCCGGTGGCGTCGTAGAACTCGCCGCGCCCTTCTACACCCAGCTGTTCAGCGATCGTCAGCTGCACATGCGCCACCGATTCGCGCCGCCACAGCGGTTCAAACAAGGAATTGGCGAAACGCAGGGCCAGCAGGTTTTGCACCGCTTCCTTGCCTAAATAATGGTCGATGCGATAAATCTGCTCTTCGGCGAAGACCCGCGCTACCGCATCGTTGATCGCGCGCGACGACAGCAAATCGTGTCCCAGCGGCTTTTCCAGCACCAGCCGCGCCTGCGACAGGTCGATCTCGCTGGCAGCCAGGTTGGCGCAGATCGGCTCGAACAGCGAGGGCGACGTCGCCAGGTAAAACACCGACACCGCCTTGCTGGCAGCCAGCGCCTCTGCCAGCGCCCGATACCCGGCGCGGTCCGTCAGGTCCAGCGGCAGGTAAGTGATGCGCGCCAGGAAGCTCTGCCAATGCGCATCGTCCTCGGCTCCCGCCACGCCGCTCTTTACATAGGGGATGGCGCTCTTGCTGACCCACGCCAGGTAGTCTTCCTGGCTGAAATCCTGCTTGGCGACGCAAATAATGCGACCATCCTGGTGCAGCTTCCCTTCCCGATGGGCAACAAACAACGCCGGAAGTATCTTCCGCATCGATAAGTCGCCGGTCGCTCCGAACAGCGTAAAAGTAAAAGGAATAGTTGGCTGCATCAAAATTTTTGTAATAAATAAAAAACTTATATTGCAATATTAATGTAGCATTACTACAATTACAAGCGGCGTAAGGAGTAAATCCTTCATATTTACAGGGAAACTCAAGATCGCATGTAGTTTTACTAGTTTTTCACATGATACACATGGGCGGATAATTTCGCAGGGTTCGAACTGGTAAAAGAACGTAGCCTTGCGGCATTTCCCGGCCGTTGCGTACATGCAGGTTTGAAGTGGGAGCAACAAAGCAGTGTCAGGCCTGGCGGCAGCCACAATAGGGTGCCGGCAAGCTTTTGCAAGGATTATCATCAGGTAGCAAAGTATTCATCGCAGATTAATTCTCAACACAGGAGACAAGAATGAAACTGAATCAAATAATAAAATCGGTATTCGCAACTACTGCACTGCTGTCCAGCGCCGCCGCGGTTCACGCGGCTGAGGTCGAAGTGCTGCATTACTGGACATCGGGCGGCGAAGCCAAATCAGTCGCTGAGTTGAAAAAGATCATGGAAGCCAAGGGCGTCACCTGGAAGGACTTTGCGGTTGCCGGCGGCGCAGGCGAAAACGCCACGACCGCGCTGAAAGCCCGCGTGATCGCAGGCAGCCCTCCGACAGCGGCGCAGATCAAGGGACCATCGATCCAGGAATGGGGCCAGGAAGGCGTGCTGGCGAACATCGATGCCGCGGCTACCGCGGGCAAATGGGATTCGCTGCTGCCCAAGGTGGTCTCCAACACCATGAAATACCAAGGTCATTACGTGGCGGCTCCGGTCAACGTGCATCGCGTCAACTGGCTCTGGATCAATCCGGAAGTCTTGAAAAAAGCCGGCGCCAAAGTGCCCACTACCTGGCCTGAATTCTTCGACGCTGCAGACAAGATCCAGAAAGCCGGCTTCATCGCCGTCGCCCAAGGCGGCCAGCCTTGGCAAGATGCGACCGTGTTTGAAACCGTTGCGCTGGGCGTAGGCGGCGCCGACTTCTACAACAAGGCGCTGGTCAAGCTCGATCCGGCCACCCTGACCGGCCCGACCATGATCAAGACCTTCGATACGCTGGGCAAGATCAAGGGTTATATCGACAAGGACGCTCCAGGCCGCGACTGGAACCTGGCGACTGCAATGGTCATCAACGGCAAGGCCGGCATGCAGTTCATGGGCGACTGGGCCAAGGGCGAGTTCACCGCTGCCGGCAAGCAGCCAGGCAAGGACTTCCTGTGCGCACCAGCTCCTGGCACTGCCAAGTCGTACACCTACAACATCGACTCGATCGCCATGTTCAAGGTCAAGAATCCTGATTCGCAAAAGGCTCAGCTGACCCTGGCCACCGCCATCATGAGCCCTGAGTTCCAGGAAGTGTTCAACCTGAACAAGGGTTCGATCCCGGTCCGCCCTGACATCCCGCGCACCAAGTTCGACAGCTGCGCCATCGAATCGATGGACGACATGGCCGCTTCCAGCAAAGCCGGCACGCTGGAACCAAGCATGGCGCACGGCATGGCTGTCAGCTCCGCGGTACAGGGCGCGATGTTCGACGTCGTTTCCAAGTTCATGCATTCGAACATGACTTCGCAGGCTGCGGCACAGGCGCTGGCAAAAGCAGCAAAGACACAATAAATTACTAGTAAATGAGTATTTTTGCTGTTTGCCTAGTGTTTTTTTAGAGTAAATGAGAACCGGGGCCGAAGCGAGTAACATCGATTCGGCCCCCGCCGTGTCCGGCGGTGTCCAACAGAACACCGCCGGCGCCGGCTCTGATCCTGCTTCAGGAGACTTGCATGTCCGATCACACCCTCCCCTACACAGCTGCGGCTGCCGGGAGTCCAAGCCACACGCCCAAGCAGCAAGGGCGCATTGCGGCAATCGCCGATGCCTGGCTGCCACGCCTGGTATTGTCGCCCACCATCATCCTGTCGCTGGTCTTCGTATACGGCTTCATCGGCGTCACCGCCTGGCTGTCGCTGACCAATTCACGCATGATGCCGAATTACGAGATTTCCGGCTTCAATCAATATGTCACGCTGTTCGGCCTGGACCGCTGGTGGGTAGCTGCCGCCAACCTGGGCATTTTCGGCGGCCTGTTCATCCTGTTCTGCCTGGCGATCGGCCTCATCATGGCGATCCTGCTGGACCAGAAGATCCGCGCTGAAGGCGCTTTGCGCGCAATCTACCTGTATCCGATGGCGCTGTCCTTCATCGTCACCGGCGCCGCCTGGAAATGGATCCTCAATCCAGGCCTGGGCCTGGAAAAAATGATGCACGACTGGGGCTTCGCCAACTTCCATTTCGACTGGCTGGTGAATTCCGATTTCTCCATCTATACCGTGGTGATCGCCGGCGTCTGGCAATCCTCGGGATTCGTGATGGCCCTGTTCCTGGCCGGCCTGCGCGGCATCGACGACAGCATCATCAAGGCTGCCATGGTCGACGGCGCCAGCCTGCCGACCATCTATCGCCGCATCGTGATCCCGGCCCTGCGCCCGGTGTTCTTCAGCGTATTGCTGGTGCTGGCGCATATCGCGATCAAGAGCTTCGACCTGGTGATGGCGCTGACCGCAGGCGGACCGGGGACTTCCTCCGACCTGCCGGCAATTTTCATGTATCAGTTTTCTTTCTCACGCGGTCAACTTGGCTTGGGTGCGGCATCGGCGATGATGATGCTGGCCACCGTACTGGCAGTGCTGGTGCCCATGATGTACCTGGAAACCAAAGGAGCGCGCAATGGCCGCTGACAGCACCAGCAACACCATCTATAACGAAAACAGCAAGCTCAGCGTCGGCCGCATCGTCATTTATGCGCTGCTGGTCCTGTGCGCGCTGTACTACCTGGCTCCGCTGTACGTCATGCTGAGCACCTCGGTCAAGACGCTGGATGAGATCCGCTCGGGCAACCTGCTGTCCTTGCCCATGTCTCCTACCGGCGCGGCCTGGAGCAAAGCCTGGAGCACCGCCTGCACCGGCGTCGACTGCAACGGCCTGGAGCCGTTCTTCATGAACTCGATCAGGATGGCGGTGCCGGCGGTCCTGATTTCGACCTTCGTCGGCTCGCTCAACGGCTACGTGCTGGCGCACTGGCGTTTCCGCGGTTCGGAAATCCTGTTCACCGCCTTGATGGTGGGCTGCTTCATTCCGTTCCAGGTCGTGATCCTGCCGATGGCGCGCCTGCTGGGCACGGTCGACCTGGCCAACACCACGCCCGGCCTGGTGTTTGTACATATCGTCTACGGCATCGCGTTCACCACGCTGTTCTTCCGCAACTACTACGTGACAGTGCCGGAAGAACTGGTCAAGGCGGCCCGTATCGACGGCGCAGGTTTCTTCATGACTTACTGGAAAATCATCTTCCCGCTGTCGCTGCCGATTTTCATGGTCTGCTTCATCTGGCAATTCACGCAAATCTGGAACGACTTCCTGTTCGGCGTGGTGTTCGGCGGCTCCGACGCCAAGCCGGTCACGGTCGCCCTGAACAACCTGGTGAATACGTCCACCGGCGTGACCGAATACAACGTCAACATGGCGGCGGCCATCATTGCTGCCTTGCCGACGCTGGTGGTGTATCTGCTGGCGGGTAAATATTTTGTGCGCGGCCTCACTGCCGGAGCGGTCAAGGGCTAAAGGCAGGCAGCTCTGCCCCATAACAAATAAGTAAAATTATTTAAGGAATGATTTAAAGATGGCAAGCTTATCAATTCGCAATGTGCGCAAGGTCTACCCGAACGGCAATGAAGTCCTCAAGGGCATCGACCTGGAAATCGAAGACGGCCAGTTCCTGATCCTGGTCGGCGGTTCAGGCTGCGGCAAGTCGACGCTGCTGAACATGATTGCCGGGCTGGAAACGGTGTCCGAAGGACAGATCATGATCGGCGACCGCTGCGTCAACGATGTAGCGCCCAAGGAGCGCGACATCGCCATGGTGTTCCAGTCCTACGCCTTGTATCCGACCATGACGGTGCGCGAGAACATTTCGTTCGGCCTGGGCATTCGCAAGGTGCCGAAAGCAGAACAGAAACAGATCGTCGACCGCGTCGCCACCACGCTGCAGATCACCCACCTGCTGGACCGCAAGCCGGCCCTGCTGTCGGGCGGGCAGCGGCAGCGCGTCGCCATGGGCCGCGCCATTGCGCGCGATCCGTCGCTGTTCCTGTTCGACGAACCGCTGTCCAACCTGGACGCCAAGCTGCGGGTCGAGATGCGCGCGGAAATCAAGCTGATGCATCAGCGCCTGGGCAGCACCATCGTGTACGTCACGCATGACCAGATTGAAGCGATGACGCTGGGCGACCGTATCGCCGTGATGAAAGACGGCGTGGTGCAGCAGTTTGGCAGCCCGCAGGAAATCTACGACAATCCAAGCAACCTGTTCGTGGCCGGTTTCATCGGATCGCCGTCGATGAATTTCATGCGCGGCAACCTGGTCGCCAACGGCCACGGCCCGGCGTTCGAACTCGAACACGCGGGACAAAAAACCCTGCTGCCGCTGGCGCCGGTGCAAGCGCAGGATCCGCAGATCGCATCCTGGATCGGCCGCGAAATCATCCTTGGCATCCGTCCGGAGCACGTTACCGACGCCCAGAGCGCACGCGGTTCGGAAGTCAGCGACAGCAATGGCAGCTACCATCCGACCGAAGTCGGCTGCACCGTCGAGCTGACCGAACCTACCGGCCCCGACACGCTGGTGTTCACCACCTTCAATAACGCCCGCGTCACCTGCCGGACCCACCCGCGCGCTGCAGCCAAACCCAAGGACCAGATGCAACTGGCGTTCGACCTCTCGAAAGCAGTCCTGTTCGATGCCCAGACTGAAGAACGCATCAGCTGAATGCATTGCTACCGCCACGCAGGATATTGCTGATCTGTCCATGCGTGGCAAACCGCTGTAAATTGCGTAGAATGACAGGGTGGTATTTCCGCAGTACTCCCGCGCAGTATTTCCGACTAACCGTCCCTGCCCTTCTACGCTGCCATGAACCAACTCGAACAACTCAAGCAATTCACCACCATTGTTGCCGACACCGGCGACTTCCAGTCGATCAAGGCGTTTGCGCCGCGCGACGCCACCACCAATCCATCGCTGATCCTGAAAGCGGTGCAGAAGCCGGAGTACCAGCCGCTGCTGAGCCAGACGGTCAAGGAACACGCGCAGCTGTCGACTGCCGACATCATCGACCACCTGCTGATCACCTTCGGTAAGGAAATCCTGAAAATCATCCCGGGCCGGGTCTCCACCGAAACCGATGCCCGCCTGTCGTTCGATACCCAAGGCAGCATCGATAAAGGGCACGCCCTGATCAAGCTGTATGAAGCCGCCGGGATAGACCGCGAACGCGTGCTGATCAAGATCGCCTCTACCTGGGAAGGCATACGGGCGGCCGAGGTGCTGCAGAAGGCCGGCATCCATTGCAACCTGACCTTGCTGTTTTCGCTGCCGCAGGCGATTGCCTGCGCCGAAGCCAAGGTGCAGCTGATTTCGCCGTTTGTCGGCCGCATCTACGACTGGTACAAGAAATCCAGCGGCCAGGACTACAGCGGCGCCGACGATCCCGGCGTGCAGTCGGTCAAGCAGGTCTACAACTACTTCCGCAAATTCGGCTACGCCACCGAAGTCATGGGCGCCAGCTTCCGCAACACTTCGCAAATCGTCGAACTGGCCGGTTGCGACCTGCTCACCATCAGCCCCGACCTGCTGCAGAAACTGGCCGAGAGCGACGCCCCGGTCAGCCGCAAGCTCAACCCTGAAGAGGCGAAGCTGAGCGACCTGAAGAAAATCGACCTGGACGAGACTACGTTCCGCACCATGCTGAACAACGATGCGATGGCTACTGAAAAGCTGTCGGAAGGAATACGCCAGTTCAGCGCCGATGCGGTCAAGCTGGAAAAGCTGGTGGACGCTTTGCGCTGAAAGCCGCCGCGGCATCCCGCGACGCAATGAAAAAATGGCCTCGATTCACATCGAGGCCATTTTTTTATTCTTACTTGAACACCACCGTCTTATGCCCGTTGAGCAAGATCCTGTGTTCGACAAACCATTTCACCGCCCGCGCCAGCACTACGCACTCGACGTCGCGTCCGATTGCCGTCAGGGTATCCGGCTCCATCGCGTGATCGACGCGCGCCACGTCCTGTTCAATGATCGGCCCCTCGTCCAGGTCGCCGGTGACGAAATGCGCGGTGGCGCCGATCAGCTTGACGCCGCGCTCATGCGCCTGGTAATAAGGTTTGGCGCCCTTGAAACTGGGCAGGAAGGAATGGTGGATATTGATGGCGCGCCCGGCCAGCGCGGTGCACATGGCCGGCGACAGTATCTGCATGTAGCGCGCCAGCACCACCAGGTCGATGTTGTTGGCCTCGACGATGTCCAGCACCTTGGCTTCCTGCGCCTGCTTGGCTTCCTTGGAAGCGCCTGCGGCCAGGGGCAGATGGTGGAACGGAATGTTGTAGCTGGCGGCCAGCTGGTAGAAATCGGTATGGTTCGATACGATGGCCGAAATTTCCACCGGCAGCAGGCCGCTCTTGTAACGGAACAGCAAGTCGTTCAGGCAATGGCCGATTTTCGACACCATCAGCATCAGGCGCGGCTTCTTGCACGCATCATGCAGCTGCCATTGCATCTGCATGGTGTCGGCCAGCGCGGAAAATTCCGCCCTCAGGCGCTCTTCGGCAACCGCCGCATCTTCCGACGAAAAATGCACGCGCATGAAAAACAGCTGGGACTGGGCGTCGCCGAACTGGGCCGAATCGATGATGTTGCAGCCGTGGTCCGCCAGGAAGCCGGAGACGCGGTGGACGATCCCGCGCTGGTCGAGGCAGGACAAGGTAAGGATGTATTCTGGATAGCTCATGGTTTTGTGTGAGGCGGAAAGCGCTTTAGCGTTGAGCCAAAGCCGCTATTGTCGCATGCCTGCATGTACATGACAAAAAACCAGGGTGGCTTGACGCCACTCTGGTTTTTGCCGCAGACAGACAACGCAGGCCAGACAGGCCGCGGGCCTTGTCGGCAGGACGCCGCCCGGCCGGGGGCAGCCTCTTATGCTACAGCAGTAACTGCAGCCGGCTTGGCGGCGCTGGATGCCGCCGAGGTGCCGACTTGCACTTCACCGGTCAGCTGGCCGCCTTCTTCGATGACAACCTTGCCATAGCGGATTTTGCCGGAAACCTTGCCGGTCGAATAAATCACCAGCTTTTCACGGACAGTCAGGTCGCCGTCGAATTCACCGTAGATTTCGGCCAGGTCGATTTCAGCCGAACCCTTGAAGGCGCCTTTTTCAGCGATATGGATCACGCGCGAATTCATCGTCGCCTCAACCCGGCCCTCGACCACCAAGGTGTCGCAATCGGTGATTTCGACGCCCTTGAGCTTGATGTTCGGGCCGACGATCAGCTTGCTGCCAACTTCGTTGGTGCTGGATGCGGAATGGCTGGCTTGAGTGCTCACAGGATTATTCGCCTTTGGAATGGAGGTGCTACCGGAAGTCAGGTTGCTGCTGGCGCTGAACGGGGAGTTTGGTGTCGGTGTTTCTCGCTTGCCGCCGAAAAACGAATTCTCTGATTTAAGCATGGGGTCTCCTGGAAGGTATTGCTTGCACTAACGGGTCAGCGCTTCGATAACAATGAAATGACCATATATGACATAGGTCTACAGCGTTCGAGAAGACCCTCTGCAAAAAGTTCATAGCTAAAATCATTAATTTGTAACCGTCGCCCGGATGCGGCGACTGGTAAAAACCACCCGCATGCGCTTTTGATTATCAATCATTTATCTTCTGCGTGTACAACAAAGATAAACGGCCGCAGCAAAACGCCAATGCTGATATTGCTATGACAATACCGGATCGGCGGCGCCGGCGATCCGGCCGCGGCAATGCGTTACAATCTCACGATCCGTTTCCGTTATCACAAAAAAATGCGCCAATACCTAGATCTCATGCGTCATGTGCAACAACATGGCACAGTCAAAACCGACCGCACCGGCACCGGCACCCGCTCCGTGTTCGGCTACCAGATGCGTTTCAACCTGCAAGACGGCTTTCCCTTGCTGACCACCAAGAAACTGCACCTGCGCTCGATCATCCATGAACTGATCTGGTTCCTGGCGGGCTCCACCAACATCAAGTACCTAAAAGACAACGACGTAAAAATTTGGGATGAATGGGCCGACAGCGACGGCAACCTGGGGCCGATCTACGGCTTTCAGTGGCGTTCATGGCCGGCGCCGGGCGGCGCGCACATCGACCAGATCAAGCAGGTTGTGGAGCAGATCAAGCACAACCCGGATTCGCGCCGGCTGATCGTTTCAGCCTGGAACGTCGCCGATATCCCGCAGATGAAACTGCCGCCCTGCCACGCCTTCTTCCAGTTCTACGTGGCCGACGGCAAGCTGTCCTGCCAGCTGTACCAGCGCAGCGCCGACATCTTCCTGGGCGTCCCCTTCAACATCGCCTCCTACGCCTTGCTGACCCACATGATGGCCCAGCAGTGCGGGCTGGAGGTTGGAGACTTCATCTGGACCGGCGGCGATTGCCATTTGTATTCCAACCACGCGGCGCAAGTCGAAGAACAGCTGTCGCGCAGCCCGGGGCCGCTGCCGCGCCTGGAGATCAAGCGCAAGCCGGAATCGATTTTCGATTATCGGTTCGAGGATTTCGAGATCTTCGACTATCACCCGCAAGCGCACATCAAGGCGCCGGTCGCGGTATAAGCGGCGCTAGCTGCCCTGTGTCGGCTCGGCGGCGGGCCTGGCCTGTACGTCCTGCCAGCCTCCGCCCAAGGCTTTATACAGCGATACCGTGGCTTTCAGGCGCTTGAGCTTGATCTGGCCAAGTTCGTTCTGCACCTCTGACAAGGAACGCTGGGTATCCAGCACCGTCATCAAATCTTCGGCGCCGACGCGATAACGAATTTCCGACAATTCGAAAGCAAAGCGCGCCTGCTCCATTTCCGTGACTTTCAACTTGCGCTGTTCATCCAGGCTGCGGATCTGCCCCAGCGCCGTATCGACTTCGGACAATGCCGCGATCACCGTCGAACGGTAAATCTGCACCAGCTCCTGTTTCTGGGCGATCGCCAGGTCGCGCTGGCTGCTCAGGCGGCCGGCGTCGAAAATAGGCGCCACCAGTCCGGCGCCGAGGTTGGCCAGCATGTTGGGGCCGTTAAACAGCGACAGCAATGCGTTGCTCTGGCCGCCGGCCGAACCGGTCAGGCGGATGCTGGGAAACAGCGCGGCGCGGGCGTTGGCGACGTTGGCATTGGCGGCGGCCAATTCAGCCTCGACGTGGCGTATGTCGGGACGCCGCGACAGCAATTCCGACGGTAAGCCGGGAGTCACCTGCGGCAGCAAAATCTTGGCCAGTCCCGCCTCGTTGACGGTGAAGGTCTGGGGCGGCCGTCCCAGCAGTATCGCCAATGCAGTCTGCGCTTCGCGCTCCTGCTGCTTGAGATCGGGAATCACGGCTTTCTGCCCGGCCACCGCCGAGCGCTGCCGCGCCAGGTCCAGCGGCGAAGCAGAGCCGGCGCGGCTTTGCGCCGACACCAGTTTCAGCACCCGCTCCGCATTGTCGACGTTTTGCTGGGCGATTTCGATGCGGTCGCGCAGCGACAGCACTTGCAGGTAAGTCGAGACAATGCCGCTGGTGACGGTCAGCGCCACCGTTTCCCGGTCATAGCGATTGGCTTGCAAAGACGCTTCCGCGGCGGCCAGCCCGGCCCGGTTCTTGCCCCAGAAATCGACTTCATAGCCGATCTCGACCAGGCCGCTGGTAG
The DNA here is from genome assembly GCF_038896935.1 of Collimonas rhizosphaerae. Classification (NCBI taxonomy): domain Bacteria; kingdom Pseudomonadati; phylum Pseudomonadota; class Betaproteobacteria; order Burkholderiales; family Oxalobacteraceae; genus Collimonas; species Collimonas rhizosphaerae. The sequence goes on from NZ_JBANDC010000002.1 coordinate 97,840, forward strand.
AGGTCACGGCGCTGCCGCTGGAGGCGAGCGGCAACGCCCGGTTGATGCTGGTTGAAAAATCCGCATTGGGCAGCAAAGGCGCGCCGGCAATCCGTGCTTGCGCCTCGGCCTGGCGCACCCGCGAGATGGCGGCGGCAATTTCCAGGTTGCTGCTCTGTCCTTGCGCCACCAGCTGGCTCAGCTCGTCGCTGCCGAAGCGCTTCCACCAGCCGCTGTCCGGCCAGTCCTGCTCGCCGGTGTTGGCGGACAGGTCCCAGCTTTGCGGAATCTCCACGCTGGGCGTAGGCTCCCTGATCTCGACCTGGCTGGCGCAGGCTGACAGCAGCAGCACGCTCACGCAAGCAGCCATATAACTCCGGCGGCGAAGAAAAAAGCGATTCATCGGCGACTCCATCAGCGCGCTTTCGGCGCTGAGGCTGCTGCCGCCGCGGGCGCCGCGGCATTTTTTGCCGCCGGCGCCGGTACTGGCGCAACCGCGGCCGCCCCGGCCACCACTACCTGCTCGCCGGGCTCCAATCCAGACAATACCTGTGCCATCTGCTCGCTGCGAATGCCGATTTTTATCTTGCGCGGACTGGCCTGCTGGCCGGCCCCGGCCACATTCACCAGATAACTGCCGTCGACTTCCGGCTTGCCCAGCAGCGCCACCGGCAGCAGCACCGCATTTTGGGCTTGTGCCAGCACAAAGCGGACCTGGGCGCTCATGCCGCTCATCAGTTCCTGTTGTGGATTGTCGACTTCGAACAAGACGTTGTAGAAAGTCTGCTTGCCCTGCTCGCCCGAACTGTCGGCCGGCACCGGCACCACTTGCCGCAACTTGCCCGACCAGCGCTTGCCCGGATAACCCGGCGTGCTGAAATAGGCGGTCATTCCCTTGCGCAGCAGCGGCACGTCGATTTCCGCCACCCTGGCCTGCACCGTCAGCCGGCCCAGGTCGGCGATCCGCAACAAAGGCACCATCGTCTGGCCGACGCCTATCGCCTGGCCCGGGCGCGCAGCCACCGACACCACGGTGCCGCTGATCGGCGCCGCTACCTGCGTATGGCTGCGCGTTTCTTCATCGTCCTTCATGGTGCTTTCGGTCTGGCGGATCTGGGCATTGATCGCCTCCACCCTTGCCGCCGCCGAATACATGCTCATGCGGCTCGACTCGAAAGATTCTTCGCGCGTGGCGTTTTCCGCTTTCAGCTGCGTCTGGCGCTTGAACTGCAGCTCGGCGAAATCGAGCTGCGCGCGCTGGTCCGCCAGCTCCGCCTGCAGCCGCGCCAGCTGGGCGCGGTTGCTTTCCAGCCGCGCCGACGGCAGGGTCGGCGTGATCTCGACCACCATCTTGCCGGCCTTGACCTCGTCGCCCACCGACACCAGCACATCCTTGACCTGGCCCGACACCTGGGCCACGACGTCGCTGTATTTATGCAGCTGCAGCTTGCCGCTGGCAAGCACCGCCTGTTCGATATCGCCGCGCTGCACCGTTTCAGTCTGCAGCCGCACCGGCGCAGGTTTAGGCGCCGGCGGCGGCCGCTGCCCGAACGCCTTCCATACCAGGAAGCCCGCTCCCGCTGCAATCAGGAGCGCCAGGATGGCAGTCAGCCAGCGCCGGCCGGAGTGGCCGAACGCGGTTGGCAAAGCGGATTTATCGGTCGGTTCAACAGTCATCGGTGCAAACTCAGGAGTAATCGGATTTCAGGAACAACGAACAGCGCTTTTTTTTGAGTTTGTTTCAAGCCAGTGCAGCCTGGGCCTCGCCCGGGAGCACATCTTCGTCCACTTCCTCGCCGAGGAAACCGCCGCTCTGGTGCGCCCACAAGCGCGCATACAGGCCGCCGCGCTCCAGCAAGCTGCGATGGTCGCCCTCTTCCACTATGCGGCCCTTGTCGAGCACAATCAGGCGATCCATGGCGGCGATGGTCGATAAACGGTGCGCAATCGCCACCACCGTCTTGCCTTCCATCAGCCGGTACAGGCTGGCCTGGATTGCCGCTTCGACTTCCGAATCGAGTGCGCTGGTGGCTTCATCCAGCAACAGGATAGGCGCATCTTTCAGCATCACGCGCGCAATCGCAATCCGCTGGCGCTGGCCGCCGGACAGCTTGACGCCGCGTTCGCCGACATGGGCGTCATAGCCGGTGCGGCCCTTGGGATCGGTCAGGGTCAGGATGAAGTCATGCGCCTCCGCCCGCTGCGCCGCCACCAGCATGTCGGCGTCGGTGGCGTCAGGGCGGCCGTACAACAGGTTGTCGCGCACCGAACGGTGCAGCAGGGACGTATCCTGCGTCACCATGCCGACCTGCGCCCGCAAGCTGTCTTGCGTGACGTGCGCGATATCCTGGCCATCGATCAGGATGCGGCCCTGCTCGACATCGTAAAACCGCAGCAGCAGGTTGACGATAGTCGATTTACCCGCGCCGGAACGGCCGACCAGGCCGATCTTTTCGCCGGGGCGGATATGCAGGGACAACTGGTCGATCACCGGCCGCTGGCCGCCATAGGCAAAACCGACGCGCTCGAAATCGAGCGTGCCCTGCCTGACCTGCAGCGGCTTGGCGCCGGCCTGGTCCACCACTGCCTGCTGGCGCGACAAGGTGTTGATGCCGTCCTGCACCGTGCCGACCTGCTCGAACAAGGAAGCGAATTCCCACATCACCCAGTGCGAGATGCCGTTCAGGCGCAAGGCCATCGCGGTCGCCGCCGCCACCGCGCCGATGCCGACCTGGCCCTGGGTCCACAGCCATAGCGCAACGCCGGCGGTGCTCAGGATCAGCAGCATGCTCAAGGTGTGGTTGACGATTTCAAAGCCGGTCACCAGGCGCATCTGGCCGTGCACCGTCTGCAGGAATTCCTGCATCGCCGAGCGCGCATAACCGGCTTCGCGGCCTGCATGCGAGAACAGCTTGACGGTAGCGATGTTGGTGTAAGCGTCGGTAATGCGGCCGGTCATCAGCGAACGTGCATCGGCCTGGGCCTTGGCGACCTTGCTCAGGCGCGGCACGAAATAACGCAGCGCCGAGGCATACAGCGCCAGCCAGCCGAGGAACGGCACCAGCATCCAGCCGTCGAAACTGCCGACCACCGCCACCATGGTGACGAAATAGATCATCACGAACACCAGGATGTCGCACAGGATCATGCAGACGTCGCGCACTGCCAGCGAGGTCTGCATGACCTTGGTGGCAACCCGGCCGGCAAACTCGTCCTGGTAAAAGTGCATGCTCTGGTTCAGCATCAGACGGTGGAATTTCCAGCGCAGCAGCATCGGAAAGTTGCCCGCCAGCGCCTGCTGCTTGAACATGCTTTGCAAGGCGACGATCACCGGGCTGGCCAGCAGTATCCCCGCCAGCAACAGCAGGTTGCCGCTTTCATGGCTCCACAGTTCCACCGGCTGCACATGGCCCAGCCAGTCGACGATGCGTCCCATCATGGCAAACAGCAAAGCTTCGAACGCGCCGGTGACGGCGGTCAGCAAGGTCATCGCAATGATGTAGGGACGCAGGCCCTTGGTGCAGGCCCAGACAAACGCAAAAAAACCGCGCGGCGGCGGCGTCATGACCGTATCCGGATACGGATACAACAGTCTTTCGAACCAACCAAACATGGAAATACTCCAAAAATAGGCAGGGCAAAAAGCTGACCCAAGCCCAACAGTATATTGTAAATTTAGCAGGCGGTTCTGAACGCAGCCAGGCAGGACGGCACAAGTGGCCGCCCTGCTTTTGACTCGCGAAACCGTTGTAACAGTCTGCTAATAAATGCGCTTGGCCGGCGCCGGCGGAGTCCACTGGTACAGCCAGGTCTCGCTCAGCGGCTGGCTGTCCGCCGCCAGGTAGACCCGGATATCGATCGGCTCGACGCTGTCGTCGACAGGCTTCAGGTCGAACATCACGCGATAGCCGTGGATCGCGTCCAGCGGACGCGCCGAAGTAATCTCGACCTTGCCGCGCGAAACGCTGATCATCGGCTTGACCTTGGCGTCCTTGCCCAGCAAAGCCAGGTCGCCGCCGGCAAAATCGATCGCGAAACGGCGCGAGTAATAAGCCCGCTTCTGGCCAACCACGCCGCCCATGCCGGTGCGGGTCGCCATGACTTGCGCCAGCGGCGGCGTGAACGGCATCTTGCTGCCCCAGTGCAGGCGGTAGGCAAACAGCCGTTCCTGACCGGCTTGCGGCTTGTCGGCCGGATTCCAGAAGGCGACGATATTGTCGAAGGTTTCGTCGGCGGTGGGGATTTCCACCAATTGTACCGCGCCCTTGCCCCAGCCTGATTTCGGCTCCACCCACAGGCTCGGACGGCGGTCGTAGAACACGCCGTCATCCTGGTAATGGTCGAAATTGCGGTCGCGCTGCAGCAGGCCGAAACCGCGCGGATTTTCATCCTGATAAGCGTTGAAGCGCAAGTGTTCGGGATTGACCAGCGGACGCCAGATCCATTCGCCGTTGCCGCGCTGCATGGCAAGGCCGTCGGAATCATGGATTTCCGGACGCCAGTCGTCGCTGGCGCCGATGCGGCGGTCGTTCTCGCCATACTGGAACATGCTGGTCAGCGGCGCCACGCCCATCCGTTCGATGGTCTTGCGCGGATACAGCGCGACATCCACATCCATCACCATGGTGGCCGACGGCTGGATTTCGAAGCGGTAAGCGCCGGCGACGCTTGGCGAATCGAGCAGCGCATAGACCACCAGCTTGCCGGAATCCTTGGCCGGGCGCTCCAGCCAGAAACTGGTAAACATCGGGAATTCTTCCGGCTTGTCCATGCCGCAATCGATGGCCAGGCCACGCGCCGACAAGCCGTACTGCCATTCGGCGCCGACTGCGCGGAAATAGCTGGCGCCCAGGAACGCCGTGATGTCGCGCTCGAGGTCGGTATGGAAATTCACGCGGAAGCCGGCAAAGCCGAGATCCTTCGGCATATGATCAGCCTTCAGGCCGCTCTTGCCGTAGTTGAACATGGCCGAGTCGTAAGCCAGCTCTTGCGCCTGGCCGTTCTTCAATTCGTAGATCTGCACCGGGCTCTTGAAGAACAGGCCGAGGTGGAAAAACTTGACCTGGAAACGCAGCTGGTCTTCGCCCCACAAGGCATGGCCGTCGCGGTAGCTGATTGCCTGGTACTGGTCCCAGTCGAGCGCCTTGACCTCGGGCGGGATATGGTTCACCGGCGGTTCATAGGCTTTGCCGGCGAGTTGTTTTGCATGGCCCTTGAGCCAGGCGTAATCAAAGGCTTGCGGCTGGCCCAGGAATTTCAATTGTGCCGGCGCGGTGCCCGCGGCCAGCAGCGAAGCTGCAGGAAAACCGGCGGCAGCGAGTGCCGCCGACGCCTTCAGAAAATCACGTCGTAACATGGTGCTCCTTATTGAATTAGAACGATGAGCTGGCTCAGCGCGCTGCGGCAGTCAGGGCCTGCCAGCGCCGGTTGGCTTGCTCCGAATTCCAGACTTCGAAATGCAGCTGGGACAAGGTCAAGGGATCATCCAGCAATGCATTCTTTTGACGCGGCGACAAACCGTCGGGGCCGCCTTTCAATGCGGCCTGCAGCAGCGCCGCACGCCCCGCCCGGGTCGCCGCCGGCACGCCCGGACGGGCGCTTACCGCCGCGCACACCAGGGCGTTCACGACCGGGTCGATCACCGCATCGTTGAATTTCGCCAGCACCTTGCCATTGTCGTTATACACGGTGGTGGCCGCCAGTTCAGCCGGCAGGTCGACCTCTTCCGGGATCACGAACAGGCGGGCGTGGCGGAAGCTGCGGCCGAGCGTCACCCGGCTGGAGAACACCGACAACGGGATCGACAGCATCAGCGAACCGACGATCGGCAACAGCCACCACAGGAATCCCGGCTCCAGCCAATACACGCCGCCGCCCCACAGCAGGCCCAGCAACGTATGGCCGCCGTGGCGGCGCATCGCTTCGCCCCAGCTGGTTTCGGCGTCCTCGCGCGGCGGCGATTTCCAGCTGATGGTCCAGCCCAGGAAAGCGCCGATCACGAAGCGGGTATGGAACAGCATGCGCACCGGCGCCAGCAGCATCGAGAACAGCAGTTCCATGATCATGCTGAGCGTCAGGCGTATGGCGCCGCCGAACTCGCGCGCGCCCTTGACCCAGATCAGCACCACGCTCAGCACTTTGGGCAGGAACAGCAAAGTTGCGGTTGCGCTGAACAAGGCCAGGGCGCGGTCAGGATGCCATTCCGGCCACACCGGGAACAGCTGTCCAGGCGTCACGAAATATTCCGGCGCCACCAGCGTATGCACCGCCAGCAATACCGTCGACAGCATCAGCGACAGGAACCACAGCGGCGCCGACAGATACGCCATGACGCCGGTCACGAACACTGCGCGGTGCACGGCATGCATGCCGCGCGCCAGGAACAGGCGGAAGTTCATCAGGTTGCCCTGGCACCAGCGGCGGTCGCGCTTCAGTTCATCGAGCAGGTTGGGCGGCATTTCCTCGTAGCTGCCGGCCAGGTCGTAGGCGATCCACACGCCCCAGCCGGCGCGCCGCATCAGCGCGGCTTCGACAAAATCATGCGACAGGATCTCGCCGGCCAGCGCGCCCTCGCCCGGCAGCGGCGCCAGCGCGCAATGCTCCATGAACGGCTGCAGGCGGATGATGGCGTTGTGCCCCCAATAATGCGACTCGCCCAGCTGCCAGTAGTGCAGGCCGGCGGTAAACAAGGGGCCGTAGACGCGCGTCGAAAACTGCTGGATGCGCGCATACAAGGTATCGCGGCCGGCCGCGCGCGGCGCGGTCTGCACAATACCGGCAGTGGGATTGGCTTCCATCAGGCGCACCAGGGTGGTCAGGCAGCTGCCGCTCATGACGCTGTCGGCATCGAGCACGATCATGTAACTGTAGCTGGCGCCCCAGCGCCGGCAGAAATCGTCGATATTGCCGCTCTTGCGCTTTACGCGGCGGCGCCGGTGCCGGTAAAAGATGCGGCCGAAGCCGCCAACGGTGCGGCACAGGCTGGCCCAGGCGTCCAGCTCGGCGCTGCAGATATCGCTGTCGCCGCTGTCGCTCAATACGAAGAAGTCGAAACGGTCCAGTTCACCGCTGGCGGCAACCGACTCGTAGGTTGCGCGCAGGCCGGCAAAGACCCTGGTCACGTCTTCGTTACAGATCGGCATCACGATCGCGGTCCTGGCGCTGGCTGGAATCGGCCCTGGCGCGGCGTCTTCGCGCGAGATCACATAACGGTCGGTGCCGCGCATCAGCACCAGGAACCCGGCCATCGCAGTCCAGAAGCCGGCCGAAACCCAGCAGAACAGCAAGGCGAACAAGCCCAGCGTGACCAGTTCCAGCGGCTTGTCGCCATGGTACGGCAGCACCGCGCTCATGAAATACGTCGCCATTGCCGTCTGCGCCAGCATCAGCAACAGCAGCACGATGCGCCGCAGGTTGCCGCGCGACTTGCTCTTGTGCTGGTCCTGGCTGTCGGCCTCGGCGACCGGCAGCGGTTCCGGCTGCGGCAGCTCGGTCGAACGCGCCGCCTTTTTATGGCGCCGCTGTTTGGCGCGCGGCCGCAAGTCAAACTGCTTGTTGGCGGTTTCGATCCAGCGCACCAGCGGATTCAAGGTTCCCCACGGATGGGCCACGATCGGCGTACGCTGCAGGGGCGGTGCAATCGCGATGCGGGTGCGGCCTGAGCCATCGGTGCAAACGTCCGGCATCTGATGCGGCTCGGCCGGCCTGGCTTGCCCGGCAACCGGCGCTTCCATAAAAGCCAGCTGCAGCCGCGCCGCCACCGAACCATAGGCAGGATTAGGGTTGGCAAGGTCGGCGGCCAGCGGCGTCGCGGCGCCGGTGCCGGCTTCCCCGGCCAGGGCCCGGTGCAAGGCGGCCATTGGCGTATCGCCGTCCACCGCCAGCTGCCGGGACAAACTCGCGCGCCGCTCCGCCGACATGGGCAGGCGCTCTAGATAGCGATCACAATTATCCGGCAGGCCCGCTTCGGGCAACTGCTTGCGGTCTAGTTGGGCGGTAATATGTAACTCCAGGTTTCAGATAAGGTTGTGCTGCCGCCACGCAAGAATCCGCGCAGTTCGACCGGTTTGTTTTCTTCGTTGCGGCGTACCCGCACCATCATGCGCCAGCCGCCGGTAACGTCGTTGCGGAACACCTTGGTCTCCAGCACCTTGCCGTTGTCGTCGGCGCTGACTACGCCTTCAGGCTGGACCTTGTCGGACAGTTTCTTGAATACCGGGCCTTCAAAATCGACCACCAGGCCGAGGCTGTTGTCGTCGCTCTTCTTCTGGAAGCCAAAGCCGCGCCGGGTCTGCGTCACCCATGACAAAGGCGGCCGCTTTTCGGCATCCTTCTGCCATGACAAAGTGTATTCCAGATTGAAGGGCTGACCAACCTTGGGCGCGGTTTCCGGCACCCAGAATGCCACCACGTTGTCATTGGTTTCATCCGGCGTCGGGATCTGCACCAGCTCTACCCTGCCGCTGCCCCAGTTGCCCTTGGGCTGGACCCAGGCGCTGGGACGCCGTTCGTACTTGGCATCGAGGTCCTGGTAGCTGGCGAAATCGCGGTCACGCTGCATCAGGCCGAATCCGGCCGGGTTGCTCAGCGAATAAGACGTCACCAGGAGCCGCTTCGGATTGACCAGCGGCCGCCAGATCCATTCGCCGGTGCCGGAGGCTACCGACAAGCCGTCCGAGTCGTGCACCTCAGGCCGGTAATCCTCGCCTTGCGAACGCTGGTTATCGCCATGCAAGTACATGCTGGTCAGCGGCGCCAGCCCTAGCTTGCTGACATTTTCGCGCAGGTACAGCTGGGCCTTGACGTCGACCGTGGTGTCCGAACCCGGCTTCAGCACAAAACGATAAGCGCCGGTGACACGGCGCGAGTTGAGCAAGGCATAGATGGTCAGCTCCTTGTCGCTGGCTTTCGGCCGTTCAATCCAGAACTCGGTAAAACGCGGGAATTCCTCACCAGAACTCAGGCCGGTATCGATCGCCAGGCCTCTTGCCGACAGGCCATAAGTCTGGTCTTTGCCCAAGGCGCGGAAGTAGCTGGCGCCGAGGAACGACAAAACCTCATCCTTGTATTTATTCGTATTGAGCGGGTAATGCACACGGAAGCCGGCGAAACCCAGCGAGCGCAGCTTGCGCGTATCGACCTTGTTGCTGCCGTAGTCGAAGTCGTTGGGGTCGAAGCGGATTTCCTTCACGCTCTGGCCGTTGATCTCGTTGATCTTGACCGGCTGGTCGAAGGCATATCCTTCGTGGAAGAACGCCAGTTCAAAGGGCAGCTTCTGGCTGCGCCAGGTAAATTTTTCAGGAAGGAAGCGGATGTCCTTGTATTGCTCGTATTCGAGGTTGCTGATTTCTTTCGGCAGGTTGCCCTCTGGCTTGCTGTACGAACTTGCCGCAAGTTCCTTTGCCTGCCTGGCAACATTATTGAAATCGAAGGCGGAAGCATTGCCGCCTATTAATGGCAGCAGCAAGGCAACCGGCAGGACAACTGAGCGTGCCCGCGCTAGAGCGGGGATGCGCGGCTGCGCCCGCTGAAACAAATTTAAATGCATTGGATTCCCATCTGACACTGCTGTTATGACCTGCCCGAGTGCGCCGGCGCTGGCTGCATCGAGAGTAGGCGGTAGTTTATCAGTGTTCTATAATTTTTTATGTCCATCAAGAAACTGGTTGGCAACACTTTGTATCGGCCCTTGCGTCACCACCATGCAAGGACTGCGCCATGGCAGAATTGCCAAATCGGCAGCAAAATAACACCATACAAGTGAAAAATGAAGAAAAATCCCTGCCCCAGGTTAACAGGCCCTGGCATTTAAGAGCAATGACAAGCGGACAAAGTTCCTTGCAAGACTTTATAGTAATATCACCCTTTTTTACCCAGCCCGCAAATAAGCAGGCCCATGCACCACAGCGCCCATGACTCCTCGCCTCACCATTATCGTCGCGACCGACGCCCGCAACGGCATCGGCATCCGCAACACCCTGCCCTGGCATTTGCCGGAGGACCTGGCGCATTTCAAACGCACTACCTCGGGCCATCCCATCATCATGGGCCGCAAGACCTTTGAATCGATAGGCCGGCCGCTGCCGCAACGGCGCAATATCGTCATCACGCGCAATCCCGGCTGGCGCCATGACGGCGTCGAAAGCGCGCCTTCGCTGGCCGCGGCTGCCGCCATGGTCGGCGCCGCCGAAGCCTTCATCATCGGCGGCGCCGAGATCTACGCCGCGGCGCAGGACCTGACGCAGCGGCTGATCGTCACCGAAATCAAGCATAGCTTCGACTGCGACGCCTTTTTCCCGGCGCGCGATCCGCTCCAGTGGCAGGAAATCTCGCGCGAAACCCACCATTCCGAGGCCAACGGTTTCGACTACGCGTTTGTGGTTTACCAGCGCCGTTCGCCCAGCCTCGACGAGGCCGGCAGCTGACCCGGCCCGGTGATGGAATGACAACTGTTGTTTTCTGCAGGAATTCCCTCATCTTTATCCCCTAATCCGTGCATATCTGCGAAAATTCGACTTTCTTTTTTCAGCGGCCGCGAGGCTGAAACTGATCACGATTTTGGTGCAGCCGCCATCTGCGGCTGTGCTGGAACAGCAGGCTGCACGTGCTCTATACCCAAGCAGTTCCCGGAGTGCTTTTTAGCGCCAGCCGGGACAACGACTTTTAAGCGCCATTTCGATTGGCAGCCTTGTTATCAACCACCGTCTCCTGGAGACCTTGATGAAATTCCGCTTCCCCATCGTCATCATTGACGAAGACTTCCGTTCCGAAAACACTTCCGGCCTCGGCATCCGCGCACTTGCCGACGCCATGGAGGCAGAAGGCATGGAGGTGCTGGGCGTCACCAGTTACGGCGACCTGTCGCAGTTCGCCCAGCAGCAGTCGCGGGCGTCGGCTTTCATCCTGTCGATCGACGACGAAGAGTTCGGCGCCGGTTCGTTCGAAGAAACCGACCACGCGCTGAAGTCGCTGCGCGCCTTCGTCGAAGAAATCCGCCACAAGAACGCCGACATCCCGATCTACCTGTACGGCGAAACCCGCACCTCGCGCCACATCCCGAACGATATCCTGCGCGAACTGCACGGCTTCATCCATATGTTCGAAGACACGCCGGAGTTCGTGGCGCGCCATATCATCCGCGAAGCGAAATCGTACCTGGACGGCCTGTCGCCGCCCTTCTTCCGCGCGCTGGTGCATTACGCCCAGGACGGTTCCTATTCCTGGCATTGCCCAGGGCACTCGGGCGGCGTGGCTTTCCTGAAATCGCCTATCGGCCAGATGTTCCATCAATTCTTCGGTGAAAACATGCTGCGCGCCGACGTCTGCAACGCGGTGGAAGAACTCGGCCAGCTGCTCGACCATACCGGCCCGGTAGCCGATTCCGAACGGAACGCTGCGCGCATCTTCAACGCCGACCATTGCTACTTCGTCACCAACGGCACCAGCACCAGCAACAAGATGGTGTGGCACTCGACCGTGGCTCCGGGCGATATCGTGGTGGTGGACCGCAACTGCCACAAATCGATCCTGCACTCGATCATCATGACCGGCGCGATCCCGGTATTCCTGATGCCGACCCGCAACCACCTCGGCATCATCGGCCCGATTCCGCTGGAAGAATTCACGCTGGAAAGCATCCGCAAGAAAATCGAAGCCAATCCGTTTGCGCGCGAAGCCGCCAACAAGAAGCCGCGCATCCTGACCATCACGCAATCGACCTACGACGGCGTGATCTACAACGTCGAAACCCTGAAGAACATGCTTGACGGCGAGATCGACACCCTGCACTTCGACGAAGCCTGGCTGCCGCACGCCACCTTCCATGATTTCTACAAAGACATGCACGCCATCGGCAAGGATCGCCCGCGCGCCAAGAAATCGATGATCTTCTCGACCCAGTCGACCCACAAGCTGCTGGCCGGCCTGTCGCAAGCCTCGCAAATCCTGGTGCGCGAATCGGAGAGCGTGCAGCTGGACCAGGACGCTTTCAACGAAGCCTACCTGATGCACACTTCGACTTCGCCGCAGTACTCGATCATCGCTTCCTGCGACGTCGCCGCCGCCATGATGGAAGCGCCCGGCGGCACTGCGCTGGTGGAGGAAAGCATCCTGGAAGCGCTGGATTTCCGCCGCGCCATGAAGAAGATCGACGAAGAATGGGGCAAGGACTGGTGGTTCCAGGTGTGGGGACCGAACAGCTTCTCGGAAGACGGCATCGGCAGCCGCGAAGACTGGGTCATCCGCGCCGAGGACGACTGGCACGGTTTCGGCAACCTGGCGCCTAACTTCAACATGCTCGACCCGATCAAGGCGACCATCGTCACGCCGGGCCTGTCGCTGGAAGGCAAGTTCGGCGAGAGCGGCATCCCGGCCTCGATCGTCACCAAATACCTGGCCGAGCACGGCGTTATCGTCGAGAAGTGCGGCCTGTATTCGTTCTTCATCATGTTCACCATCGGCATCACCAAGGGCCGCTGGAACACGCTGCTGACCGCCTTGCAGCAGTTCAAGGACGACTACGACAAGAACCAGCCGATCTGGCGCATCCTGCCTGAGTTCGCCGCCGCCAACCACGGCAAGAACGCGCGCTATGAGCGGCTCGGCCTGCGCGACCTGTGCCAGCAGATCCATGAAACCTACAAGTCATATGATGTGGCGCGCCTGACCACCGAAATGTACTTGTCCGACATGCAGCCGGCCATGAAGCCATCCGACGCTTTCTCCAAGATGGCCCACCGTGAAATCGACCGCGTGCCCATCGACCAGCTCGAAGGCCGCGTCACCTCGATCCTGCTGACGCCTTATCCGCCGGGCATTCCATTGCTGATCCCGGGCGAGCGCTTCAACAAGACCATCGTCGACTACCTGAAGTTTGCGCGTGATTTCAACGAGAAATTCCCGGGCTTTGAAACCGACGTACACGGCCTGGTGAAACGCGAAGTAAATGGCAAGCGCGATTACTTCGTGGACTGCGTACGGCAGTAAATTCAGCAATAAGCGGGCGCGCTGCTGGCAATAAAAAGCCGGGGCCAGGAATCGAATCCTGGTCCCGGCTTTTTTTCGTGCGGCGAGCTTTACAGTGGCGCAAACCGGCGCGCGCCGTTCTCAAGCAGGCCGTTGAACAGCTCGGCAGGCCGCACCCACAGCCCCGGCGCATGCGGCCACAGGTGTTCATAAACCACCATGGCTTCCTCGGTTTCCGAGTGCCTTGCAAGGCCGATATAGCGGTACAAGCCGCCTTTGTAATGCCGATGGGTGGCAATTTTTTTTGCGTCGTCTTCAGTCACTCAATTTTCTCCAGGATATCTCGCCTGACGCTGCAACAGCGTCAGGCTGCTTGGTCTAGGCGACCCCGTCTAGGCGCCCCCGTAAGGCTGCACTTCCGACGGCTGGCCGTCGGCTTCAAATCGCAGCGCCACCGCCAGCGCCGTGACGCCGATGGTACGCAGCGCATCGTAGGTATCGTCGACTTCCACCTGGAGGTCGGCGCCGGCGGCCAGCGGCTTCTCCGAGGAAGCCAGCAAGGCGCCGTCCTTGCCGTACAAATTCACCCGCAGCATCATGTCACCGCGCACATCGGCCGGACCGACCACGGCGTTGGCGTCGAAAGACGCAACGCCATGCTGGTCGAGGCCATGGTTCAGTTCGGACATCATCTGCAGCGTGAAGTACTCGGCAATGCCGCGTTCCTTGCCGCCGTGGAACAGGTCCTGGTACAGGAAATGCAGCTCGATTTCGCTGCCGTCGGTCACCAGGCAGCGCTTGAGCAAGGGTGCGACCTGCCCGGTCCAGCTGTGGAAGCGCTCTTCGCGTGCGCCGAAGTATGCATCGGCGCCGGCTTCATCTTCCGGCACCGCATAAAACGCGTCGTCGGTTGCCTTGAGCGAAAAGCCCAGCAAGAAACGCAGTTCGACCGCCTCGTCGTCCGGCCCGAACAGGTTTTCCGGCCAGCCGCTGATGCTGCGCTCAATGGCGGTGGTCGCCGCCAGCTTCTTGTCGGCCATGGCGCCGAATGCATCGCGGTTCATTTCAAACAGATGGCTGTAGCGGATGCTGTCGATTTCATCGAGGTGGTAGGCGTGGCTGACCAGCACTACGGTGGCGTCCGGCCCCTCCAGCTGCGCCTGCTTGAAGCTGGCCGACAAGGCATCGAAGGCTTCCTGGTCCTGGAAGCATTGCTCGCACTTGAGGCCGCCCGCGGCATGCGCGAAGAACGGCACCACGAACGCATTCAGTTCCAGCACCTTGCCTTCATCCCGGCGCACCAGCAAAATCTCCGAGGCTTCTTCGACCTGCTCTTTCAGGAATCGCCAGGCGTCGAGATCGGCGTACTTGGCACGCTCGATCGCGTCATACAGGATGTCATCCTTTTTTTGCTGCAGGCTCTTCTTGATGATCTTGTGGAAATCGATGCCGGCCTGCTGCAAGACGGCGCCGGCGGCAACGCCATCGGCTTCGTCGCCATCCTGCTCTGCCAGGTCTATCGCCAGGTTGCACAGCTGCTGGGTGACGGCTTCGTCTTTATCTTCGGGGGAAATGCTGGATTTCCGCGGCGCCGGGCGCTTGTTCTTCGGCATGTCAGGTCTTCGGCAGCGTCACGCCGTGCTGTCCCTGGTACTTGCCGCCGCGGTCCTTGTAGGACGTTTCGCAGATTTCATCGCTCTCGAAAAACAGCACCTGGGCGCAGCCCTCGCCGGCATAGATCTTGGCCGGCAGCGGCGTCGTGTTGGAGAATTCCAGCGTGACATAACCTTCCCATTCCGGCTCGAACGGCGTCACGTTGACGATGATGCCGCAACGCGCGTAGGTAGACTTGCCGAGGCAGATGGTGAGCACGCTGCGCGGGATGCGGAAATATTCCATGGTGCGCGCCAGCGCAAACGAATTGGGCGGGATGATGCAGACATCGCCGCTGAAATCGACGAACGATTTCTCGTCGAAATTCTTGGGATCGACGATGGTCGAATTGATATTTGTGAAAATCTTGAATTCGTTGGCGCAGCGGATATCGTAGCCGTACGACGAAGTGCCGTAAGACACGATCTTGTGGCCGTTGGCCTCGCGCACCTGGCCCGGCTCGAAAGGCTCGATCATGCCGGTTTCCTGCGCCATGCGGCGTATCCATTTGTCGGACTTGATGCTCATTGCGTATTTCCTCTTGTTCTGCCTGCAATAGTTTATGGTGTGTATTTGGCGCAATTTTACGCGAAAACCCTTTTAAAACAGCGGTTTCACGCGCTACCGGCGGTCTATGGCTTCTAACGCTGCATGGTTTCCCATACTTTCTGCAAGCGCTTGACCGAAACCGGCATCGGCGTGCGCAATTCCTGCGCAAACAGCGACACCCGCAGCTCTTCCAGCAGCCAGCGGAACTCGGCCTGCTTCGGATCGCTCTTGCCGCCGCGGTCCTTCTGCGCCCGCTGCCAGGGCGTCGCCACCTGCATCCATTCCGCCATCAGCCGCGTATCGCGGCTCGGATCGGCGCGCAGCTTCTCCAGCCGCACGTTGACCGCCTTCAGGTAGCGCGGGAAATGGGTCAGGTTGGCATAGTCGTTATTGGCAATGAAACGCTTGCCGACCAGCGACTGCATCTGCGCCTGGATATCGGCCACCGCCTGCGGATGGCCCTTGGCGCCCTGCAAACGCTTCGGCAAGCCGTGGTACTCGGCCAGGATCAGCGCCGCCAGGCGTGCAATTTCATTGCACAGCAAACCCAGGCGCGACTTGCCTTCATCCTTGCGCTGGGTGAATTCGGCCGCCGTCCTGGGCAGCGGCAGCTGCATGCAGGCGCGCTCCAGCCCGGCATAAATGATCTGGTCGCGCAGCTCTTCCTGCGATCCCAGCGCCAGGAACTGCATGCCCATCTGCTGCAGGCCGGGGATGTTTTTCTCGAGGAATTTCAATTGTTCCTTGAGCTGCAAGGCGAACAGCCGGCGCAAGCCAAGATGATGGATCCGCACCGCTTCGTTCGGATCGTCGAAAACTTCCAGGTCACAGTGCGTGACCCGGTCCACCAGCGCCGGAAAACCGATCAAGGTCTGCTTGCCTTGCTGGATTTCCAGCAGTTCGGGCAGTTCGCCGAAGGTCCAGCCGGTCAGGTTGCTGAATTGCGCGTTGGCGCTGTCGGCGGCCTTCGCGGCTGGCTGGGCCGTGACACGGCTGGCCGCCGGCGCCACTGTTTTGCCCGTTTGCTGCGTTTCAGCGGCGGCTGCGGCCGTACTGTCGTCAGCCACCGTCACGCTCGCCAGTTTCTGGAAACTCTCGCGCGCCTGGCCGCCGAACTCAGCTTGCAAGGCAGCCAGGTTGCGCCCCATGTCAAGCTGGCGGCCATGTTCGTCGACCACCTTGAAGTTCATCGAATGATGGGCCGGCAAGGTTTCCTGCTTGAAGTCCGTGCTGCGCGCGGCGACGCTGGTTTCCGTGCGGATGTCCGCCATCAAGGCATCCAGCAGGCTGCCGTGGCCGAACACGTGGCGCGCCTGTATACGCTCGCAGAAGCCGGCGGCGTAGTCCGGCAGCGGCACGCAATTGCGGCGTATCTTTTGCGGCAGGGATTTCAGCAGCAGATGGACTTTCTCCTTCAGCATGCCGGCCACCAGCCAGTCGCAGCGGTCGGCATATACCTGGTTCAGCGCATACAGCGGCACTGTCAGCGTCACGCCGTCGCGCGGCGTGCCGGGCTCGAAGTGATAGGACAAAGCCATTTCGATGCCGGCCACCCGCATCACCTTCGGGAACAGCTCGGTAGTGATGCCGGCCGCTTCATGCCGCATCAGGTCGTCACGGTTGAGGAACAGCAGCTTGGGCGTCTGCAGGCTGACATCTTTATGCCATTTTTCAAACGTGATGCCGTTGCAGATATCGGCCGGGACCAGCTTGTCGTAGAAGGCAGCAATCAGCTCGTCGTCCACCAGCACATCCAGCCGGCGCGACTTGTGCTCCAGGTTCTCGATCTCGCGGATCAGTTTCTGGTTGTGTGCGAAGAACGGCGCCCGGGTCTCGAATTCGCCGCCGACCAGCGCATCGCGGATGAATATCTCGCGCGCTTCCTGCGGATTGATCAAGCCGAAATTGATGCGGCGCTGGCTATACACCACCAGCCCGTACAAGGTAGCGCGCTCTGACGCCGAGACCTGCGCCGTGCGCTTTTCCCAGCGCGGCTCGCCATACGATTTTTTCAACAGGTGGGCGCCGACCTTCTCCAGCCATTCCGGCTGGATCTGGGCGATGCAGCGCGCATACAGGCGGCTGGTGTCGACCAGCTCCGCAGCCATCACCCATTTCCCGGCTTTCTTCGACAAATGCGAACCTGGCCACAGATGGAACTTGATGGCGCGCGCGCCAAGGTAGTGCGTGTCTTCGTCGGCCTTGAAACCGACGTTGCCGAGCAACCCGGTCAGCAAGGCGCAATGCAGCTGTTCATAGGTAGCCGGCGCTTCGTTCAGGCGCCAGCCCTGCTCGCGCACGATGGTCAGCAGCTGCGAATGGACGTCGCGCCATTCGCGCAAGCGCAATTGCGACAGGAAATTGGCGCGGCAGTTGTCCATCAGCTGGCGGTTGGTTTTCTTGTGCTCGATCGCCTCTTCAAACCATTTCCAGATTTTCAGGTAGCTCAGGAATTCCGATTTTTCGTCGGCGAATTTCTTGTGTGCCTGGTCAGCCGCGCCCTGCGCTTCCAGCGGCCGGTCGCGCGGATCCTGCACCGACAAGGCGGCGGCGATGACCAGCATTTCGCTCAGGCAGACATTGTCCAGCGCCGCCAGGATCATGCGGCCGACACGCGGATCGAGCGGCAGCTTGGCTAGCTGGCGGCCGGTCTTGGTCAGCTGGTTGCTATCGTCGACCGCGCCCAGTTCCTGCAGCAGCTGGTAGCCGTCGGCGATAGCGCGGCCCGGCGGCGGTTCGATGAACGGGAAAGTCTCGACGTCCGTCAGGTGCAGCGATTTCATGCGCAAGATGACGGAAGCCAGCGACGAGCGCATGATTTCCGGCTCGGTGAATTTCGGCCGCTGCAGGTAGTCCTGCTCTTCGTACAGGCGGATGCAGACGCCGGCGGCAACCCGGCCGCAGCGGCCGGCGCGCTGGTTGGCGGCGGATTGCGCAATCGGCTCGATCTGCAGCTGCTCGACCTTGTTCCTGTAGCTGTAGCGCTTTACCCGCGCCAGGCCGGCATCCACCACATAGCGGATGCCCGGCACGGTGAGCGAGGTTTCCGCCACGTTGGTCGCCAGCACGATGCGGCGCGCATTGGACGGCTTGAATACGCGTTCCTGCTCCTGCGCCGACAACCGCGCGAACAAGGGCAGGATTTCAACGTGGGCAGGATGATGCTTGCGCAGCGCTTCGGCGGTATCGCGGATTTCGCGTTCGCCCGGCAGGAACACCAGCACGTCGCCGGAGCCGATCCGCGCCAGCTCGTCGACCGCGTCCACCACCGCATCCATCAGGTCGCGTTGCTCGCGGTCGCGCTGGGCTGCGCTTTGCGGCGCATGTTGAGGAATATTCGGCTTGGCTGCGGCAGCGGCGGGATTGACGCCGCTGCGGTCGGCATTGTCCACCGGCCGGTAGCGCACTTCGACCGCGTACAGGCGGCCGGACACCTCGATCACCGGCGCCGGCTTGTCAGCCGTGCCGAAATGGCGGGCGAAGCGGTCGGCGTCGATGGTGGCCGACGTGATGATGATTTTCAGGTCGGGCCGCTTGGGCAGCAGCTGCTTCAGGTAACCCAGCAAGAAATCGATGTTCAGGCTGCGTTCGTGCGCCTCATCGATGATGATGGTGTCGTACTGGCGCAGCAGGGGATCGGTCTGGGTCTCGGCCAGCAGGATGCCGTCGGTCATCAGCTTGATCCAGGCGCCCTTGGTCAGGGTGTCGTTGAAACGCACCTTGTAGCCGACGTGCTCGCCCAGCGGCGAGTTGAGTTCCTGGGCGATGCGCTTGGCGGTCGACGAGGCGGCGATCCGGCGCGGCTGGGTGTGGCCGATCAGGCCGGTTTGGCCACGCCCCAGTTCCAGGCAGATCTTCGGCAGCTGGGTGGTTTTACCCGAGCCGGTTTCACCGCAGACGATGATGACCTGGTTGGCCGCGATCGCCGCCGAAATTTCACCGCGCTTGCCGGAAACCGGCAGTTCCTCGGGAAACACGACCGGCGGCAAAGGATTGCGCTCAGGCAACGGCCGCACAGGTTCCGGGCGTGGCGATGCCGGACGCGGCTGGGATGGACGGCCAGCGGTGCGCTGGGAACTTGGGCGATCGCTTGACCGCGCTGGTTTGTTGGATTCTGATACTGACATGAGGATGGAATTATACAGAGCGCCATAGCTAACGCCTCGGCATATCGGCAACTGTTTTGGCTGCCGCATGAAATTACTACAATAACAACGCCGGTGAAACCCGCAGCCAGCGAATTAAAGCCATGGCCGTTTTGCCAACCGTCGTCCGCTACACTACATACGCTATAATCGCGGGTTATCGAAATTGCGTGAAACTGCCCGGCTCTGCCAACATGCAGCCGCAACCGCGGCCGGCAGGTTTTCCGTCTTTTTTCTCGCATCCATTATTTATTCTCAAGGCAGGCGGCCGAGATCGCCTGAACCACGCATCATGCAAGAACCCGTCTCCGAGCAGCCAAACGACAATGGCGCGGCCGATAGCGCCGACATCGTCGCCCACAATGTCTCCGTCGAACAGATCGCCAGCGAAGTGGCGCGCCGCCGTACATTCGGCATCATTTCCCACCCGGACGCCGGCAAAACCACGCTAACCGAAAAACTGCTGCTGTTTTCGGGCGCGATCCAGCTGGCAGGCACCGTCAAGGGCCGCAAAAGCGGCCGCCACGCGACCTCGGACTGGATGGACATCGAAAAGCAGCGCGGCATTTCGGTCGCCAGCTCGGTCATGCAGTTCGAATACCGCGACCACGTGGTCAACCTGCTCGACACCCCGGGCCACCAGGATTTCTCGGAAGATACCTACCGCGTGCTGACCGCGGTCGACTCGGCGCTGATGGTGATCGACGCCGCCAAGGGCGTCGAAACCCAGACCATCAAGCTGCTCAACGTCTGCCGCATGCGCAACACGCCGATCATCACCCTGATGAACAAGATGGACCGCGAAACCCGCGATCCGCTGGAACTGCTGGACGAACTGGAATCGGTGCTGAAGATCCAGTGCGCGCCGGTGACCTGGCCGATCGGCATGGGCAAGACCTTCCGCGGCGTGTATCACCTGCTGCGCGACGAGATCCTGCTGTTCGCCGCCGGCAACGACAAGGCTGACCAGACGTTTGAAGTGATCAAGGGCATCGACAATCCGCGCCTGGATGAAATGTTCCCGCGCGAAATCGAACAGCTGCGGATGGAAGTCGAACTGGTGCACGGCGCCTCGCATCCGTTCGACCAGGAAGCCTTCCTGGCCGGCGTGCAAACCCCGGTATTCTTCGGCTCGGCCATCAACAACTTCGGCATCCGCGAAATCCTCAACGCGCTGATCGACTGGGCCCAGCCGCCAGGCTCGCGCGATGCGACAGTGCGCACCGTGGAGCCGAAAGAAGCCAGCTTCTCCGGTTTCGTGTTCAAGATCCAGGCCAACATGGACCCGGCGCACCGTGACCGCATCGCTTTCCTGCGCGTCTGCTCCGGCCATTTCCAGCGCGGCATGAAAATCAAGCACCTGCGCCTGAACCGCGAAATCAAGGTATCGAACGTGGTGACCTTCATGGCGTCCAGCCGCGAACAGGTAGAAGAGGCATATGCCGGCGACATCATCGGCCTGCCCAACCACGGCAACATGCAGATCGGCGACAGCTTTTCCGAAGGCGAACTGCTGCAGTTCACCGGCATCCCCTACTTCGCGCCGGATTTCTTCCGCTCGGTGCGGATCCGCAATCCGCTCAAGATCAAGCAGCTGCACAAAGGCTTGCAGCAGCTCGGCGAAGAAGGCGCGATCCAGGTCTTCAAGCCTGTCACCAGCAGCGACCTGGTGCTGGGCGGCGTCGGCGTGCTGCAGTTCGAAGTGGTGGCCAGCCGCCTGCTCAACGAATATGGCGTCGACGCCGTATTCGAAGGCACCAGCATCAGCAGCGCGCGCTGGATCACCTGCGACGACAAGAAGATCCTGGCCGATTTCGAGAAATCCTCGGCCGGCCATAACGTTGCCTATGATGCGGCCGGCAACATGGCTTACCTGGCGACCTCGGGCGTGAACCTGCGCCTGACGCAGGAGCGCTGGCCGCAGGTGGTGTTCCATGAAACGCGGGAGCATGCGGTCAAGCTGAACTGATCCGGCAAGCTGCGGACGTAAAAAAAGGAGATGCGATTGCATCTCCTTTTTTTTCATTTCAGGGCGCTGGCCCTGAAAACAAACTTACGAATGCGTGCGCTGGTCCGCCTGTTCTACCGCGGCATCGTGCTTGGCCAGTTCCTGCTCCGCGTCGATACCCTTGTTATCCAGCTGGCGATGCAACTGCTGCTCATCCAGCTCGCCAGTCCACTTCGCCACGATGATCGTCGCCACGCCGTTGCCGATGGTGTTGGTCAAGGCGCGCGCTTCCGACATGAAGCGGTCGATGCCGAGGATCAGCGCCAGGCCGGCGACCGGCACATGGCCGACTGCCGACAAGGTCGCCGCCAGCACGATGAAACCGCTGCCGGTGACGCCTGCGGCGCCCTTGGATGTCAGCAGCAAGACTGCCAGCAAGGTCAGCTGCTGGAACAGGCTCATCGGCGTATCGGTAGCCTGGGCGATGAATACCGCCGCCATCGTCAGGTAGATCGACGTGCCGTCCAGGTTGAATGAATAACCGGTCGGGATCACCAGGCCGACCACCGATTTCTTGGCGCCCAGGTTTTCCATCTTGCCCATCAGGCGCGGCAGCACCGATTCCGACGACGAGGTGCCGAGCACGATCAGCAGTTCTTCCTTGATGTACTTGACGAACTTCCAGATGCTGAAGCCGTGCACCTTGGCGACCACGCCCAGCACGCCGAAGATGAACAACAGGCAGGTCAGGTAGAACGCGCCCATCAGCTGGCCCAGCGACAGCAAGGAGCCGAGGCCGTATTTGCCGATAGTGAATGCCATCGCACCAAAGGCGCCGATCGGTGCGACCTTCATGATCAGGCCGACCATGCCGAACAGCACATGCGAGAATTTTTCGACAAAATCAAACACCAGCGTGCCGCGGCCGCCGAATTTATGCAGCGCGAAGCCGAACAGTATCGCGATCAGCAATACTTGCAAGATCTCGTTCTTGGCAAAAGCATCAACAAAACTGCTTGGAATGATGTGGAACAGGAAGTCGCTGGCGGACTCCATCTTGCCCGGACCTGTATATGCAGCAATGCTCTTGGTATCGAGCGCGCTGAGGTCGACGTGCATGCCGGTGCCCGGATGCCAGACATTGACCACTACCAGGCCGAGGATCAAGGCCACGGTGCTCATGATTTCAAAATACAGCAGGGCCAGGCCGCCGGTCTTGCCGACTTTCTTCATGTCTTCCATGCCGGCGATGCCGATCACCACGGTACAGAAAATGACCGGCGCGATGATCATCTTGATCAGCTTGATGAAACCGTCGCCGAGCGGCTTCATCGCCGCCCCGGTTTCCGGGTACAGATGTCCAAGCACGACGCCGATCACGATGGCGGTCAATACTTGCACATAAAGGGATTTGTAGAGCGCTGGTTTTGCCATTTGTCCTCTCCGATTAGATTATTACGTTTTTTTTTAGAATATCGCCGCTGCTCGCTACATCCAGCGCCGATCATACCGCCTGCGTCCATCGACAGCACTGTCCTTGCATTCCCCCTGAATGGCGCCGGACAGGAAAAGATGGAAAAAAGAGCGCAACTTTAGCTGATAACGCTAACATCACTCAAGTTATTTACACTCGCCGACGCGAAATTGCATTTTGTGCAATCATTGTTCGATACGTCTGCCGCAATCTCTTGAATTGACAACCTTGATCAGCATTCTGTTCTGTATTGCTCTTTAAGTAAATTCCTCATGAGATATTTATCGGGCAAGATTATCGGACAAGACCTGAGATAGTCTTGTCACATTGGGTGTGTATCTTGCTTAAGGGCAGACGTATAGTGTCGGATTGCTTTTTTACCAATCCCGCGGTTTGCACCGGCGCCGGAATTTTTGCCTGGTGAAATGCACGGAAAAGTAATGGCAACCTTTCGCCTGCTTCACCTGTCACAGACAAGCCGTATTACAGCAAGTCCTTTCATAGCGAGGAAGAAATATGACTGAAAACGATGTCCGCAACAACGCCTTTGCGATGCCTATCCACAATCCGGCCTTTCCGCCCGGCCCCTATCGTTTCGTCGACCGCGAATTCCTGATCATCACCTATCGCACCGACCCCGAAGCGCTCAAGAAGATGATTCCGGCGCCGCTGCAGTTCGTCGAGCCTATCGTCAAGTTCGAATTCATCAAGATGCCTGACTCGACCGGCTTCGGCCATTACTGCGAATCGGGACAGGTCATCCCGGTAACGCTGGACGGCGTGGCCGGCGGCTATGTCCACAACATGTACCTCAACGACCACCCGCCGATCGCCGGCGGCCGCGAACTGTGGGGTTTCCCGAAGAAGCTCGGCAGCCCGGAACTTCAGGTGCACACCGATACGCTGATGGGCACGCTCGACTACAGCGACTTCCGCATCGCCACCGGCACCATGGGCTACAAGCACAAGACGCTCGATAGCGCCGTGGTGAAGAAGTCGCTGGAAGCGCCGAGCTTCCTGCTGAAAATCATCCCGCATGTGGACGGCACCCCGCGCATCTGCGAACTGGTACAGTACAGCCTGACCGACATCACCGTGAAAGGCGCCTGGAGCGGCCCCGGCGCGCTCGATTTGCACCCGCATGCGCTGGCCCCTATCGCCGACCTGCCGGTGCTGGAAGTTATCTCCGCGGTACATATCCTGACCGACCTGACCCTGCCGTTGGGTACCGTCGCTTACGATTACCTCGCCAAGTAAGTACGCAAACAAGCACGTCAATAAACAAGTAAAGGAATAGCCATGTCACTCAAAGATAAAGTTGCACTGATTACCGGTTCCGCCAGCGGCATCGGCAAGGAAATCGCCATCGAATACGCGCGCGCCGGCGCCAAGGTCGTGATCGCCGACCTGGCGCTCGACGCCGCCACCGCCACCGCTAACGAGATCAGCCAGTCCGGCGGTATCGCCATGGCGGTCGCCATGAACGTCACCGACGAAGCGCAGGTCGACAAGGGCATCGCCGATGCCGTAGCGGCCTTTGGCAGCATCGACGTCCTGATCAGCAATGCCGGCATCCAGATCATCGCGCCTGTCGTCGACTCGACCCTGGACAACTGGAAAAAAATGCTGGCGATCCATCTCGACGGCGCCTACCTGACTACCCGTGCAGCGATGCGCGAAATGATCAAGAAGGGCAATGGCGGCGCCATCATCTACATGGGTTCGGTGCACTCGCACGAAGGTTCGCCGCTGAAGGCGCCGTACGTCACCGCCAAGCACGGCTTGATCGGACTGGCGAAAGTAGTGGCCAAGGAAGGCGCAAAAGACAAGATCCGCGCCAACGTCATCTGCCCAGGTTTCGTCCGCACGCCGCTGGTGGAAAAGCAGATTCCTGAGCAAGCCAAGGAACTCGGCATCACCGAAGAGCAAGTGATCAAGAACGTGATGCTGAAAGACACCGTGGACGGCGAATTCACCACCACCCACGATGTCGCGCAAACCGCAATCTTCCTCGGCGGCTTCGAATCCAACGCCCTGACCGGGCAATCGATCGTGGTCAGCCACGGCTGGTTCATGCAGTAACAGCTTGCGGCAGCCAACGCCGGACAAGAAGGGCAAGAAATCGTCTTGCCCTTTTTATCAAGCGCGATCCGGCAGCCGCATCCAATCCGGGAAGTCATTTTGAGCACAACTTATTTTTTGCCGGCGCCAGCCCCTCGGCTGCGCCTGAAGCATGGCCTGTGTTGCCTGTTGCTGCTGGCAGGCAGCACCACCCTGCTCGCCAAAACCGAGCAGGCCACGGCGGCCGAGGCGCCGCCGGCGTTTGCCAGCCGCCAGGCGGCGCTTGCGGCCTTGCCGCCGCTGATGCTGTGGGTAGGAGAACGGCCGGACGACGTCCGCACCTGGGTCGGCGGCAGCGCCCGCCAGGCAAAACTCAAGGGCGGCGCCGACAATCAGCCCGTGCCGCCAGTCCAAGACCAGCGCATGGGCGTTGCGGTACTCGACACCACCATCCTGCTGCGCGACGGCAGCGCCAGCGTCCGCCGCCGCCAGCAGCCCTTGCAGCTGCCGCCGGCCTGGTACGCGCAAAACGGCGTGCAGCAAAAAGCGCCGCTGGTGACCATCGTCCATATCGACATGGCGCGCGGCGCGCGCAAACCGCAACTGAACGAAAAACAGAAACGGATCATCGTCAACGCCATAGTCGCCGCCGCGGCCCGCAGCCCGAGCCAGGTAGTGCAGCTCGATTTCGAGGTCATGCATAGCCAGAAGCCGTTCCTGGCGGATGTCGTGAAACGCAGCCGCGACGCCTTGCCGGACAATGTCGCCTTGTCGATCACGGCGCTGGCTTCATGGTGCGTGGGCGATGCATGGCTGGCCGACCTGCCGGCCGACGAGATAGTGCCGATCGCGTTCCGCATGGCCGGCGACGCCGGCCGCATGCGCGATGTGCTGAACCACGAGGGCCACTTCCCGCGCCCGGAATGCCAGCCCAGCCTGGGCCTGTCGCTGGATGAACAGCCGTGGCCGGACAAGCTGCGCAGCCAGCGGCTTTACCTGTTTAACCGGAATGCCTGGTCGGGGACGCCGATGGCGGGCTGGGCGGTAAGGCTGGGGGCGATTTTCCCCTAAGCCTGGCGTCGCTCAGGATTGACGGCGCCTGGGCCGCTCAAGTCTCCGCCGCGCGAGCGGCCGGATAAACCTTCACCAGCACAATCCGCGGCCCGTTCATTTTCTTGACCACGATGTCGAAGCCGTCGAATGCGATTTTCTGCCCTTCATGCGGCAAGTCGCCGAGCTTGGCCATGATCAGGCCGCCCACCGAGTCGACGTCTTCGTCGCCCTCGATCACGACATCGATGCCGAGTATCCGTTCCAGGCTGAAGATCGGCAGGCTGCCCTTGCCCAGCAGGGTGCCGTCGTCGAGGCGGCTCCATTCGTTGTCGTTGCGCCGGAATTCGTCGCGGATTTCGCCTACCATCGCCCCCAGCAGGTTATCCAGCGTGATGAAGCCTTCCGGCTTGCTGCCCTTCTTGCCGATGATGGCGAAATGCGGCGAGCCGGTGCGGAAGCGGCGGAACAGTTCCAGCGCCGGCATGCGCGACGACACATACTCCACCGGCCGCAGGTAAGCGTTCAGGCCTTCGATCGACTTGCCTTCCTGCTGCGCGATGAACAGATCTTTCAGGTGGATCACGCCCAGCACATTGACGCCGCTCTGGTCGAAGTAGGGATAACGGCTGAAGCGGTGGCGATAGATGGTCTGCAGGTTTTCCTGCAAGCTGCGCGCCTGGTGCAAAGCGGTGATTTCGTTGATGGGACGCATCAGGTCGGATACTTCAAGCTCGCTGAAATCGAGCGATTGCGCCAGGACGTTCCATTCCTCGCGGTTGAATTTTTCTCCGGCATGGCTGCCGCGCAAGATCAGTTTCAGCTCATCCGCCGAATACTGCGCATCGTGGCCGTGGGCGCCGGCCAGGCCGGCCAGGCGCAGGATCCAGTTGGCGCTGGCGTTGAGCGCCCAGATCGCCGGGTACATGGCCCAGTAAAACCCGTACAGGGGCAAGGCGCACCACAGGCCGATCACTTCGGGATTACGGATCGCCACGGTCTTGGGCGCGAGTTCGCCGATCACGATGTGGAGGAAAGAAATCAGGAAGAAAGCGAAGAAAAACGAAATGCCGTGTATCAGTTCCGGTGAGCTGATGCCGATCCAGCCGAACACCGGCTGCAGCAGGCTGGCGAACGCCGGTTCGCCGATCCAGCCCAGGCCCAGCGAGGCGAGTGTGATACCGAGTTGGCAAGCGGACAGGTAAGCGTCCAGCTGGCGATGCACTATTGCCAGGATGCGCCCGCGCAAGCCTTGGGTCTTGGCGATGGCGCGGATGCGGGTCTGGCGTAATTTGACTAAACCGAATTCGGCAGCGACAAAAAAGCCGTTGAGCGCTACCAGAAATAATGCTGCGATAACCAATAACAGGTTGTTCAATGAATCTCTTTCATGGGTAATGACGGATTACAAGTATAGGCGAGGATTGCGCTTTCAACAAAAGCGCGGAGGATCCGCCGTTGCAAACAGCGCCGGCCAAGAAAAACGGGGCAGGGTTTTACGCCAGACTGCGTATCAACCCTGCCCCATTCCAGCGTAGCGCACGGCTACCGCGATATTCCCGATTACAGCGTGGTAGCCAGCGCACACTGGCGATAATGTTCGGCGGCCAGCGCCTGCTGGTCGATTGCTTCATGCAGCTGCCCCAGTTTCAGATGCGCTTCGCGCACCGTGGCCGGCGCTACGGCGTCCGACAAAGCCTGCTCCAGGTGGCGCTGGGCCTTGCCCCACAATTTTTGCCTGAAGCAGAACGTGCCCAAGGTCAGCGCCAGCTCGGGGTCATTGGGCGCCCTGGCGGCCCAGTGCTCGCAGTGCTCGATTTGCGACAGCAGCTCGGGCGAGGCCTCGGCTGCAGCAGCGTCACGGTAGACCGCCAGCAAGCGCTGGTCCCATTCTGTCGCCAGGGATTTTTCGACGAGGGAGCGCGCTTCCGCATGCAAACCGCTCTTGTTGAATGCCTGGGCGCCGCGCATGGCGATGAATGGCTTGGTCCGGTCTTCGTTCGGCACCGTGCCCCACAGCCTGGCGATCGATTCGGCATCGTGCGCTTCATCCGACAGCAAGCCGTCGTATGCCAGCTCGCGCAAGCGTGTCGACAGGGCCGGATGCAAGGCGTCGTGCTTGTTCAGGGTCCGCACCAGGCGCAGCACTTCCGGCCAGTTCTTGGCTTGCTGGTTGGCTTTCAGCGCCAGCCGCAAGGCGTGGATATGGCGCGTGCCGCGCGCGTTCAGTTCATTAACGGTATGCAGCGCCGCCTGCGACTTGTGCTCGTCCACCAGCAGGTCCAGGGTGGTGATCAGGCGCGCCGTCTTCAGCGGCTCGTCATCTTCGATGCTGGCCAGCCAGATGTCGCGCCGTTCAGGCTGTCCCATGCGGTGGGCGGCGCGGGCGCCGATCAAGGCCGCCACGCCCAGGTTGTCGGGCAGTTCGGCGGCGCGCGTGGCGGCTTTCTCAGCCTGGCCGAAACGACCCTCGAACAAGGACTTGAGCGCATCGCGCAAGGCGTTGTTAGCAGTGGTTTCGCGTTTGTGGCGACGATAGCCGATCACTCGTCCGGGTAATTTCTGCGTGACCCGGATCGCCCGGATCAGCACATACAGGATGATGAACAGGATCGCCAGCGAGATGACGAAGAAGTTCAGCGACAGGTCAATCCGGTACGGCGGGAAAAACATCACCACGTTACCGGGGTTGTAACGCGCCAGCACGGCGAGGCCGATGGCGACTGCAAACAGAGCAACAAGCCGGAGAAAGAATCGCATAGGACTATGGCTTGCCTTTGTAAGTACGGATCGCCGCGGGGCTATCCAGCGCCGGCATGGTGATCGAAAGATTGCTGCTTTGGACCTGCTTGAGCAAGGTCTGCACGGTCTGGGTCTGCTTGGCCCGGGTGTCGAAATACTTGGTGATGGTTTCCTGGGCCGCGATCAGGTCGCTGCGGAACGCCGATTCGTTGCGCGACAGCAGGCCGAGGCGCGCATTGAGCAAACGCAGCTTCAGGTTTTCCCGGGCGTAGTAGGCCTGGGTCGGCGACAGCAGCAAGGCGTCTGGCGTATCGACGGTGCGTACCCGGATCAGCTGGCTGATCTCGGTCCACATCTCGCTGCTCCAGCTTTGCCATTTATCCTTCAGGCTGTTTTTCCAGTCGGTCACCACGGCATCCGCCGGCACCTGGGTCTTGGCGATATTGCCGCTGCCCGCGGCTTTCGGCTTGACGCTGGCCTCCGGCTGGTTGTTCGGCTTGCTGACGCCGACGATCGGTTTTTCATCGGACAGCAGCGGCATGCTGTCGATCTGGCCGATGATGCTGTCGAGGCGCACGGCGATGCCGGTCACATCCAGCGTCGGCAAGGCTTTCAGTTTTTCGATATCGCTGGCGATGGCGCGCCGCACGATGATGAATTGCGGCTTGTCGGAGCGCGACAGGTTCTTGTCGGCGTTCTGCAGCGCGATCAGCGCACCCTGGACGTTGCCAGCCAGCTGCAGCTGCTGGCTGGCGGTCGACAGCACGTCTTCCACCTGGGCCAGGGTCCAGTCGTCGCTGTTGCGGGACAGGTCCTTGTACAGCTGTTCCAGCGCCAGTTGCTGGCTTTGCGATTCAACCTGCTTGTTTTCCAGCACGCTGACCTTGCCTCGCAGTTCCTTGGCTTCATCCTGCACCGACTTCACCAGCACCTTGGTTTCCGTATTGGTGCTGTCGCCGACTTGCAGGCGGCGCGCCAGTTCCTGGCGCAGCTTGCCGTTCTCGTTGCGCATCGTCCACCACTGCGCCGCCAGCAGCAAGGCCAGCAACAGCAATATGCCGTACACCAGCCCAAGCGAACGCTTCGGCCCTTTGTCCTGGCTGACTTTGTAAGGCTGCAGCACGGGCTGCGACGGTGGCGATGCCGTGGCGCTGACGGCAGGACCAGCAGGCTGGTTCGAT
The DNA here is from genome assembly GCF_038896935.1 of Collimonas rhizosphaerae. Lineage (NCBI taxonomy): Bacteria > Pseudomonadati > Pseudomonadota > Betaproteobacteria > Burkholderiales > Oxalobacteraceae > Collimonas > Collimonas rhizosphaerae. The sequence continues at coordinate 127,585 of NZ_JBANDC010000002.1, forward strand.
TCTGGAGTGGGTATCGATTCGTTCATAGCGGGAATTGTAACGCGTCGAGTAGCCGTTCGTCGCCTGAGCCGGTCAGAGTAACGTCAGTAAATCCCAGCACATGTGCCGTTTCGGCAATACGGGCATGCGGGACAAGGAGTTTCTGCTGTTGGATTTTTGCAACACCGGTGCTGCCCTCGAGCGCTTGCGCCAGGCCGACCAGGTGCCTGAGCGCTTCCGAGCTGGTCAATATCCAGTCGTTTTCGGAATCCAGCAGTGGCTGCAGGCGGGCTCTCAACGCCGCGTCGAGCGCCGGCGCCTGGCGTCGGTAGGCGGCTACGGCCTGCACCTTGACGCCCGCCGCCAGCAAGCTGTCGGCAAAAAATTCGCGGCCGCTCTCGCCGCGCACCAGCAACACCTGGCGTCCGCGCAAGGCGTCCAGGTCAAGCGCCTGCAGCAGCCCTTCAGAATCGGTCCTGGCTGGATCCGGCGGGCTGAAGATGGTGGTGTTCTGCGCCGTCAGGCCATGCCGCGCCAGCGCCGCCCTGCTGCCTTCGCCGACGATGCCGACCGGCAGCTGCGGCGGCCAGCCGGCGATATGGCGAAACGCCGCGTCGATTGCATTCGGGCTGACGAACACCACCAGCGCAAAGCTGGCGAGCTGGTCGAGGACGGCTTGCAACGGCGTGCTATCAACTAACGGCAAGATTTCCAGCAAGGGGAAAATCACCGGCTGGCGGCCGCGCGCGGCGATCTGCTGCGCCAGCGCAGAGGCTTGCTGCGCCGGCCTGGTGATGATGACCGGGCGCAAGGCAGGTCCGCCTCCTTGTGGCGCAAGCGGCACTAGGCCTCCTTGCACAGCGCCAGGATGGCTCCGGCGTCCTGCGCCTCCAGCGCTGCGGCAATCGTTTCTCCCAGCACTTCCGGGGCGTCGGCGGCGCCGCTGGCCTCAGCCACCGCAACCCGCGAGCCGTCCGGCGTGGCGATCATGGCGCGCAAGCGCATCTGGTCGCCGTCGATGGTGGCAAACGCCGCCAGCGGGATCTGGCAGCTGCCGCCAAAGGCGCGCGACAAGGTGCGCTCGGCGGTCACCGCCAGTTCCGTAGGCAAATGATTCAGGGGCGCGAGTATCTCTTGCAGGTCGGCACGGTCGGCGCAGATCTCGATCGCCATCGCGCCCTGGCCCGGCGCCGGCAAGCTCTGCTCCGGCTCGATCGGCGCCGTGATGCGGTCGGCCAGGCCCAGCCGCTTGAGGCCGGCCGCGGCCAGGATGATGGCGGCGTATTCGCCGCGGTCGAGCTTGGCCAGGCGGGTGCCGAGATTACCGCGCAAGGGCTTGATCTGCAGCAAGGGAAAGCGCGCGGCGATCAGGGCCTGGCGGCGCAGGCTGCTGGTGCCGACGACGGCGCCGGCAGGCAGCTGCTCCAGGCTGGCGTAGTCGTTAGACACAAACGCATCGCGCGGATCTTCGCGCTCCAGCACGGCGCTCAGCACAAATCCGGGCGGCAGCTCCATCGGCATATCCTTGAGCGAATGCACCGCCAGGTCGGCGCGGCCTTCCGCCATCGCCACTTCCAGCTCCTTCACGAACAGGCCCTTGCCGCCGACCTTGGACAGGGTGCGATCAAGAATTTGATCGCCGCGGGTGGTCATGCCGAGGATTTCTATATTACAGTCTGGATATAATGCAGATAACCGTTCGCGCACGTGTTCCGCTTGCCACATGGCCAGCGGGCTTTCACGCGATGCGATCACCAACTTGGAAGGGGAGGATATTTTCGACACAAGTTCTTTCAGATTTTAGCTGGTGGGGTGTTTCGCATGTAATGGCGCTTAAGAAATGGCGTATTTTCGTGCCAGGCTAGGCGCAAACCGGAGCGATAGCTGGCTATCGCGAGGATTTGCAACGACGCATGGCGTGAAAAGACGCAGTTTATTAAGTGCCATTATGTGCGTAACACTACACCAAGCAGCGCACTGGATTTTAGCATGCGCTGCGTACTGTTCCGGCGCACTGCCTCAGTTCAGCTTATATCAAAAGACTTATATAGACAGCGCCCGCTTGACAAGTTTCAAACCCTTCGTCCCCCACCCCAGAAAAGCTGATTGCACTCGTTCATTATGGCAAAACAATTGAATTCTGCTGTCCAGGTAAAAAAACCCGCCCCCAATAAAGATGCTCCGCTCAAAGAAGATATCCGCCTGCTGGGCCGCCTGCTGGGCGACGTGCTGCGCGATCAGGAGGGCGACGCGGTATTTGAAGTTGTAGAAACCATACGCCAGACGGCGGTGCGCTTCCGCCGCGAATCGGATCCGCAGGCCGGCGCCGACCTCGACAAGCTGCTCAAGAAACTCACCCGCGACCAGACCAACTCGGTGGTGCGCGCGTTTTCCTATTTTTCGCACCTGGCCAATATCGCCGAAGACCAGCACCACAACCGGCGCCGCCGCGCCCACCTGCTGGCCGGCTCCGCGGCGCAGCCGGGCAGCGTCGCCCACGCCCTGAGCAAACTGGATGACGCCGGCGTCTCCGGCGCCACCGTGCGCAGTTTCCTGAAAGACGCCCTGATTTCACCGGTGCTGACGGCGCATCCGACCGAAGTGCAGCGCAAGAGCATCCTTGATGCGGAACGCGAAATCGCCCGCCTGCTGGCCGAGCGCGACCGGCCGTTGACCGCGAAAGAACTGCGCGACAACACCGAACTGCTGCGCGGCCGCATCGCCACCCTGTGGCAAACCCGGATGCTGCGCTATACCAAGCTGACGGTAGCCGATGAAATCGAGAATGCGTTGTCCTACTATCGCATCACCTTCCTGCGTGAACTGCCGGCGCTGTACGACGACATCGAAGGCGAAATCGCCACCCAGTTCCCGACCCGCGCCCGCCAGCCCGGCGCTAGTACTGAACTGGCGCCCTTCGTGCAGATGGGCAGCTGGATCGGCGGCGACCGCGACGGCAATCCCAACGTCAACGCCGGCACCATGCAACGCGCATTGTCGCGGCAATCGACCACCATCTTCGATTTTTACCTGGAAGAAGTGCATGCGCTGGGCGCGGAACTGTCGGTCTCGACCCTGATGGTCAGCGTCAACCAGGAACTGCTGGCGCTGGCGGAAAGCTCACCCGACACCTCGGACCATCGCGCCGACGAACCCTACCGCCGCGCCCTGATCGGGATTTATGCGCGGCTGGCCTCGACCGCGCGCGAACTCGGCGCCACCAACATCCTGCGCCAGGAAGTCGGCGCCGCCGACCACTACGCGACACCGCAGGAATTCACCCAGGAATTGCAGATCGTCGAAGACTCGCTGCGCGCCCATCACGGCAGCGCCCTGGTCAAGCCGCGGCTGGCGACGCTCAAGCGCGCTTCCGAGATTTTCGGCTTCCACCTGGCTTCGCTCGACATGCGCCAGAGTTCCGATGTCCACGAACGGGTACTGACCGAACTGTTCGCCCAGGCCCAGGTAGAAGGCGCTTACGACAAGCTCAGCGAAGAACAGAAGATCGACCTGCTGCTGGCCGAACTGGCCAAGCCGCGCCTGCTGTACTCGCCCTACATCAGCTATTCCGACGAAACCGTCTCCGAACTGTCGATCCTGCGCGCCGCCGGCGAGATGCGCCAGCGCTACGGCGCGCGCTCGATCCGCAACTACATCATTTCCCATACAGAGACCGTATCCGATTTGCTGGAAGTCCTGCTGCTGCAACAGGAAACCGGCTTGCTGCGGCCTGCATCGACGACTGCCTCGGCCGCCGGCAAAGCCATGCCCGGCGCGCTGGACGTGATGGTGATTCCGCTGTTCGAAACCATTCCCGACCTGCGCCGCGCCGCCGCGATCATGGAGCAGTTCATGGCCTTGCCGCCGGTGGAACGGCTGATCGCCAGGCAAGGCAAGCTGCAGGAAGTCATGCTGGGTTACTCCGACTCCAACAAGGACGGCGGTTTCCTGACTTCCAACTGGGAGCTGTACAAGGCCGAGATCCAGCTGGTGCGCGTGTTTGACCGCGCCGGCGTCAAGCTGCGCCTGTTCCATGGCCGCGGCGGCACCGTCGGCCGCGGCGGCGGCCCGAGCTACCAGGCGATCCTGGCGCAACCGCCGGGCACCGTCAACGGCCAGATCCGCCTGACCGAACAGGGCGAGATCATCGCTTCCAAGTTCTCCAATCCGGAAATCGGCCGCCGCAACCTGGAGCTGCTGGTGGCGGCGACGCTGGAAGCGAGCCTGATGCCCAACAATGCCGACGCCAAGCAGGCCAAGAGGCTGGGCGAATTCGAGCAGCTGATGGATGGGCTGTCCGAGCGCGCTTACCAGTCCTACCGCAACCTGGTCTATGAAACTCCCGGCTTCACCGACTATTTCTTTGCAGCGACGCCGATCGCCGAGATCGCCGAACTGAACATCGGCTCGCGCCCTGCCTCGCGCAAATCGACGCGCCGCATCGAAGACTTGCGGGCGATTCCGTGGGGCTTTTCGTGGGGGCAGTGCCGTTTGCTGCTGCCGGGCTGGTACGGCTTCGGCAGCGCCATCGAAAGCTGGCTCGAGGAAGGCAAGGACAGCAAGCTCAAGGCCCCGAAGCTGGCGACATTGCGCGCCATGTACAAGGAATGGCCGTTCTTCGCCACCCTGCTGTCGAACATGGACATGGTGCTGTCGAAGACCGACCTGGCGGTGGCCTCGCGCTATGCCGGACTGGTCACCGACCGCAAGCTGCGCAACAGCATCTTCAAGCGCATCGTCGATGAACACGAACGCACCAGCAGCATCCTGTCAGCCATCACCGGCTCCAAGGACCGCCTGTCGGGCAATCCGCTGCTGGCGCGTTCGATCAAGAACCGCTTCGCCTACCTCGATCCGCTGAATCACTTGCAGGTCGAACTGATCAAGCGCCACCGTAGCGTGACCGCGGCCGGCCGCACGACGGAAGAACGGGTGAAACGCGGCATCCACCTGAGCATCAACGGCATCGCCGCCGGCTTGCGCAATACCGGCTAGCTGGAGGCGGCGGGCTGCTCTATGCTGGAACCGGCCGCCTTGGCCGGTTCGGCATCGAGCGCCGCACGCAGCCTTGGCAGGCTGCCCGGGTACTGCTGCGCGATGAAAGCGAGCATGGCTTCGCGGATGGCGCAGCGCAGGTCGAAGGCGGTGCCGGAATCCTTGGCGCTGACCAGCAGCCGCAGCTGCATGGCGCGCTCGCTGGCGTCGGTCACGTGCAGCACGCAGACCCGGCCGTCCCACAAAGGAGACTGCTTGCATATGCGCTCGAATTCGGCGCGCACGGCGGGCACCGGGACAGCGAAATCCAGCCACAGGAAAACCGTGCCGAGGATGGTCGAGGATTTATGCGTCCAGTTTTCGAAGGGGTTTTCGATAAACCATTGCAAGGGCACGATCATGCGCCTTTCATCCCAGATCCGCACCACCACGAAAGTGCCGGTGATTTCCTCGACCCGCCCCCATTCGCCCTTGACGATCAAGACGTCGTCGATGCGGATCGGCTGCGAAAACGCAATCTGCATGCCGGCGATGAAATTCCCCAGCACCGGCCGCGCCGCGATGCCGGCCACCAGGCCCGCCACCCCCGCCGAGGCAAGCAGGCTGGCGCCGAACTGGCGGGCGCCGGGCAAGGTCAGCAAGGCGAAACCCAGGCCGAGAAGCGCGGCAATGAAGTAAGCGCTGCGCGTCAGCACCCTGGTCTGGGTCAGGATGCGGCGGGCTTTCAGGTTGTCGGCGGCGCTGACGGGATTGAGCTGGACCACGGTGGCGCTTAACGCGCGGATGCAGCGCATCGCCAGCCAGGTCAAGGCGATGATCAGCGCCACCGAGGTCAGGCAGGACAGCGGCACCAGCCAGGGTGTCTCGTCCGGCGCCCCGGTCAGCACCAGGCGCACCGCGAACAGGATCAGGCACACCCGGCTGGCGTGATACGCGATAAAACTGGCGTTGGCGATGTAGGGCCGGTTGCCTGCCAGCCGCCGCAGCAGCATGATGCCCGCACGGTGCAGCAAGCCGGCCAGCAACGCCGCCAGCAGGGCTGCGCCAACGACGTAGAGGCTGGTCTCCAGGTATTGCAGTTCAGGGAAAATGCTCAGGTTCATCCATGGCCCTCATCGGTTGGTCGAATCCGGCGCCGCTTCCTTGATCTGGACCGGCGCCGGACTAGAGTTTCTTTTGCATCAGCATGGCTTTGCCCATGGCCGGATCGAGTTCGTAGCCGGCAAACCCGGTGGACTTGTACAGTGCCTGGGCCAGCTTGTTGCCTTCCAGCACTTCCAGCGTGATCTTGCAGCAGCCCAGGCCAAGCGCTACCTGCTCCACCTGCGCCAGCAGCTTCTTCGAAATCCCGCGCCCGCGAAATTTGGCGGCGACCGCCAGGTCGTGGATATTGAGCAGCGGCTGGCAGGCAAACGTCGAAAATCCTTCGATGCAGATCGCCACTCCCGCCGGCTCGTCGTCGACAAAAGCCAGCACCACGTGGACATCGCTCCTTTTGCTGATGGCGGCAATCAGGTTGCTTTTGACGAAATCGGCGAGCTGCCGGCCGCCGCCCATGGCGTCCATGGCGTAGCCGTCCAGCAGTTCCACGATGGCGCTGGCGTGGCGGGGATTGGCAAATTCGGCATTCACTATCTGAGTCATGTTCCTGGTCCTGGTTCAGTATTGATGGATGTTTCCGATTTTATATCAGCGCGGACAATGTCTTGCGGATGTCAGGCGCGTGCCAAAAAAGCGCAGCCGCTCCCCCTTTTGGTGACAATAATCGGCAGTGCTTGCCAACTTGGTGAACTGATACACCAATCTTGTATATCAGATCAGTGCATCAGTCCCGGCGGCCGCCTGGCATACGACTTGCTGATACGTCAGCATGACCGCCACCGCCAAATCGTCCACCCAGATCGCCGAACGGATTACCGAAGCGATGCTGGCGCGCAAACTGGCGCCCGGCACGCGGCTGGGCGAGCAGCAGCTGGCGGAACTGTTCGGCGTCAGCCGCACCCAGATCCGCGAAGCCTTGACGCGCCTGGTGACGCGCGGCATCGTCACCGTCAGCGCCCGCCGCGGCTGGTATGTGATCGAACCGACCCCGGAAGATGCGCGCGATGCTTTCGAAGCGCGCCGTGTGCTGGAGCTGGGGCTGCTGCGCCATGCGCGGCCGATCAGCGCCGACGCCATCCGCAAACTGCGCCAGCATGTCGAGCGTGAACAAGCGGCGCTGGAAGGCGACGATGTCGCCTCGCGCAGCTTCCTGCTGGGCGATTTCCACGTCTGCCTGTGCGAATCGTTCGGCAACACCTTGCTGGCCGACACCCTGCGCGACCTCACTACCCGCACTACCTTGACCGCCATGCAATACCAGTCTTCGCACCACGCCAGGCAATCCTGCGCCGAACACGTCGGCATCGTCGCCGCGCTGGAAGCCGGCGACCTGGAGCAGGCGGAACAACTGATGCACAACCATTTATGCAATGTCGAAGCAGGCCTGGACCAATCGCTGCGCAGCGATTCCCTGTCGCCGCTACGACAGGCGCTGGCCCCGCTTTCCGAGAATGCCGACTTTGCAACATCACCCCCGCTAAAGGAGTTTTAACATGAAGTTCCCAAAAATTTTGCTCGCCTTGGCCGCTGCTGCCACCCTGTTCAGCGGCACTGCGCGGGCCGATGCGCTCGAGGACATCGTCAAGAGCGGCGTACTGAGGGTCGCCGTGCCGCAAGACTTCCCGCCGTTCGGTTCGGTCACCAGCGATCTCAAGCCGCAAGGCCTGGATATCGACGTAGCCACCCTGATCGCCAAGAAAATGGGCGTCAAGATCGAACTGATCCCGGTTACCAGCGCCAATCGGGTGCCCTACCTGCAAACCAAAAAAGTCGACCTGATCATTTCCAGCCTCGGTAAAAATCCGGAGCGGGAAAAAGTCATCGCCTTCAGCGACGCTTATGCTCCTTTCTATAACGGCGTGTTCGGCGGCGCCGACCAGAAAGTCAGCAGCGCGGCCGACCTGGCCGGCAAGACCGTGGGCGTGACCCGCGGCGCGGTGGAAGACCTGGAACTGACCAAGATCGCTCCCGCCAGCGCCACCATCAAGCGCTATGAAGACAACAACGGCACCATCAGCGCCTTCCTTTCCGGCCAGGTGCAGCTGGTAGCGACCGGCAACGTGGTGGCCGCCGCGATCATCGCCAAGCATCCACCGAAGAAACCGGAAACAAAATTCCTGATCAAGAATTCGCCATGCTCGATCGGCCTCAACAAGGACGAACCGAAACTGCTCGACAAGGTCAACGCCATCCTGGCGCAGACCAAGAAGGACGGCGAGCTGAACGCACTGAGCGTGAAATGGCTGGGCCTGCCTTTGCCGGCCAACCTGTAAGCGCTGCTTGCCGCATCGACTAGCTTAAGGCGAGACATGAGTTATCACTTCGATTTCCTGGCGCCGTTCGACTACCCTGCCGTGCTGATCAAAGGCGTGCTGGTGACGATCGAACTGATCGCTATCGGCGGCGTGCTGGGCGTTGCCGTCGGCATCTTCGGCGCCTGGGCCCGCACCCAGGGACCGCGCTGGCTGCGGCCGCTGGTCAGCGCCTACGTTGAGCTGATCCGCAACACGCCGTTCCTGATCCAGCTGTTCTTCATTTTCTTCGGGCTGCCGGGGATAGGCCTGCAGATCGGCGAGATGGAAGCGGCGGTGCTGGCGATGGTGATCAACCTCGGCGCCTACAGCTGCGAAATCATCCGCGCCGGCATCGCCGCCGTCGCCCGCGGCCAGGTCGAAGCCGGCTTGAGCCTGGCGATGACCAGGATGCAGATATTCCGGCATGTGATCCTGCCCCCCGCCCTGCAAAAAATCTGGCCGGCGCTGTCGAGCCAGGTGGTGATCGTGATGCTCGGCTCGGCCGTATGTTCACAGATTGCGGTGGAAGAACTGGCGTATGCAGCCAACTTCATCCAGGGCCGCAATTTCCGCTCGTTTGAATCTTACCTGCTGTCTACCGCGATCTACCTGCTGCTGGCGATCGGCTTGCGGCAGCTGCTGCGCCTGATCGGCGACCGGCTGTTCGGCCGGCCCGCGGCCAAGGAGGCCACATGATTTCATTCTCTGTCTGGGACATCGTCCGCAACCTGCTGCTGGCGCTGCGCTGGACCGTGTTGCTGTCGCTGGCGTCGTTTGCCTTGGGCGGCCTGCTGGGATTGATCATCCTGTTCATGCGGACATCAAAGCAAGCCTGGCTGCGCCGCCTGACCAAGATGTACATCGAGCTGTTCCAGGGCACGCCCTTGCTGATGCAGCTGTTCCTGGCGTTTTTCGGGCTCGCCCTGTTCGGCCTGGAAGTGCCGGCCTGGCTCGCCGCCGCGCTGGCGCTGACTTGCTGGAGCAGCGCCTACCTGGCGGAAATCTGGCGCGGCTGCGTCGACGCCGTTCCGCGCGGCCAGTGGGAAGCATCGTCATGCCTGGCCATGAGCTACATGCAGCAGATGCGCCACGTGATCCTGCCGCAAGCCTTGCGCATCGCGATTCCGCCTACGGTCGGCTTCAGCGTGCAGATCGTCAAAGGCACCGCGGTCACCTCCATCATCGGCTTCGTCGAACTGTCGAAAGCCGGCACCATGATCACCAACGCCACGTTTCAGCCGTTCACCGTGTATGCACTGGTGGCGCTGATGTATTTTGCGCTGTGCTGGCCGCTGTCCAAATACAGCCAGTCTCTGGAAAGGAAATACAATGCCGCTAATCGCCATTGACAATGTAAAAAAAAGCTTCGGCGACAACCAGGTGCTGAAAGGCATCCGGCTCGATGTCGAAGCCGGTGAAGTGATCGCCATCATCGGCAAAAGCGGTTCCGGCAAGAGTACCTTGCTGCGCTGTATCAACGGCCTGGAAAGCATCGATGAAGGCAATATCAGCGTCGCCGGCGCACACCTGGGCAAGACCGAGCTGGAGCTGCGGGCGCTGCGCCTGAAGGTTGGCATGATCTTCCAGCAGTTCAACCTGTTTCCGCACCTGACTGTCGGCCGCAACGTGATGCTGTCGCCGATGATCGTCAAGGGAACCACAGAAGGCGAGGCACGCAAGTCGGCACAGGAGAACCTGGCGCGGGTCGGCCTGGCTGAAAAATTCGACGCCTACCCGGACCAGCTGTCGGGCGGCCAGCAGCAGCGGGTGGCGATCGCACGCGCGCTGACGATGCAGCCGCAGGCCCTGCTGTGCGACGAAATCACCTCCGCGCTCGACCCGGAGCTGGTCAACGAAGTGCTGACGGTCGTGCGCGGCCTGGCGGAGGAAGGCATGACGCTGCTGATGGTGACCCATGAAATGCGGTTTGCCCGCGAAGTCTGCGATCGCGTGGTATTCATGCATCAAGGCAAAGTGCACGAAATCGGCCCGCCGGAAGAGATTTTTGCCAATCCCAAGACACTCGAACTGCAGCAATTCCTGGGCGCTTCGCACTGAAAAAAGCCGGCTGGAAATCGGGGAACGGAAGGAGCTGCCCGCAATTCTGTAAAATTGAGGGTCAGCTCCTGATTTGCTCCTGTTTAACCATGGAAGTACACATGAATTCAATCAGCACCACCCCGCCGCTCGCAGCCGATCTGGTTTCCTTTATCGAAGGTTTGCCGAAAGCGGAACTGCACCTGCATATCGAAGGCACGCTGGAACCTGAATTGCTGTTCTCGCTGGCGCAACGTAACAATGTCGAACTGCCCTACGCTTCCGTGGAAGAACTGCGCGCCGCCTATGCTTTCACCGACCTGCAATCGTTTCTCGACCTGTATTACGCCGGCGCCGCGGTGCTGCAGACCGAACAGGATTTTTATGACATGACGATGGCGTACATCGCCCGCTCGCGGGCAGACAACGTGCGCCACTCCGAAATTTTCTTCGATCCGCAGACCCATACCGAACGCGGCATCAGCATCGAGGTCGTATTCGCCGGCATCGCCCGCGCTCTGCGCGAAGCGCGCGACAAGCACGGCTTCAGCAGCGCCATGATCATGTCCTTCCTGCGCCATTTGTCGGAAGAGGAAGCGTTCGCTACCCTGGAAGAAGCGCTGCCCCTGCGCGCCCAGTATCGCGACCTGTGGATAGGCATCGGCCTGGATTCGGCCGAACGCGGCAACCCGCCGGAAAAATTTGCCCGCGTCTTCGCGCGCTGCCGCGAACTCGGGTTCCACCTGGTGGCCCACGCCGGCGAGGAAGGCCCGCCGGAATACGTCAGGGACGCGCTCGACGTATTGCATGTAGAACGCATCGACCACGGCGTGCGCAGCGAGGAAGATCCGGCCCTGATGAAGCGGCTGGCGCAGCAACGCATTCCGCTGACGGTATGCCCGCTGTCCAACCTCAAGCTGTGCGTGGTCGACGACATGCGCAAGCACAACCTGGCGCGCATGCTGCACGCCGGCCTGGCGGTCACCGTCAACTCCGACGATCCGGCCTATTTCGGCGGCTACATGAACGCCAATTTCCTGGCGGTGGCGGCATCGCTGCGCTTGAGCCGCACCGAACTGGTGATGCTGGCGCGGAATGCGTTTGAAGCGACATTCCTGCCGGCTGCGGCGAAACAGCAGCTGTTGCTGGAACTGGACGGCTACTGCATGGCGCACTGATCCTGCATCGGCTGCAACCGCTGTGCGCAAGCCGCCGCGCCTCACGGGCCCGGCGGCTTTTTCACGGCGGCGGCGCAAAAATGGCCCGCATGCCTGATCCGCGGCAAGGCCATAACAAATCTGCACTACCCAAAACGCCGCTTCTGTATTGTCCTTGCAAGCCGGCCGGTTTCAGGGCACCATGGATAAGCAGCCAGATAGCCTGCCCTATCGATCCCGTCTGACTCTGCGCAACCGCTTTATCGTGGAGACCATGATGGACAACGTACTCGCCGCACCTCGCCTGACCAACGCCGGCATCTTGTTTTCGGTGACGGTCGAATTCCAGCAGTACCAGTGCCTGGTGCCGGCAACCACACTATCAGACCTGTCGCATTCGAAAGATCCCAAGCTCGACCTGCTCGATACCTATCGCGCCTTCCAGACAAAAATCGAAGGCGTCGCACGGCGCCTGATCGGCGCCGGCATCGTCGGCAAGCCGCTGGTTATCGGCAGCGGCTATTTCCAATAATCCCAAACCGGACCTGGTTGCTTCGCTGCTGCGCATGCAATACATGCATGCGCTGGATCGTCACATGCCGGCAAACGTGCGCTTCTTCAGCAAGGAAGCACGCAGCTTGTCGTACGCCAGGTTGAAAACGAAGGTATAAGGCAGGAAAAAAAGCAGCAGGCCGATATCGAGGAACAGCGCATCGAGCAGGCTCATGTCCAGCCACCATGCCACCAGCGGCACCACGATCGCCACCAGCCCGGCTTCGAATGCGGTAGCGTGCACCACCCGCATGGCCATGGTGCGGACCAGGTGCCAGCGGCGCTCGATACGGTCGAACAGGCTGTTGAAAATCATGTTCCAGGTCATCGCCACCAGCGAAATCATCAGCGTCAGCAAACCCGCATGCGCCATCGGTATCTTCATCACCCATGACAAGACGGGTGCGGTCATGCCTACCGCCAGCACTTCAAATATCAGCGCGTGAATGGCGCGTTCGGTCCAGGTTTTATGCGTGTTCATATTGCCTCCATTGCTTCAGAAAACTCTGATGAAGCTATTTTCTTCGATTTACTTGATACTATAAAATCTATAACCATCGGATAAACCGATATATAGGAGCGAGTACGCCATGCGCCACTCACTGGAAACCCTGTTCATGTTTGTCGAGGCCGCCACACTGGGTTCGTTCTCGGCGGCGGCACGCAAGCTGGGCAAGCAGCAGTCCACCGTCAGCGAGGCAATCGCCAACCTGGAAATAGACCTCGGACTGACGCTGTTCGACCGCCGCACCCGCCGCCCGACGCTGACCGAGCAAGGCCGGGCCATGCTGGTCCACGCGCAGCACGTGATTGAAGCTGCCGATCGCCTCGAACGCTCGGCGCACCGGCTGGCGGGTGGACTGGAGCCGCAGCTGACCCTGGTGCTGTCCGATACTTACCAGTCGGACCGCTTCGAACATATCCTCACCAGTTTCGAGCAACGCTACCCGGAGCTGGAACTGGAATGCATGATTGCGGAGCGCAACGACGTGGTTTCTTTGGTGCAGGAAGGACGCGCCAACCTCGGCCTGGTGGCGGCGCAGCCGGACTATCCGCCGGATATCGGCTTCGAATCGGTGCCGGACCGTTCCGCCATCGGCCTGTATGTCGGCAAGCAGCATCCGCTGGCAAAAGCCGCGCACATCTCCAGCGAGATGCTGCACGGTGCGCGCGAGCTGCGCCTGAGCACCTATGCCGACGAGCCTGTGCAGCGCCGCCGCGGCAAATGCTGGACGGCGTCCAGCTACCTGCTGCTGCTGGAAATGACGGAACTGGGTTTCGGCTGGGCCGAATTGCCGTACTGGCTGGCCAAACGGTTTGCCGCCAACAGCCTGCTTGAGCTGCAGGTGCGCGGCTGGCCGAAAAGCATACAGGTCGACGCGGTCTGGTCGCGCCAACGCGGACTGGGACCAGCCGGCAGCTGGCTGCTGGATACCCTGATGGCGCGCTGACACGGCCAGCCAGGGAAACGGCGACGCCTGGCGCGAATTTTGCTGGTATCGGGCATCACCCAGGGAAACAGACAAAAAATGTTAATCATCCTCGCCTCCGTCACTTTTGCCGTCCTGCTTGCCTTGTTCCTGCTGCACAAGGAACTGAAGACGCGCGGCTTCCTGTCGACTTACAACCGCAATGCCCGCTCCGATGCCCGCTTGCAGCGCAGCCGGACGATCAAGCCACACCATTGAGCCGCGGCAAGCTGTCACAGGCACGTGATAGTTAACGTCAAGAAGTGACAACAAATCGTCGCCGGCGCCTTGTCGTCAAGGGGCCGGGCTAGTCTCGCCTTTCTGATGGGCAAAAAAAAGCCCGCAGAGCCTTGCGGCGCGGGCTGAATCCAAACCATAGGGGGTTGGAGGAGACAAATCCACTATAAATTGAAATATGGCGCAGTGCAATATAGTAAAAATACGGTATCCAGACGCAAAAAAACCTGCGACCGTGAGGTAAGCAGGCTTATGTATTCATACATTCATCAATACAGGAGAAGATTCCCGAAACCCAGTCCTATCTGGAAAGTGGCCCCGACGTGTAACGAATCTACTCTTGTATTGGCCCGTATCGCTTTATGCGTTACAGGCAATTTTTGAATTATACACAGATCTGCCCGGCAGTGCAAGCTAAAGTCCTGTGCAGCCTATTTCCCGCAAATACGGCGGACAAAAAAAAGCCCGCAGACCTTTCGGTGCGGGCTTGAATCCAAACCTTAGGAGGTGTTGGAGGAGACAGGTGTAACTATATAGAGACGGTCCGCGGACAGCCAATTTATTTAACGCATATCAGTTATTCACATGGATGATAGCGTTACCATCCGGTCGCCGCATAGGGCAGGCGACGCCCTTCCATGGCGCTTTGGCGCGCCAGTTCCAGGATTTCGGCAACACTGACGGCGGCGTCCGCCGTGACCGGAAACGGCACGCCGTCCTGGATCGAGGCGGCCAGCGCGCGATAAAACTCGACATAAGCGCCGTCCAAGGTAGCCAGTTCGCCGCGCAGGTCAAGTTCACCTTCCACTTCCCGGATCAAGCCAGGCGGGTTTTTGGCCCAGCCCGGCTGCCCGGGACGCAAGCCGGCCTTGAGCTGGTCTTCCTGGCTGTCGAGCCCGGTTTTCAGGTAACTGCCGCGGCGGCCGTGGATCGTGAACCGCGGCGCCTCCAGAGCGCTCAGGGCACTGGCATGCAGGACTACCTGTTTGTCGGCATAGCCGAGCTGCAGGTGGACGTAATCCTCCGCCTTGGCCTGTTCGCGGTAGGCGCCGATAGTCGCGTTGACGCTTTGCGGAGCGCCAAACAAAGTCAGCGCCTGGTCGACCAAATGCGGCCCAAGGTCATACAACAGGCCGCCGCCATTCAAGGCATTCTCGCGCCAGCGTTGCCGTACCGCAGGCCGGAAACGATCGAAATGCGACTCGAAATGCGTGATCTGACCAAGCCGGCCGCTGGCGATCAGCGCTTGCACGGTGCGGAAATCGCCGTCCCAGCGCCGGTTATGGAACGGCGCCAGCAGCAGCTTGCTGTCGGCGGCCGTGCGCGCCAGGATGCGCGCCTCTTCTGCGCTCAGAGTGACCGGCTTGTCGACCACCACGTGCTTGCCGGCAGCCAGCGTGCGCCGGGCGAATTCAAAATGGGTATCGTTCGGGGTAGCAATCACGATGCAGTCGAGCGCGCCATCGGCCAGCAAGGCGTCGAGATCGGCAACAATCCGCGCTTCCGGCCAGGCTTGGGCGGCAGCCTCGGCCTGGCTGCTGGCAATCGCGCTGACTGCGGTGCGGCCCGAGTGTCCGATCAGCGGCGCGTGGAAGGTGGCGCCGGCAAAGCCGTAGCCTAAAAGACCTATGTTCAGCATGGGTTTCTCTTTCAATTGCATGATGGACCGAAAGTTACCCACAGAAATTGTGGACAGTCCTGTGGATAACCATCAAGAATTTTAATCAAGTGTTTGATTTATATGATTTTTTGCTAAGCGCACAAACTTGATACCACGGGCATAACTTACGGCCCGCCGGTATCGCCGTTCAGGCCGCCGAAGAATCGATATCCGCCAGGGACTCCCGTCCTTTTTCGGTGATGTCGTAACCGTCGCCCGCCGGCCTGGCGCTGACATGCCCTTTCTTGCCGAGGAACATGGCGACGTCGGCCGCCAGCTTGGCGCCGGGATCGCTGGCCACCGCGCGCAGGCCGTCTATGCAGTTCCTGATGAACAAGGTCTGCTGCCCTTTCTCGGTCAATGACAGGCCGCCGTTCTTTTCATATGCAATGTACTTCAGTCCCGCCAGGCGCTTGGTATTGCGTGCCACGCAAGCGCTCACCCTGCCGTGCGTCCCCTTGTGGATCTGCTCCAGGGCGTCGTATTCATCTCTTGTCAAACCGTCGTTCATTACTGCTTCCTCTGTAGAATTTACCATGCTGCGACCCTCATGGTACGCGCCGCAACGGATAGCGGCAATGGATAGCGGCCACGCGGGCGGACGCAGCGCCGGATGAACGCATCGATTGCTACAATCGTTAAATAAAATCTGGTATCGTTACCGCAGGTATTCCAACCTCGCGCACAAGGAGACACTTATGGATTTAACAGAAAAATTCGACGCCAAAGGCAAAGAAACAGGGAACGCCTATCATGTCGAGTGCTATAAAGACTCGATTGAAAGAGCCACCGCAAACGGCACCGTCGCCTCCCTGCCCGGGCGGGAAATCTACAAACTGGCGGATGGACGGGCGCTGACTCCGTACGCGGAAGGAAAATTTGTCATTGACCAGACTGGCGAAAAGATCGTGCGGGTCTGAGCCGCGTTAGCCGCTTGCCTTGATCGGCATCATGAAAGCCTGCGCACCGTGAGGACGCAGGCTTTTTCATTGGGCCAGCAGGATTGAATTGGAATCGCCCTACGCTCGTCCGCCCTCGCGCAGGGTCCGGATCAGCAGGTCCGCCATGATGTTGCCGTCGAATTCGCGGAATCCGCGCTGGTAAACCAGTGCGCCTATCGCGATCAGCCGGAACAACTCTTCCTCTGTCAGCTTGTAAGACAATTTTGCGATTTCGTTGGCAAACATCTGTACGATGTCGTCGTCGCTGGTGAGCGGTACCTGGCGACTTGCCCTACCCCACATCTCGATGATTTTCGCAGCCTTCATAGAAACCTCCGGAAGACTTTTTATTATAGATGCCGCGCCGCAAATATCCAGTACCGTGCGCCGGTTGCGGCAACTGTCAGAGCAGGCACAATGTAGCGATATTGCCGGGGAAATAACTATAGCGGATGCTGTACAGGCTGCCTTTGACGCATGAGGGCGACAAACTCGTCGCCAGCCTCAGCGTGAGACGGGATTGCTGTTGTTGCAACTCGCACACTTCCGCATCCAGGAAATCGAAATAACGGCCGACAAATGGATAGAGCGCCTTGAACAGGCTTTCCTTGGCCGAAAAAACCAGGCTCAGCCAGTCTCCGAGAGCCAGGCCGGCGGCCTCGCCCATGGCCAGCTCCGGCGCTTTCATCAGGTGCTCATGCAACGGCTGCGCCGCCTCGTCGGTAAGGATCCGTTCAATATCGATTCCCAGTCCGCGCCAGTCCCGGGTACTGGCCGCCACCGCAATCGCCAGCCCGTCGCCATGGCTGATCGAACCCAGGTAGCCGGTTGGCCACAGCGGCGCCCGATGCTGGCCGATAGCGAGCGTCGCCTGGCTGTCGTGGCCGAGCTTTTGCAAGGCTTCGCGAGCGCAAAACCTGCCGGCGGCGAACTCCACCTGACGTTTCAGCACCGCGCGAGCCATGGTGTCGGGCAGGACTATGCCGCTGGCCTGCAGCCGCTCCAGCTGTCCGGCGTCGACCGTATAGCGCAAGCCGGCCCGGCAAATGGAGTCCGGCATTTCCGGCAAAACAATCTCGGTCATTTCATCTGCTGGAATTTGCATGGGCTGGAAGGATTAAACGATTCTGGGCAGGCGGCAAAACATTATAGCGGCCGGAAAACGAAAAACCCGCGCACCTTGCGGCAGCGGGTTAATCCGGAGACAACAAAACTGGTGCCGGTGATCGAGGCTACCGGCCAACCTGCTGATGGCAAAACACTCTTCGAAAAACCCTGGCCGGGCTTTATAAGTGAGCACTAAATCAACGCCTCGTATGCTACCCGCCTAAGATGACGGCGGTATGACTGCCCTATGACAATTGCCGGTTTTACCTATGCCAGGCAGCTGAAAAAAAAAAGCCCGTGAACCTTGCGGTCACGGGCTGAATCCAAACTCGGGGAGAGTTGTAGAAGACGTAGCCATTGTAGCGATTCCGGCAGGCCGGCACAGCTGTCATTGTTGACAGGTAGCAACTTTCCATTTCCAGCGTCCCTATCCCGTAAGTTTGTCGTAAGTTTCAAGCAAGTCCCGCGTAAGGTTTCGCCTGCACACTCCAAGACAGCTGTACCAAATATAAATAATCAAGGAGACCGGCATGGCCACAATACAACCTACCGCAGGCGGGCTGAAACCTGCTGCACGGGGCATCACACCGGAGGAGCGCAAAGTCATCTTTGCCTCGTCGCTGGGCACCGTATTCGAATGGTATGACTTTTACCTGTACGGCTCGCTGGCGGCCATCATCGCCAAGCAGTTCTTCTCCGGCACCGATCCAAACACCGGTTTCATCTTCGCCTTGCTGGCGTTTGCCGCGGGCTTTATCGTGCGTCCTTTCGGCGCGCTGGTGTTCGGCCGCCTGGGCGACATGATCGGCCGCAAATTCACCTTCCTGGTGACGATCCTGATCATGGGCGCCTCGACCTTCATTGTCGGCATCCTGCCAAACTACGCCACCATCGGCATTGCCGCCCCTATCATCCTGATCACCTTGCGCATCCTGCAAGGTCTGGCGCTGGGCGGCGAGTACGGTGGTGCGGCGACCTATGTCGCTGAACACGCGCCAGACGATAAGCGCGGCGCATTCACCTCCTGGATCCAGACTACCGCAACGCTGGGACTGTTCCTGTCGCTGCTGGTGATCCTGGGTGTCCGCAGCGCCGTCGGAGAAGAAGCATTTTCTTCATGGGGCTGGCGCATTCCTTTCCTGGTCTCGGTCATCTTGCTGGCGGTCTCGGTCTGGATTCGCTTGTCGATGAATGAGTCGCCGGCTTTCGCCAAGATGAAGGCTGAAGGCAAGACTTCCAAAGCGCCGCTGACGGAAGCTTTCGGTAAATGGAAAAACCTGAAACTGGTGATCCTGGCCCTGATCGGCCTGACTGCCGGCCAGGCCGTGGTCTGGTACACCGGCCAGTTCTATGCCCTGTTCTTCCTGACACAATCGCTGAAGGTCGACATGTCGACTGCCAACATCCTGATCGCGCTGGCCCTGCTGCTGGGCACACCGTTCTTCGTGATCTTCGGTACGCTGTCCGACAAGATCGGCCGCAAGCCGATCATCATGGCCGGCTGCCTGATTGCAGCGCTGACCTACTTCCCGATCTTTTCCGGTTTGACCCACTACGCCAACCCGGCGCTGGAAGCAGCGCTCAAGAGCGCACCGGTGATCGTCACTGCCGACCCTGCCACTTGCCAATTCCAGTTCAACCCTACCGGCACCAAGAAATTCACATCGTCTTGCGATATCGCCAAGGCCAAGCTGTCGGCGGCTTCGGTGAACTATGAAAACGTCGTCGGCGCTCCTGGTTCGGTTGCCACCATCAAGATCGGCGAAAAGATCCTGACTTCGTATGACGCCAAAGGCTTGTCGAAAGAAGATGCCGCGGCCAAGGACAAGGCATTCTCGGCAGAACTGGCCGGCGACATCAAAGGCGCAGGTTATCCAAGCAAAGCCGATCCGGATCAGATGAACAAGCCGATGGTGCTGTTGCTGCTGTTCATCCTGGTGCTCTACGTGACCATGGTGTACGGCCCGATTGCGGCGATGCTGGTGGAAATGTTCCCTACCCGCATCCGCTATACCTCGATGTCCATGCCTTACCACATCGGCAACGGCTGGTTCGGCGGTTTGCTGCCAACCACTGCTTTTGCGCTGGTGGCGTTCAAGGGCGACATCTACTATGGCCTGTGGTATCCGATCATCATCGCGGCAGCCACTTTCGTCATCGGCATGCTGTTTATCAAGGAAACCAAGGACTACGATATTTACCAAGCCGAGCGCTAATGAACGATATGGCATATGCTTACGGCTATGCCTGAGCAGCGCCGGAAGAGCCGCCAGATGATTCTGGCGGCTTTTTTCATTTTGCCAACTGTCCTTGCGTCCTGATATTTGCTATTGTCAGGCGCTGGCCAACGATAAAATATCCTCTTTGCGAATTTTTCACCGTCATCACCCACCTCACCCATCAACGACTAACAGCAAATTCGCGGCGCAGGGCAACCAGGCGCCGCAGCTCCTTTCCAATATGAAGACACCCACCAGAATCGGCACCCCGCTTTCCCCTTCCGCCACCAAGGTCATGCTGCTAGGCTCCGGCGAACTCGGCAAGGAAGTCATCATCTCGCTGCAGCGGCTCGGCGTCGAAGTGATTGCCGTTGACCGTTACCCGAACGCTCCCGGCCATCAGGTCGCGCACCGTTCACACGTGATCAACATGGCCGACGGCGCGGCGCTGGAAGCGTTGATTGCGCAAGAACAGCCTGACCTGGTCGTGCCGGAAATTGAAGCAATCGCCACCGAAACCCTGGTCGCGCTGGAAGCCGCCGGCAAGGTCACCGTAATACCCACCGCGCGCGCCGCCTGGCTGACCATGAACCGCGAAGGCATACGCCGCCTGGCTGGCGAGACGCTGGCGCTGGCGACTTCGCCCTACCGTTTCGCCAACAACCTGGACGAACTGAAAACCGCTTGCGCGGCGATCGGCTTTCCGTGCGTGATCAAGCCGGTCATGTCGTCCTCCGGCAAAGGCCAGTCGAAGCTCGACAGCGCCGATGAAATCGAAGCCGCCTGGGCCTATGCCGCCGCCGGCGGCCGGGTCGATTCGGGACGTGTCATCGTCGAGGGTTTCATCGATTTCGATTATGAGATCACGCTGCTGACGGTGCGCGCTCTGCAGCAGGACGGCAGCATCGCCACCCATTTCTGCGAACCGATCGGCCACATCCAGGTGCAAGGCGATTACGTCGAATCCTGGCAGCCGCATCCGATGCATCCGGAAGCGCTGCTCAAGGCGCGCGATATCGCCAAGAAAGTCACCGACAACCTGGGCGGCCTCGGCCTGTTCGGCGTCGAACTGTTCGTCAAGAACGAGATGGTCTGGTTCTCCGAAGTCAGCCCGCGTCCGCACGACACCGGCATGGTGACCATGGCCAGCCAGCAGCAAAGCGAATTCGAACTGCACGCCAAGGCGATCCTGGGCCTGCCGGTGAATGTCACCTTGCGCAGCCCGGCGGCATCGGCCGTCATCTACGGCCAGCACGACGCCAAAGGCATCGCCTTTGAAGGCGTGGCCGATGCGCTGCGCGTGCCGGGCGTGGATATCCGCCTGTTCGGCAAGCCGGAATCTTTCGCCCGCCGGCGCATGGGCGTGGCGCTGGCCACCGCCGACGACGTCGAGACCGCGCGCATCAGGGCCAAACAGGCCGCCGCCAAAGTCAAACCGGTAATCGTGGAATAATTAACGGCACGGCAGCACGGTAGCAGAGGGTAGTAGAGACATCGCCCCAGATCCTTGGGGCGGTCCGGATTAAAACAATAAGGTCCCGTCAGGGCATAACCAAGCATCCACCATGAAATTCGATGTCGCCATCATCGGCAGCGGCCTGGCCGGCCTGTCGGTCGCGCTGCACCTTGCCGAGAACAACAAGGTTGCAGTCATCTCCAAACGCGCGCTGCTCGACGGCGCCAGCAACTGGGCCCAGGGCGGCATCGCCGCCGTGCTCGATTCCGGCGACAGCCACGAACAGCATATCAACGACACCCTGGTCGCCGGCGCCGGCCTGTGCGACGAAAGCGCCACCCGCTTCATCGTCGAAAACGGCCGCGCCGCCATCGAATGGCTGATAGAACAGGGCGTGCCCTTCACCCCCGATTCCAGCGCCGAGCTGGGCTTCCACCTGACGCGCGAAGGCGGCCACAGCCAGCGCCGCATCATCCATGCCGCCGATGCTACCGGCCATGCGGTGCAGGTGACGCTGGAACAAAAGGTGCGCGCCCATCCCAACATCACGCTGCTGGAAGATCACTACGCAATCGACCTGATCACCTCCAAGAAGGTAGCGACAGGCGATACGGCGCCGCGCTGCCTTGGCCTGTACGCCAAGAACGTCAAGACCGGCAAGGTGCTGACCCTGGCCGCCAACCACACGGTGCTGGCCACCGGCGGCGCCGGCAAGGTCTACCTGTACACCACCAATCCCGACAGCGCCACCGGCGACGGCATCGCCATGGCCTGGCGCGCCGGCTGCCGGGTCGCCAACATGGAATTCATCCAGTTCCATCCGACCTGCCTGTACCACCCGTACGCCAAATCGTTCCTGATCACCGAAGCGATACGCGGCGAAGGCGGCGTGCTCAAGCTGCCGGATACCGAAGGCGCCGACGCCGGCATGCGCTTCATGCCGGCCCACGACGAGCGTGCCGAACTGGCGCCGCGCGACGTGGTGGCGCGGGCGATCGACTTCGAGATGAAGAAGCGCGGCCTGGACCATGTCGACCTCGACATCACCCACAAGTCGCCGGAATTCCTGAAAGAACACTTCCCGACCATCTATGCGCGTTGCCTGGAGCTCGGCATCGACATCACCAGGCAGGCGATCCCGGTGGTGCCGGCGGTCCACTTCACTTGCGGCGGCATCGTTACCGACCTGAACGGCCGCACCGACCTGCCCGGCTTGTATGCCGTTGGCGAAACCGCCTACACCGGCCTGCACGGCGCCAACCGCCTGGCCAGCAATTCACTGCTGGAATGCGTGGTGATCGGCCGCGCCACCGCCAAGTTCATCGCCCAGCAAGAAAAGCCGAAAGCTATCCCGCTGCCGGCCTGGGACGAAAGCCGCGTGACGGATGCCGACGAGGAAGTCGTGATCTCCCACAACTGGGACGAACTGCGCCGCTTCATGTGGAATTACGTCGGCATCGTGCGCACCAACAAACGCCTGGAGCGTGCCCAGCACCGGATCCGTTTGCTCAAGGAAGAAATCGATGAATACTATGCGCACTTCCGCATCAGCCGCGATTTGCTGGAGCTGCGCAACCTGGTGCAGGTGGCGTCGCTGATCGTCGAAAGCGCTTTGTCGCGCCATGAAAGCCGCGGCCTGCACTACAGCCAGGACTATCCGGAAACGCTGGCCAAGGCATTGCCTAGCGTGCTCACGCCGCAGCGCCGCTAGTCCATCCGCGCGCAGGCGAATTGCGCGCCAAGAAACGGGGTGTCCGCTGCCGGAAACGGCGCGACACTACCGTTCCCCAAGAAAACCACAAGAATCATGACGTCACCACTTCCGCACGCCCTTCCCCGTTCTTTGGTCGCCCTCACCTGGTCCAATCTTGCCGCGCAATCGGCCGAACAACTCAGCCTGGCGGCGACGCCCATCATGGCGGTGCTGATACTCGGCGCCGGACCGGGCGAAATCGGCACGCTGGCCGCGGTGCAATCGCTGCCGTTCCTGCTGCTGTCGATCCCGTTCGGCCTGCTGGCCGACCGCACCTCGCGCAAACGCCTGATGGTGACCGCCGAGGCGCTGCGCATGCTGGCCTTGCTGGGCGTGCTGGCGGCGCTCCTGTCGAATCACCTGTCGATCGGATTGCTGGCGGTGCTCGGCTTCATCGGCGCCGTCGGCACTGTCGGTTTCAGCGTCGCCGCCCCGGCCATCGTGCCGGCGCTGGTAGGACGCGAGCTGCTGGCGAAAGCCAACGGCCGGCTGGAACTGGCCCGCAGCGCTGCCTTTGCCGCCGGTCCCGCTCTCGGCGGCGCGCTGACTTCATGGGCCGGCGCCTCGACCGCGTTCGTGCTGGCGGCCATCCTGTCCGGCTCGGGCGTGGCGCTGCTGTTGCAGCTGCGCGAGCCGCAACGCGCACCGGCGGCGCCGCGCCATCCCCTGCTGGAGCTGCGCGACGGCGCCCACATGGTCTGGCGCGACAAGCTGCTGCGGCCGATCCTGCTGACCGCGGTGGCCTGGAACATCTCCTGGTTCGTGCTGCAGGCTGCCTATGTGCCCTATGCGGTACGCAAGCTCGGACTGAGCGCCAGCGCGGTCGGCATGACGCTTGGCGCGTATGGCGTCGGCATGATGGTGGGCGCCCTGCTGACGCCGCGGATAGTGGCCAGGCTGCCGTTCGGCCGCGCAATCCAGATCGGCCCGGCGATCTCGGTGCTGGCCGCATCGACAATGGTGGCGACGCTTGCGGTTCCGAGCGGCATCCTGGCGGCCCTGTCGTTTTTCCTGTTCGGCGTTGGTCCGATCATCTGGGTCATCACCTCCGCCACGCTGCGCCAGACTGTCACGCCGGGCGCCATGCTGGGACGGGTATCGGCGATTTTCCTGACGGTCAACACCGGCGCGCGGCCGATCGGCGCCGCCCTCGGCGGCCTGGTCGGCGCGCGCTGGGGCGAACCGGCCTGCCTGGTGCTGGCGCTGGCCGGCTTTGTGGTGCAGGCCTGGATCATTTTCGATTCCGAGGTGCGCGTGCTGGAGCGCCTGCCGGCGCCGCTGGCCTAGCTGGCCGAATCTGCAACAGTGTCGCTTCCGCCTCATCTCGGCTATGCTTGGATCTCAAACTAAAAAAATGAGGAGAAACGATGAGCGCAGCATCGCAGCAAATCACATCTGCCCCAGCACCGGCGCAGAACAGCGCCAGGCGCGTGATCTTCGCCAGTTTCATCGGCACCGCCATAGAATTCTACGATTTCTACGTCTACGCAACCGCGGCGGCGCTGGTCATCGGCTCGGTATTTTTCCCGCATGACTCGCCGACGGCGCAAGCGCTGTCGGCTTTCGTCACCTTCGGCATCGCGTTTATCGCACGGCCGGTCGGCGCTTTCCTGTTCGGCCATTTCGGCGACCGCATCGGACGCAAATCCACGCTGGTGCTTTCGCTGCTGGTGATGGGCGTCGCCACCACGCTGATCGGCTTCCTGCCGGGTTACGACTCTATCGGTGCGGCGGCGCCTGTCCTCCTGTGCGTGCTGCGTTTTGCCCAAGGCATAGGCTTGGGCGGCGAATGGGGCGGCGCGGCGCTGCTGGCGACCGAATATGCACCGCCGGGGAAACGCGGCAGGTACGGCATGTTCCCGCAGCTTGGCCCTTCCGTCGGTTTCCTGATGGCGAATGGCCTGTTCCTTGCCCTGGCCTTGAGCCTGTCGGATGAACAGTTCAAGAGCTGGGGCTGGCGCATCCCGTTCATTTTCAGCACGGTACTGGTGGTGCTGGGCTTGTATGTGCGGCTGAAGATCGCTGAAACGCCGGTATTTGCCGCGGCGCTGGAGAAGCGCGAACGCGTGAAGGTGCCGGCAGTCACCCTGTTCCGGCACCACTGGCGTCCGGTGATGCTGGGTTCGGTGGCAATGATTGTCTGCTACACCTTGTTCTATATTGCGACTGTGTTTTCGCTGTCTTACGGTGTCGGCACCCTGCATATCCCGCGCCAGGAATTCCTCGCGCTGCTGTGCCTGGCGGTAGTGTTCATGGCGCTGGCGACGCCATTCTCAGCCATCGCCAGCGACCGCTTCGGCCGGCGCCCAGTGCTGATCGCCGGCACGCTGGCAGCGATCGCCGCGGGCTTCACCATGCAGCCGCTGTTCGGCAGCGGCAACATGGCGGCGATCGCCTTGTTCCTGATCATCTTCCTGTTCCTGATGGGAGTGACCTTCGCGCCCATGGGAGCCTTGTTGCCGGAGCTGTTTCCCACCAGCGTACGGTATACCGGCGCCGGCGTGTCGTACAACATCGGCGGCATCCTGGGCGCATCGGTTGCACCTTATATCGCGCAACTGCTGGCGCAGCGCGGCGGCCTGGGGTATGTCGGCGCCTATGTATCGGTGGCCGCGGCGCTCAGCCTGGGCGCGGTGCTGTGCATGCGCGAGACGCGCCACGACAGCCTGCAGCAGCCATAAAAAAACAAGCACGGATTTTCATTAAAACCAACGGAGACAGAAGTTGAAACAGCCATCCTTTTCCCTGAAAAAAAACTTGCTCGCCGCCGTGCTGTTCCCGGCGCTGGCCTTGAGCGCCGGCATGGCGCTGGCGGCCCCCGTGGCGCCGGTGTACGACCTGGCGCAAAAAGAAAAACCGGTAATGATGGACACCATGCGCGACCTGGTGAATATCGAATCGGGCAGCGGGGATCTTGAAGGTCTGGCCAAGATCGCCGCCCTGATCCGTGATCGCCTGACGAAACTGGGCGGCAAGGCTGAATTGCTGGACGCGCCGGAAATTTACCGGATGGGCGACACCCCGGAAAAGATCGGGCAGATCGTGCACGCGGTTTTCAAGGGCAACGGCAAGCGCAAGATCATGCTGATCGCGCACATGGACACGGTGTACCTGCGCGGCATGCTGAAAGACCAGCAATACCGGGTTGACGGCGATAAGGCTTACGGCCTCGGCATCGCCGACGACAAGCAAGGCGTCGCCACCATCCTGCATACCATCGCCATCCTGCAAAAAATCGGCTTCAAGGATTACGACACGCTGACGGTGCTGATTAACGGCGACGAGGAAATCAGTTCGCCCGGCGGCCGCAGCCTGCATACCAAGCTGGGCGCCGAACAGGACGCCGTGTTTTCCTACGAAGGCGGCGGCGCCCAAGGCCAGCTGCGGCTGGCGACCAGCGGCATCGCCGCGGCGTACCTGACGGTCGAGGGCAAGTCTTCACATGCCGGAGCGGCGCCGGAAAGAGGCGTCAACGCCTTGTATGAACTGTCTCACCAGGTGTTGCAGATGGACTCCTTGTCGCAACCGTGGCGCGGCTTGAAACTGAACTGGACCGTGGCGCAGGCCGGCACCAACCGCAACGTGATCCCGGCCAGCGCCAGCGCACAAGCCGATGCCCGCGCCTTGAAGATGAGCGACTTCGAGCAGTTGCAGGAACAGATGCAAGAACGCGTCAAGAAGCAGCTGATCCCGGACGCCAAGGTCCACCTGAAATTTGAAATGCGGCGGCCGCCGCTGGAAACCAATGCCGCTTCGCGCGCCGTTTCGGCTTACGGCCAAAAGATCTACCAGGAACTGGACTTGCCGATGACGATAGTAGATACGGCCAGCGGCGGCGGCACCGATGCCGCATTCGCCGCACTGAAATCGAAGGGAGCCGTAATTGAGGGAATGGGATTGACCGGCTATGGCGCGCATTCGAATGACGCCGAATACGTCTTGCTGAACAGCATCGTTCCGCGCCTGTACCTGTCGACGCGGCTGATCATGGATTTTGCCCAGGGTAAAGTCCAGTAGGACTGGCATACACGGCTGGGCAGGTTGTCCTGTCCAGCCATACGGCAATCACCTAAACGATACAAACCATGGATTGGAAGACTTGATCCTTGCACAAACTGGGATTACCATCTCGACATGGAAACAAGAGTCATCAAACTTGAAGAATTTGCCGGCGAAGCGCGTGATCGCCTGACGCGCATCGAAACACGCCTGGACCATATGGTCACCAAAGAAGATATGTCCAAGCTTGAGGCCACTCTTCTACGATGGTTTATCGGAACAGCCGTCTCCCTGACGGCCCTGGTGTTCGCTGCGGCAAA
The DNA here is from genome assembly GCF_038896935.1 of Collimonas rhizosphaerae. NCBI lineage: Bacteria > Pseudomonadati > Pseudomonadota > Betaproteobacteria > Burkholderiales > Oxalobacteraceae > Collimonas > Collimonas rhizosphaerae. Next base: position 154,861 of record NZ_JBANDC010000002.1, read on the forward strand.
ACTGATTCACTGAACGCAACGCTGCCGTTGCACGGCCAGTTCAATGCGTTTTATCCAATCTGGACGCTCTACCCAATAATCCGCAGCGAATAATCTGTCGCCCGGATATCCTTGGTCAGGCTGCCGATCGAAATCCGGTCGACGCCGGTTTCCGCGATAGCCCGCACCGTTTCCATATTGATGCCGCCGGAAGCTTCCAGCAGCGCCCTGCCGTCAGTCAGCTTGACGGCGTCGCGCATGGCGTCGAGGCTGAAGTTGTCGAGCAGGACCGAGTTGGCGCCCGCGCTCAATGCCTCCTCCAGCTGCACCAGGTTTTCCACCTCGATCTGGACCGTGACATCCGCATCCAGCTTGTGCGCCGCCTGCATCGCGGCGGAGATGCCGCCGGCTGCAGCGATATGGTTTTCCTTGATCAGGATGCCGTCGTACAGGGCCAGCCGCTGGTTATGGCCGCCGCCGACGCGCACCGCGTATTTCTGCGCCAGGCGCAGGCCGGGCAAGGTTTTACGGGTATCGAGGATATGCGCCTTGGTGTCGGCGATGGCATTGACGTAGATGCGCGTTGCGCTGGCTACGCCGGACAGCAGCTGCAGGAAATTCAAGGCGCCGCGCTCTGCGGTCAGCAAGGCCCGGGCCGGCGCATCGATCAGGCAGACCTGGCTGTCGGCGCTCATCAGGTCGCCTTCGGCATACGACCAGTCGATACGGATGCGTTCATCCAGCTGCCGCATCACTGCTTCGAACCATGGCGCGCCGCACAGCACAGCTTGCTCGCGCACGATCACGCGCGCCTTGACCATCTGTTGCTCCGGGACCAGCTTGCCGGTCAAGTCACCGCTGCCGACATCTTCGGCGATTGCAGTGCGGATGTTGTTATCGAACGCCGTTTGCAGCGCCGCATCAAACGGTGCGAAACGATTCTCTAAGTTGCTGACTGATTTGCTGTTGGAAGTACTCATGCGGGACCGATTCCTGAAAACAGTTTTTGTTCTTGCGCCAGATCGCCGGATGGGCGCACGTTGGCTTTGCGCTGGGCGGCGAAATCCAGCATGCGGTCGATGCAGACCACCGCCTTGCGGCCGGTTTCAGCGTCGACCTGGATTTCATTGCCGCCGAATTCCAGCACGTCGGCCAGGTTCTGCAAGCCGTTCATCGCCATCCATGGGCAATGCGCGCAGCTCTTGCAGGTCGCGCTGTTACCGGCGGTTGGCGCATCGATAAAGCGTTTGCCGGGCGCAGCCATGCGCATCTTGTGCAAGATGCCGTTGTCGGTGGCGACGATGAATTCGTCGGCGTCCAGGCTCTGGGCGGCGGCGATCAGCTGGGTGGTGGAGCCGACCACATCGGCTTGCGCCACCACGGCTTCCGGCGATTCGGGATGCACCAGTATCTTGGCGTTCGGATGCTGCTGGCGCAGCAGCGCCAGTTCGACGCCCTTGAACTCGTCGTGCACCAGGCACGAACCCTGCCACAGCAGCATGTCGGCGCCGGTCTGTTTCTGTATATAGCCGCCCAGATGCTTGTCCGGCGCCCACAGGATTTTTTTACCTTGTGCGTGCAGGTGGGCGACGATGTCGAGGCCGATGGAAGAAGTCACCATCCAGTCGGCGCGCGCCTTGACCGCGGCACTCGTGTTGGCGTACACCACCACGGTACGGTCGGGATGGGCATCGCAAAAAGCGGAAAATTCGTCCGCCGGGCAGCCGAGGTCAAGCGAACAGGTGGCGTCCAGGTCAGGCATCAGCACGCGCTTGTGCGGGCTCAGGATTTTCGAGGTCTCGCCCATGAATTTGACGCCGGCCACTACCAGCGTCTTGGCTGGATGATCGCGGCCGAAGCGCGCCATTTCCAGCGAATCGGAAACGCAGCCACCTGTCTCTTCTGCCAGGTCCTGTAAATCGCCGTCGACGTAATAATGTGCGACCAGCACGGCTTGCTGTTCTTTCAGCAAGCGCTTGATGCGCTCCTTGAGGGCGATTTTCTGGTCCGCGGTGGGAGTTTCAGGGACGCGAGCCCAGGCATGAGCGGTACAGCTGGTACCTGCGCTGCTGCCTAGGTCCATTTGCGGCCGCTCGAATTCAACGGTTTTGATGGCGTGGGTTTGCATGGCTACGATGGGTGTGAGAGGGTCATGAGCTGCGGTAATACGCAATGATACGACAGAAGGCGCAACAAGACATTTTGCCGCAGCAAGCCTTGGGGTATCGGGACAGGGATTCTACCGCCAACCTTGACATTGCGTGTGAACATTACCTTATTGCAAGCAGGAATGAACTCCCGTACTATGATTTAACAATTGTCATAAAAAAAATCTGCCGGGTTCAATGTCCGAGCATTTTGTTGGATGCAATATAAGAACACAGGGACAACATGATAATTTTCGACAAGACAGAACGTGGCCGTACCGAAATAGCCACACGCGGCCAGAGCGTGGCGCCACGGCTGCGGACACTGTTATTGCTGGTAGACGGCAAGACCGGCAGCGACGAGTTGCTGCGGAAGGTGGCCGGACTGGGGCTGGGCCAGGAACACCTGGACGAGTTGCTGCAGGCCGGCCTGATCCAGGCCAGCGCCGATAGCGGCAATACTGGCAATCCCGGCAACAGCGCCGCCGCTGTCGAGGCGCCGCCAGTGAAAAGCGTGCCGCCGCCCGCCGCCCCCCTATCAGCCGAGCAGGTGCTGCCGCCGGGACAAACCCAGTTCGAGGCGATTTATCATTTCTACAACGATACGATCAAGAGCATGATCGGCTTGCGCGGTTACGGCCTGCAGCTGAAAGTCGAACGCGCCAGCAGCATCCAGGATTTCCGCGAACTGCGCCAGCAATACCTGGAGGCGGTGCTCAAGGCCAAGGGCGAAGAAATCGCCCGCAGCCTGCGCGGCCGGCTGGACCAGTTGCTGTACCTGGGCGAACGGCCGCAGCAGTAAGCGCAACGATAAAAAAAAGCGTGGCAGATTGAATCTGCCACGCTTTTTCACATCAGCCATGGCGCAGAAATTCCCGCGCCATGGTTGATTGATTTACTCGATGCCCTGGCTGGTCAGGTAATCCTCGTAGGAACCCTGGAAATCGACCACTTCGTTTTCCTTGACTTCCAATACGCGGGTGGCCAGCGACGACACGAACTCGCGGTCATGCGAGACGAAGATCAAAGTGCCGGCATATTTTTCCAGCGCGATGTTGAGCGACTCGATCGATTCCATGTCCATATGGTTGGTCGGTTCGTCCAGCAGCAGCACGTTGTGGCGGCCCAGCATCAGCTTGCCGTACATCATGCGGCCCTTCTCGCCGCCGGACAGCACCTTGACCGACTTCTTGACGTCGTCGCCGCTGAACAGCAGGCGGCCCAGGCTGGAACGCACGGCCTGGTCGTCGTCGCCTTCCTGGGTCCATTGGCCCATCCAGTCGGTGAGCGTCTTGTCGGTCGCGAAATCTTCCGTCGGATCCTGCGGCATGTAGCCGACATTGGCGTTTTCCGCCCACTTCACCAAGCCGCTGTCGGCCGCCAGGCCGGCGATGTCGCTGCCGCCGATGCTGCGCAACAAGGTGGTTTTACCGGCGCCGTTGGCGCCGATGATGGCGATTTTTTCACCGGCTTCAACCATGATGTTAAAGCTCTTGAAAATCGGCCGGTCATAAGTCTTGCTGATGCTTTGCACTTCGACCGCCAGCCGATGCAGTTTCTTCTCGCCGTCGAAACGCACGAAAGGATTGGCGCGGCTCGATGGCTTGACGTCCTCGACCTTGATCTTTTCAATCTGCTTGGCGCGCGATGTCGCCTGGCGCGCCTTCGATTTGTTGGCCGAGAAACGACGCACGAAATCCTGCAGTTCGGCGACCTTGTCCTTGGCCTTGGCATTCGCCGACAGCTGCTGCGCGCGCGCTTGCGAGGAAGCCAGCATGTATTCGTCGTAGTTGCCGGGATAGACCTTCAAGGTGCCGTAGTCCATGTCGGCCATGTGGGTGCACACCTGGTTCAGGAAGTGGCGATCATGGGAAATGATGATCATGGTCGAATTGCGCTGGTTCAGCACATCTTCCAGCCAGCGGATGGTATTGATGTCGAGGTTGTTGGTCGGTTCATCGAGCAGCAGGATATCCGGATTCGAAAACAGCGCCTGCGCCAGCAGCACGCGCAGTTTCCAGCCCGGCGCGACATTGCTCATCGGGCCCTGGTGCTGCTCGATCGCCACGCCTACGCCTAGCAGCAGTTCGCCGGCGCGCGCTTCAGCGGTATAGCCGTCGTACTCGGCAAACTTGGCTTCCAGGTCGGCCGCTTTCATGTAATCGTCGTCGGTAGCTTCCGGATTGGCGTAGATCGCGTCGCGCTCAGCCATGGCCGCCCACATTTCGGTATGCCCCATCATCACGACATCGAGCACGCGCATTTCCTCGAATGCGAACTGGTCCTGGCGCAATTTACCCAGGCGCTCGTTCGGATCGAGCATCACGTTGCCGCCCGACGGCTCCAGGTCGCCGCCCAGGATCTTCATGAAAGTCGACTTGCCGCAGCCGTTGGCGCCGATCAGGCCATAGCGGTTGCCATCGCCGAATTTGACGGAAATGTTTTCAAACAGCGGCTTGGGGCCGAACTGCATCGTGATATTTGCTGTGGACAACATCTTAGATTTGGTCTTTTCTTAATTGAATCATGGGGTTAGATAGTGGCGGCATTATACAGTATCCACATTTGTGCACTGCATGAACCGGCATAAAACCAACGCCTGCCGCCACTATTTCCATGAATCCGGGCAGATTTCCAATCCGCCGCCTTATTTCGCCGCCACGGATGCCGCCAGGCGCCCGACTTCCGCCAAGGCCGCATTACGCGTGGCTTCCGAGGCCTTGGTCGCGGTCAGGTAGCTGGCTACCAGCAGCGGTGCGCGATCGGGTGGAAACAGTATGCCGATATCGTTAGTGCTGCCATAGGCGCCTGAGCCAGTCTTGTCGCCTACCCGCCAGCCGGCCGGCAGCAATGCGCGCAGGCGCTTGTCGCCGGTCTTGTTGGCAAGCAGCCAGGTTGTCAATTGTTTGCGCGAATCGGCAGACAATGCATTTCCTATCAGCAACTGGTGCATGGTGGACAGCATCGCGGCCGGCGAAGTGGTGTCGCGCGGATCGCCGGGAGTGGCCTGGTTGAGGTCTGGCTCGATACGGTCGAGCCGAGTCGCCTTGTCGCCCAGGGAGCGTACGTAGGCCGTCAGTCGAGCGGGGCCGCCAAAGCTGTGCAGCAGCAGGTTGGCGGCGGTATTGTCGCTCAAGGTGAGGGTTGCTTCGCACAGCTCCGCTATCGACATGCCGCCGCCGACATGTTTCTCGGTGACGGGGGAATACGGGACCAGCTCGGCGGCTTCGTAACGGATGCGCCGCGCTAGCTGTTCCTGTCCCTGGTCCACGCGTTTCAGTGTCAGTCCCGCCGCCAGCAGCTTGAAGGTGCTGCACATCGGAAACCGTTCGTCGCCGCGATAGGCATGGCTTTGTCCGGTAAGGGTATCGAGGATGGCGACACCCAGGCGTCCCCCGCTTCTGATTTCTATCTGGCGCAGTTGGCGGGCGATCGGATCGGTAACCGGCTTCGCCGTGCTGGCAGTCGAGGCCCAGGATTTCTGTGTGTAGCCGCTTAAGACCAGCGCTCCGAAAGCTGCCCCCAGGTTGCCGGCAAACTGGCGTCGTTTCATACTTCCCCTCAGAATTTGATGAACAGGGCATCAACGATAACGTTGGCCAGGCTATCACTCAAGCTACAATATCGAAGGCAAGACATAAGAAAAACTAGCTCAAACGGAGAAATGACATGCACCTCCCCTTGAATTCCTTGCGCGCTTTCGAAGTCTCGGCACGCCTGCTCAGCTTTACCCGTGCGGCCTCCGAGCTCAACGTTACGCAAGCCGCGATCAGCCAGCAGGTAAAAAATCTCGAAGAAAGAATGGGAGTACAGCTGTTCCGCCGGCTGCCGCGCGGGCTGGCATTGACCGACGAGGGCATCGCCTTGCTGCCGGTGCTGGCGGAATCGTTCGGGCGCATCGGCGCCGTGCTGCAGCAGTTCGGCGACGGCCGCCGGCTGCGCGAGGTGCTGACCGTGGGCGCTGTGGGCACATTCGCCGTCGGCTGGCTGATCCCGCGCCTGCGCGATTTCCAGCAAGCCCACCCGTTCGTCGATTTCCGCCTGTTCACCAACAACAACCGGGTCGACATCGCCGGCGAAGGCCTGGACTACGCTATCCGTTTCGGCGACGGCGCCTGGCACTCGACAGAAGCCGAAGAGTTGCTGGCCGCGCCGCTGGCGCCGATGTGCTCGCCGGCAGTCGCATCTTTCCTGCGCGATCCGGCCGACCTCGCCGGACAGGTATTGCTGCGCTCCTACCGCACCGACGAATGGGCCGCCTGGTTCGCCGCAGCCGACCTGCCCTGCCCGCTGCTCAGAGGCACCGTGTTCGACTCCTCGCTCACCATGGCCGAAGCCGCTGCCCAAGGCGCCGGCGTAGCGCTGCTGCCGACCCGCATGTTCGCCCGCGAACTGCAGCACGGCCGCCTGACCCGCCCGTTCGACATCGAGATCGCCACTGGCAGCTACTGGCTGACCCGCCTCAAGTCAAAACAAACCACCCCCGCGATGCAAGCCTTCCGAGAATGGCTGCTCGCCGCCACCAGCTAAATTAGGGTCAGAGTCAAATTAATTTCAAAGCAAGTGCCAACTGCCCGCGGCAACGCCAGGGCTAATTAGAGCTAATTAGGGTCAGAGTCAAATTAATTTGGAAGCAGGTGCTTGCGGCGACACCAACGGTCTTCGGGCCAGGCACGCTGATTGGGGGAGATCAGGACGCGAGCGTGAGCGGATTCTGGATAGTCAGCTGGAAGCCGCTTGCATCCGCCAGCAATTGCGCCTGCGCGCCGACCGGCAAGGTCACCTTGTCACGGATGTGGCCAAACGGCAAACCGGTCAGTATCGGCGCCGATACGTGGGTGCGCAGGTAAGCCAGCATGGCGTCGAAATCATAGCCGTTGTCATGCTCGGCCAGCCGGTAGTTGGAAAAATCGCCCAGCACGATCGCCCGCTGCCGTTCCAGGATGCCCGCGTACTGCAACTGCAGCATCATGCGTTCGATGCGATACGGATGCTCGCCGATATCTTCCAGGAACAGGATGCCGCCGTCGACCTGCGGCAAATAGGAGGTGCCGACCAGATGGTTCAGCATCGCCAGGTTGCCGCCCCACAGGGTGCCACTGGCGTTGACAGCCGGATTGCCGGCGGCGCTGACTTGCAATACCTGTTCCGGCTGCCGCAGGCATTGCCAGAAATGCGACATCGTAAATTCGCTCAGCTCAGCCTCGCCGAAATCGCTGCACAGCATCGGCCCGGCAAGGCTTGGCGCGCCGGTCTGCGCCAGCAGGGCCAGGTGCAGCGCGGTGACATCGCTATGGCCGACAAATATCTTCTTGCTGGCGGCCAGGCGCGGCAGGTCCAGCAGCGGCAGCAAGCGCGACATGCCATAGCTGCCGCGTATCGCCAGCACGATCTGCACCTGCGGATTATCGATCGCTTCGTAGATCTGCCCTACCCGCGCAGCGTCAGAGCCGCCGAAACGCAGGTACTTGGCGGCCGGATCGTAATAGTCATAGACCACGCAACCCTGGCTTTGCAAGGCAAGGATGCCGCGCGCCAGCGCTGCTTCGTCGGAGGCATAGCCGCCAGGTGCGATCAGCGCGACGCCGATGGATTGTTTTGAAGGTGCTTGGACAGGTTCGGTCACGATTGTTTTTGTTGGGCTTGCCGGCGTTCGGCGAAAAATTCTTTGAGTAGTGTGCCACATTCCTCAGCCAGCACGCCAGCCGTCAGCTCGGTGTGATGGTTCAGTCTCTCCTGTTCGAACAGGTTGAGCACCGAACCGCAGGCGCCGGTCTTCGGGTCGCTGGCGCCAAACACCACCCGCGCCAGCCGGGCATGCAACATGGCGCCGGCGCACATCGCGCATGGCTCCAGGGTGACGTACATTTCGCAACCGGGCAGGCGGTAATTGCCGAGGATGGTGGCCGCCGCCCGCAGCGCCATGATTTCCGCATGCGCTGTGGGATCGTGGTTGCCGATCGGCTGGTTGAAACCGGTAGCGATGACCTGCCCTTCTTTCACGATCAGCGCGCCTACCGGCACTTCGCCCAAAGCCCAGGCATTGCGCGCCTGGGAAATCGCTTGCTGCATATAGATGGCGTCACGCATAGGCACTCAGGGAAGCAATATCTATCAACGGTCTTCTGAAATCTCGGCCCAGCAATTGGGCGTTTCGTGCAGCACCAGTTTCTGCAGGTGCAAGCCGGTGCCGTAGTGGTCCTTGTAGGCGGCCTTGAGGATATCGTAGGCGGTGCGCGCGAGGTTTTCCACCGTCGGAATACGGTCGATGATGACGGTCTTGTGATCCGGCAGCGTCGCCAGGAACTCGCGCACCGCCGTGTCTTTTTCGTAGACCAGGAAAGCATGGTCCCAGACATCCACCAGATGCTGTTTTGCCAGCGTCTTGATATCGGAGAAATCCATGATCATGCCATTGTCGGAACTGCCTTCGACTTCAATCACCGCGCCCACCAAAGTGATTTCGAGCGTATAGCGATGGCCGTGCAGGTTGCGGCACTGGCTCTTGTGGTCGGGGATCCGGTGGCCGGCGTCGAATTCCAGTTTGCGGGTGATGGTAAGCATAGGTAAAAAGGTTCTTTATAAAATCTGTTCAGGGAATCTGCAGCAGCTTGTGGGTTTGCAGGCTCAGCTTCCATTTCGGGTTGCGCTTGCAAGTCTCAAGTGCCAGTTCCAGATTGTGCGCCAGTTGCGGGCCATCCATGGCCTGCACATAGAAATGTTCGAAATCAAGCGATTCGTATGCGGCCAGCGATTGGCCGGCTTGCGGGATCACCACTTTCAGCTCATTGCCCTTGCGCAGCTTCAGCACCGAACCCATCTTTGGGCTGACGCAGATCCAGTCTATGCCTGGCGGCGGCTGCAGCGTGCCATTGGTTTCGATGGCGATTTCAAAACCGGCCGCGTGCATGCTGTCGACCAATGCCGTATCCAGTTGCAGCAAGGGCTCGCCGCCGGTAAACACCACGAACTTGCTGGCGGCGTAGGTATCCGGCCAGAGCGCATTGATGGTGCTGGCCAGCGCCTCGCTATCCTTGAACTTGCCGCCGCCGACACCGTCGGTGCCGACAAAATCGGTATCGCAGAACTGGCAGACCGCGGTGCTGCGATCTTCTTCGCGGCCAGTCCACAGGTTGCAGCCGCTGAAGCGGCAAAACACCGCAGGACGGCCGGCATGGGTGCCTTCGCCTTGCAATGTGTAGAAAATTTCCTTGATGCTGTAGGTCACGGTGCTTCTCGCATATGTTTGTCAGCCTCTGATTCGCCAGCCGCAGCGAAGCCGCATGAATATCGGGCCAGACACTGTCAATACTCGCAGTTTTCCGTCGTTTTCACTATCAAAAACGACAATTTTTTGCTGGTGTGGGAGATAGGTCGATGTGCGGGGACGCCGCACTCCTGCCGCAGATCCATGCGCAGATGCCGACCCAGCCCGCTATTTTAGCGTAGAACGGCCATTCCCGCGACGCGTCGGCAGTATCGGGACGGTGAAACGTTGCATTTTTGGCAGCCACGATCCCTGCCGGACAGAACTTTGCGGCATCAGGATGAGAGCGCCCAGCGCGCCAGCTGTATGTGGCGGGTCTGGCCAAGCAGGCTATGCACCAGGACAAATTCGTGCGCGGTCCAGCCGATGGTTTCAATCACCTTTGCCGGAACCAGGCGATTGTCGTACAGCAGGGTGACATGAGGCGTGTAGTGCGGATTGGCTTTGCCGAACCCGGCTTTTTCCAGCGCCCTGCCAAGCGTTTCCTGGAATTTCGCCAGGGCGGCGAGGCCATCGCCGCCTAGCAGGACTAAAGGGCGTTTGCGCGGCCGGCCGTGGAAACTCGCCGCGCGGTCGAACGCGACATCGAACGGCCCCGCCCTGATGCTGTCCGCCGCCGTCATCGCCGCCTTGACAGCGCCTTGCGGCAGCCCCAGGTAATCGCCCAGGTGGCTCAAGGTGACATGCAAACGTGCGATCCCGATTGGCTTGCCTGTCACGCCAAACTCGTCGCGCAGCAATCCCCGCTGCCGTACGATGGCGGCCGCCGCATCCGGAGCCGGGACGATAGCGAAGAACAAGCGATCGGTCGGCTGCGGCGGCGCCTCGAAGCCCGGCAAGAAAAGCTGTCCGGGCACGTGATGGATGCGTTTCATGAAATGCGCTGCTTCCGTTGAAAAAGGGGATATCAGTTTACGCCTTTTTCACACCAGGGAAGTGGGACCGGCCGCATCAGAAGTCGATCAGAAAGCCCGCACCGATGGATTTTTGCGAATAGTTGTAGTCGATCAGGCTTTCGCCGTAACCGGAAAACAGATGCAGGTATCCCTTTAAATTGGTCGTGACCGGAAACGCCCAGCCGGCCTCAAGCGCGCCGTGCCCGGTCTGGAAATTGCGGCGTGCAGTCATCGAATACTCATAACCGTTCTGGCGGTAGCTGGCGCGCACGTCGCCGTGGCCCATGTAGTCAACGATATCGATGTTGTCGTTGTTGGCTTTTGCATTGTCGAGGCGTTTCCAGATCCTTGCCGACAGCGCCAGGTTGCCGTATTCGGCGCCCAGTTCAGTATAGAAACGGTTCCAGCTGCGAGACAAGGTAGAGGATTGGCCGTTGGACTGGTGCACCAGTCCGAAATTGAGATAGCGGAAGTTTAAGTCGCCGATCTTCATGCTCAATGGCAGCGTCGCAATCAGTTCAGGCTGGTAATTCGTTTCGCGAAACGGGCTGGAGTCGGCCCGGTTGTATGCCTGCCAAAAACTTTGCTGGGTGTAGGCCAGCCACAGGTCGACCGGGCTGCCGGCGACGTTTTCCGCCATCTTCATCTTGAAACTGAGCTGGTAAGTCAACTCTGTATGCTGCGGCTTGAGTCCGTTGGCATCGCTGGCGAATGGCGCGTTGTTGGCGGAGGTGCTGTAATTGGCCAGCAATACATAATTATTCAGATAGGATTTGAGGGCAAACACGCCGCGTTTGGAACTGGGATCAAGTTCCCAGCTCTGCACCGTACGCGAAATCGGCGACTCGCTCGGCTCGCTTGCGTTCTGGGCCGCGGCCAGGGCCGGCGGCGATGCAGGTGCAGCTAGGGGAACAACGGCTGCAGCGGGAACCGGCGCATCGGCGGCGGCCTTGGCCAGGGCATCGAAGCAGTCCAGGCGCGCGCTGGCGTCGCCCAATACGGAGCAGCGCGCCAGTTGCTGCTCCAGCTCAGCCGCATGCAGCAGCGCCGGCGACATGCAGCTCAAGGAAAAAACGATTGTCTTGATGTTTTTTTTCATGATGGATTTTAAAAATACGAAACTGCCCCGCCACGCCAACCGTGGCGGGCATGGGGAATCAAAGCATGTGCGCTATTGCTAAATTGTCGCGCTCGCTCGAGAACACGTTTTCCGGTCGTAGCAAAAAACAAAAAAGCCCGCATTCATGTGGGCTTTTGAGCGTTTCTCATCTTCGCATATTAGCAAATGCCGGACGCCAGATTATTTCCGCTCTGTATTCGCTGCAAAAACGCTTAGAATCGACCGCATTGGCTAACGATCCCGCAAAAGCCCGCTTTCATGCGGGCTTCGACGTTTTTTTGAACTGCGGATAAGGCAGATTTTCACCGGGCTCTATCGGGCCCTCACTGCAGCGAGCGAAACTGTCATGACAAATAGAACCATCGAAGCTGCCCCGCAAATGTACGCGCGCATGGGCGGCGTGCTGTACCTGGCAATCATAGTGCTGGGCGGACTCGCCGAGGGATTCGTCATGAACCGGCTGGTCATGCCGGGCGACGCCGCGGCAACGGCGCATAACATCTTGGCCTCGCCGCTGCTGTGGCGCCTCGGCGTCGCCGGCAACCTGATCGTACCCTTATGCGCCGTTGCGCTGACGTGGGTGTTTTATCTGCTGCTCAGGCCGGTAAGCAAGCGTTTGGTCCTGCTTTCCGTATTTTTCAACCTGGTGTCTCTCGCGGTCGAGGCCGTCAGCAAGCTGTTTCTCCTTTTGGTCGAACCCATATTGGGGAATGCCGGCTACCTGAAAGCCTTTGAACCGAGGCAGCTGCAAGTCCTCGCGGACCTTGCCCTTGCCTCGCATGGCATTGCCTTTAACATCGCCCTGATATTTTTTGGCTGCGGGTGCCTTGTCGATGGCTACCTGATTTTCAGGTCGGGTTACTTACCCAAGGCAGTAGGCATATTGATGCAACTTGCCGGTCTGGCTTACCTGACTGCCTGTCTTTCCGCACTTTTCACCCCGGCGTTTGCAGAACTGATAACGCCCGCCATCCTGGTTCTGCCATTGGTCGGCGAATCGTCATTGTGCCTATGGCTTCTTGCAAAGGGAGTAAATATCGCCAAGTGGAACGAGCGAATAAGCGCAGGCTAAGCCAGCTTATGCAGTATGCGCGGCAAACCCCGTCAGATCCGGCGCGACATCCGGCCGCAACGTGAGCTCAGGGATGTTGTACGCGCCGGAATTTTGCGGGCGGAATGGTATCGGTGCAGTCTTCCAGAGATCGTCAAGACGCTGGCCGAGCGCATCGCGGATCTTCGCAAATCGTGCGTCGTCAGTCCGCCCTGTGCGATAGACCACGAACGGCGGCAAGACGTCAAAACCAGGGTAATACAGCACCCCATGGTGAATGGGGAACAAAACATCGTCTATTGGGCCATTGATGCCCCGTGCGCTGTAATGCGATTCCCAGCCACCCGTAGTAACGATCAGCATGGCACGTTTCCCCGCCAGCGTGCCTTCTCCATAGCGGTCGCCCCAGCGTGCATCGGAGTGTTCTCCAATACCGTATGCAAAGCCGTAGGCATAGACACGCTCTACCCAACCCTTGAGGATCGCCGGCATCGAGAACCACCACAGAGGGAACTGCAAGATGACAGCGTCGGCCCAGCGCAGCTTGTCTTGTTCGAGCGCGATGTCCTTGCTCTGCAAGCCATGTTCGAACGCACGCCTGGAGTCAAGCGACGGATCGAAGCGTGCATTTGCGTGCCGATCCGTGCTGTCGTCGGCGTCGAGCGATGCTTTCCATTTCATGGCATACAGGTCTGAAACCTGGACGACATGCCCGGCATCCTCAAGGTGTTTCACCGAGAAGTTTTTCAGCGAGCCGTTCAAGGACTTTGGTTCGGGATGGGCGTAGACGAGAAGAACATTCATGGTTGCGCTTTCAATGATGAGGAACAAGCAGCTTAGGCTCCGCTCAGGTATATTGAAAATGAATTCTCAATATTCCAGGTATTACTATGAATAATCTCAGACGACTCGACCTGAACCTGCTGGTAACGCTGGATGTCCTGCTTTCGGAACACAACGTGACCCGTGCGGCGCAACGCCTGAATTTTTCCCAGCCATCGATAAGCGTTCATCTCGCTAAACTGCGGGATATCTTCGGAGACCCGCTGCTGCTGCCTGGGCCAAGGGGAATGCGGCCCACCGCGAGAGCCGACGAGTTGCGCGAACCATTGCGACAGGCACTGGACGCACTTGCGCACGCGGTGTCGCCTGCCAGCCCTTTTGATCCGGCCAAGGCCAGTCATACCTGGCGCGTCGCCGCCACCGACTATGGCGAATCGACGATCGTACTGCCCGCCCTGGGCGGCTTGCGCTCGGCGGCGCCTGGCACCCGGCTGGCGGTGCTTGAACTTGTTCCGCCCCGCATAGCCAGGCAAGCGGAACAGGGCGAGATCGATCTTGCTTTTCATACCAGCGAAGGCGCTCCGCCGGGCTTGCGGCGCCGGGCGCTCTTTACCGAGCGATATGTCCTGGCGGGGCGCGTAGGTCATCCGCGTTTGAAAAAGCGTCCAACGCTTTCTCAATTCTGCAAGCTCGATCACGTGATCGTATCGCCGGATGGCGGGGGATTCCATGGCGTCACCGATGAAGCGCTGGCGGAGGCCGGCCTGGCGCGCCGCGTAGTGCTTTCCGTTCCGCATTTCCTGTTTGTCGGGTCCGTGCTGGCGAGCACTGACATGGTGGCGATGCTGCCCGCGCGCCTGGTCCGCGACGCCAGCGAGCTGCAGGTTGTCGAGCCGCCTGTCGAGGTGCCAGGCTACGAGATGGCCATGCTCTGGCATGAACGCTGCCATCGCGACCCCGCGCATCAATGGCTGCGCGAGTACATCGCGAATTCGGTGTGATCCGGCACATCACCTCGCCGAAGTGACAATATGCAATCTCGACAAACAGCGCACACTTTTCAAAAGTGTGCGCTGGGTTCCGGCAGGAACGATTAAGGCGTCAGCGTGAAGTTGATAGCAGGCTGGTTACCCGTCGTGACGTTTACCGATAGATTTGATTGAGTTACATAACCATTCGCCGAGGCTTCAACTACATACTTGCCGGTGCCTGGAGTGGTGTTTGGCTGCGTTGCAAACATGATCGGCAACGCCGCACTATATTGGCCAAGCTGCGGCGCCACGGTGGGCAGGTTTGACAATGCATATGCGCCACTTGCCACATCAACGCCCTGATATTTGATTGTCACCGTAGGGCCGGCCGAGAAGCTTTGCTTTGCCGCTACATAGGCAATTTCCGTTGCGCTAACCGGATTTAACACTACCGTGCCGCTAATAGCGCCTGGAGGCGTGGCGGCTGCTTGCAAATCGATAGGCGTGCTATTGCTGCTGACTACGACCGTGCTGGTGGTGCTGGCAACCGGCACCGCGGCAATGACCGCGGTTGCACGGTTGTCCGCAGTAAGCACGACGTCATAGTTGCCCGGCACAAGACGTGCGAGGAAAAATTCTCCCGTCGCGGCATTGGGCACCGTGGAACGCACTACGACACCGTTCTGCTGCGCAGACACCATGACGTGATTATTCAGCAAGGCAGGGTTGATGAAACCGTCGATGCCATTCACAACCGTGGGAATCACGGTGATCACCGGTTTCAATGCGTATTTTCCGTTACCCTTGGTCACAACGGATTTGCAGGCATCGAAGTCGAGTACCAGGTCAGTGCGTTGCCCAGATGCGACGTCAAATTGATTAATCAGCTTGATGCCGCTTTGCACCGCACTTGGCGTATCGAGTGAAATTTCCGTGCTTGTGCCAGATGGAATCACCGAGTTGGCGAGGCCAGCTCCGGTGTTTGGATCAAGCACCAAACGCAACTGCGTGTAGTGGCCCGCCGTCAAAGGTGTTTGACCCAAATCTTCCAGAGCGCCATTGGTCAGATTAAGAAGGTTGATTTTGCGTGCAGGGGTCAACGTGATATCGGCCCAGCCAGCATCGTTTTCGTTGGCAGTTGCGCTTTGATGCACGCGGACTTTGTTAACGGTGACATTGACCGCATCAAATCCACAGGACGGCGCATCGGTCATCGCCACGCCCAACGTCCCGGTCCCAGCCGCCGGGGCTCCATCGCCACCGCCGCCGCAGGACGCGAGCAATACAACTGTCGACATAGCGCCGAATGAGCATAGCGTACGTAAAGAATTTTTCATTTTATGTCTCCTTGTAATTATGGATATACGGCGTATTGAGCGCCGCTCAGAATGTGGTTTCAGTAGCAACAATTCTTGTATAACCACAAACAGGCCACTGAGTTACCGAGGCAAAAAGGACATTATTTACAGAGCTGGATGCACCGCATGGCTCCTCGTCTAAGCGATGTTCCCGTGCCACGCAAATTTTTATTGCGTAGCTTTAAGCGTATGCGCCTTTCCTTTATTCGTTTTTTTGTGGGTTAAACCCTTTTGATTCGCGCGGTCCGCTGAACGTTGCAGGCCCTTGTCGCGATCCGCGGCATTTGCTCCATTAGTGTTTTTCATGCCCTCACTGCTGATGTGCTGTGAAGAGGCGCCACCGAAATGTGTGCCGCCTCCGCCCCCGCCCCCGCCACGAGCAAAAGTGGTGACACTAGCACTGGCCAGAAGTATGGCGGCGCCGATTATGCATGCATTTTTAAACATGTTCTTTCCTCTTTTATAAAATTGAATTGCCTTATGCATGGCTTCGAATAAGCGAGAAATATCAGGCATGCGCATTATTGACACTACAACTCTGTTAGTACTCAAATTCGATGAAAAGTTGACGTCTTATGCGCATTAGATGTATCAAATTGTTTCAGAACGATGCTCTTCCGATATCAAGCACTACTTATGTTCCCTAGCCTGACGGCGATAAAACCCGGCATCACAGACGCTGACTTGTAAACTATTGTGAATTGCTACAAACCGTTTACAAATGCCAACAACCGCGTTAGTCAATATGCCAAAATGAGCGCGATTTAATTAAAGGTCCATCATTCAAGTAAAAGGAAAAGAAACATGAAGAAGCTTTTTGCACTATCCGCTTTTATCGTATTAACCTTACAAGGTTGTGCTGTTTATGGGCCAGACTACCCCGATGCCGTAGTGGCCCCGCAAGGCCGCGCACAAGGCGGCCCTGGCAACGGTTTTTGTCCGCCAGGACAAGCAAAAAAGGGGAATTGCTAAAAAAACATTAATGACGATTGCCCTGCTGGAAATTGAGGGTAATCACGGCAATTTCGGGAGGTTCGGAGCGATCAGCTTTTATACATCCCCACCTCGCCCGCCGCTAAATAGGGTGCCTTTGACTCAAATTTGCGCTACCCGCAGAAACCAGCATGAAGGCACAAAAAAAGCCCGCGAACCATGCGGCAGCGGGCTGAATCCAAAACTTGGGAGAGTTGGAGGAGACATGTCCAATGTAGTGCAGTCAAACCAATTCCCAATGCCCATTTACAGTTATTTGCAGCAACTACAGTTACATACATCAGCGAAATACAAAAATCTCTCAGACCAGTACATTTGTTGGGTAAGCGTAGAACTTTGAAATCAATTGAGGCTCTGACATGAACAGCGTCTGAACTAGGAGAGAAACATGACCCAGACAACGTGGAAGCCGCATGCCCAGCATGGCGAGTTAAGCAGCAAGGATCGAGATCATTTACCTGAGAGTGCATTCGCATTTTCAAAACAGCGCAAAGAACCTATGACCGATGCCTCACATGTCAGGAATGCGCTGGCGCGGTTTGATCAGGTAGATGACGTATCTGACGCTGAACGTGAAATCGCGTTCGAAAATATCAAGGCAGCAGCCAAGCATTTTGGCGTCGAGATGACGGAAACGAGCTGGAAGGAACTTGGTAAAAAACCTCATACCAAAAATCCGTCTCACAAATAGGCGCAATGGATAAGGTGATCGGACGCCCCGCAAAACCGTGGGCGGTGTGGCTGTAAGCAGCATTCTTGCAAAATTATTCACGACTCCTATACTGAAAAACACCAGTGCAACCGTAACCTGCCTCATGATCGGCGCGTTGCTGGCGCCAGTCGCAAACTATGCAGCCGACTATTCGTCGACTCAGGAAAAACCGGTGACGATAGTCAAGGATTCTGTCATCACAACAAAGATAAAGAGCAAGTTGACGGCAGAGAAACTGACCTTCGTGAAGGATATAAAAGTCGACACCGACAATGACGGCGTCGTGACGCTGAGCGGTAAAGTCGCCACTCAGGAACAAGCCGACAAGGTGGCGCCGATTGCGCGCGATACCGAGGGCGTCAAGTCGGTGAACAACGATCTCAAAATCACAGGCGCTCCTTAACCGGCCCCGACAACATCTATCCAGATTGTGTGCTTGGAAATTTTATCCTGCGGTGCGCACTTCGACTGAAGCCTGACTGCTTCGCACATATTTCAACGCCTTGCTAGCGCGAGGTACGTTTTTTTTCGGCACGCGATATGCCAACCAATCTTTAATGGAGGCCATATGTTAAGTAAACAGATACTTATCACGACGGTTATCGTGGGAACCGTCTTGGCTGGCTGCAAGAAAACTGATGAGATAACGCCGCGAGATGCACCAATGCAAGCCCCGACTCCACAAGCCGCATCGGCTCCGTCCACGCCTGGCGCAGCGGGCAATGCTAGTGGCAGTGCCTCGTATTAAACAGGCAGGTGTTCATGGAGAGATTTAACAATGAATACGATCACAATCATGCTGGTGATACTCGGCCTGTCTTCTTCTGCGTTGGCGCAATCGTCCCCGACTCCGCCAGAAATACCGGACGAAACGCAACCGATGCCTCCTGGAATAAAACGGCCGCCGACGCCTGCTCCGACGCCTCCAACGCCATCTGCAACACAGCCTGAATCGCAACCTATGGCATCGCAGCCTCCTGCGATCCGCGCGCAGCCCAAATCCAAGAACGGCTTTACCTATTTGTGCGGCGGCGTCGGTTTGGATGAATCCACCTACATGAAGCGCACAGCAAAAGAATATGACCTGATGTCGACTTTTTCCTCGCGGGGTGGCAGTTATCTAGCCGATGTCAATATCGATATTTCGGACAAGAGCGGCAAAGCAAGGTTGCAAACGACATGTTCTGGTCCCATATTGCTGATCAAATTTCCGAGTGCCGGTACCTATCGCATTCGTGCGGAAGTAGGTGGTGAGGTACAGACAAAAATCGCTCGAGTGCAGGCGAAACGCAGTCCCCATTCAGTAGTTTTTGTTTGGCCCGCCAACTAAGAGCCCGCTGAGTGTAGGGAAATTGAAAATTTGAGCGCCGACAGGTGGCTCAGATCAACACAAATACAGCCGTAATTTCCTGTCCCGGGTCAGGCACGCATTTACATAAAAAAAGCCCGCAGATCCTTGTGGACCGGGCCAGTTTGGCTATCGGGAACCAGCCAAACAATATTTCACTTTAGAGATACCTAAAGAGAAATGCAAATGACATTAGCATTCGCCCCTTCTTCGCCTCCTGTTCCTTCTGACACCCGATCCAGGCAGGACGATAGAGATCCATCAGCGCAACTTGCTGAACCATCCGGAATTGCGCAAGACCAACTTTTAAATATATCTGCACCATCGAACATTTGAGAAACGCTGTGGACGTGTGGTCCAATTTTTGGATAGTAGAGCATTGAAGTTACGCCCACATTGGCAGAAAAGTTGCACACTTTTCCAAAGCCTTGAGATCGCATACAGCGCGGTAATCAAAACTTACAAGCGATACAAAACTGAATCACCTGCAGAACGTCTTGGGTGGCAACATATTCCTTATGTCATTCAATGAAAAGAGATCAGCATGAAAAAGCTCATTAGCATAGTGGCAATCGGACTTGTTCTCAGCACAGCATTATCCGGATGTATCGTCGTACCGGTTGGTGGTGGAGGTTATTATCACCATCACGATTATTACTATGGTCGCTGATACGGCGTTTCCTAAAAGGTGACGAACATGAAACGTATTTTTTTCGCTGTTGCACTCATCGCTATTAGCGCCAGCACTTTTGTATCGACGCAGGCCGTAGCGCAAATCGGCGTTGACATCACCATTGGCAGACCACCGCCGCCACCAAGATATGAACCCGTTCCGCCACCACGATATGGTTACGTGTGGATCCCTGGCTTCTGGGATTGGCGTGATGGTCGACATGTATGGATCGGCGGCCATTGGGAACAGCCGCGTCCAGGTTATGTATATGCGCGCCCTGAATGGCGCCAGGGTCCTGACGGTTGGATACTGCAGTCCGGCGGATGGCGTGAAGACCATCGACGATACGATGAGCATCGTGACCACGACTATCGGGATGGCGACCGGCATGACTATCGTGAGGGCGAGCGGCATGACGATGGAAGATACGAAAATCGTTGAGTCCTGACAGGCGGGAGCTTGTTGCAGGCAATCATGACGTGACGCGAACATGGCGAATTTTGTCAAGGATGCCAAGCATTGAATGGCTTTGTCACAGCTGGTCCCATTTGTAGTAGCTCAGATATGACCTGACACGTTGCGTCATCCGGGCACAGGAAAGGCAGTTCAGTTCCATGGCATGTGAAGCTCGGAGAACAAACAGCAGGCCAGCCAGCTGTTCCGGCAATCTGCAGCGATGAGGTGTTCGAGCTTCAGGCTGTGCTCGCGGGTAAGGCACTGGGACGGCTTGCAGGAGTAACGGCAGCGCCGTTCATTCGAGCAGCGCAGTTGGTTCCGATCCTTATCGATCACATGCCGGACATCGCCAGCTACTTTGTTTACTTCGGCAGCAAGACCTCACAAACCGTGCGCGCACGTGCGTTTATTGATCTGGCGATTAGCCATCATGGCATCGGCATGGATAACACCATCACAAAAGCCATCTGAAATAAGTACTTGGGCATACATCGGCTTGCCAATCAATGCAGCCCCATTAAGCAAAAAAGCCCGCATTTACGCGGGCTTTGAGGCATTTTCTACTTCCGTACACTTGCGAGTGCTAGACGTATTTTCATTCCCACTCGATAGTCGCAGGCGGTTTGCCTGAAATATCATAAACCACGCGATTGATGCCGCGCACTTCATTGATGATGCGATTCGACACCCGCCCCAGCAACTCATGTGGCAAATGCGCCCAATGCGCAGTCATGAAATCCTGGGTCTGCACCGCACGCAAGGCCACCACGTATTCATAAGTACGGCCATCGCCCATCACGCCGACCGACTTGACCGGCAGGAAAACCGCAAACGCCTGGCTGGTCTTGTCGTACCAGGTTTCGTCCTGGTCGTCCTTGGTGTTGCGCAGCTCTTCGATGAAGATGGCGTCGGCGCGGCGCAGCAGGTCGGCGAATTCTTTCTTGACTTCGCCCAGGATGCGCACGCCCAGGCCCGGGCCCGGGAATGGATGGCGATACACCATCGCATGCGGCAAGCCAAGCGCGACGCCCAGCTTGCGTACTTCATCCTTGAACAGTTCGCGCAGCGGTTCCAGCAACTGCAGGTTCAGGGTTTCCGGCAGGCCGCCGACATTGTGGTGGCTCTTGATCGTGTGCGCGGCGTTCTTGCCCTTGCCGGCGCTTTCGATGACGTCCGGGTAGATCGTGCCTTGCGCCAGCCATTTTGCATTCTTCAGCTTGGCCGATTCAACCTGGAATACTTCGACGAATTCGCGGCCGATGATCTTGCGCTTGGCTTCCGGATCGGTAACGCCGGCCAGGTGGCCCATGAACTGCGCGGCGGCGTCGACATGGATCACCTTGACGCCGAGGTTCTGGGCGAACATCTCCATCACCATCTTGCCTTCGTCGAGGCGCAGCAGGCCGTGGTCGACGAAGACGCAGGTCAGCTGGTCGCCGATGGCGCGGTGGATCAGGGCGGCGGCGACACTGCTGTCGACGCCGCCGGACAAGCCCAGGATCACTTCGTCGCTACCAACTTGCTTGCGGATCGATTCGACCGCTTCGGCGATGTAGTCCGGCATGTTCCAGTCCGGCTTGCAACCGCAGATATCGATCACGAAGCGGCTCAGGATCGCTTCGCCCTTGACCGTGTGGGTGACTTCCGGGTGGAACTGCACCGCATAGAAGCGGCGCTCGTCGTCAGCCATGCCGGCGATCGGGCAGTTCGGCGTCGACGCCATCAGTTTGAAACCAGGCGGCATGTGGTCGACCTTGTCGCCATGGCTCATCCAGACTTTCAGCATGGAATGCGATTCCGGCGTCACGAAATCGCTGATGCCTTCCAGCAGCGCGCTGTGGCCGCGGGCCCGCACTTCGGCGTAGCCGAATTCGCGCACCTTGCCCATCTCGACCTTGCCGCCCAGCTGCTCAGCCATGGTTTGCATGCCGTAGCAGATGCCGAATACCGGCACACCCAATTCGAACACCGCTTGCGGCGCACGCGGAGTGTCGCCGTCGGTGACGCTGTTCGGGCCGCCCGACAAGATGATGCCGGACGCGCCGTAGCTGCGGATAAATTCATCGGACACATCGTAGGGAAACACTTCGGAAAACACGCCTGCGTCGCGCACGCGGCGCGCGATCAGTTGGGTAACCTGGGAGCCGAAATCGAGGATGAGGATTTTTGAGTGCATGGTGGATGCCTGGTAGCTGATTTAGCAAAAAATGAGAATCTTTAAACTGCACGCGCCACCGGCGGTATCCCCGCAGGTGGCGCGTTCCTGGACTAGATCAAGGTGCAGATCCAACTATCAGTCGGTGCGATAGTTAGGCGCTTCCTTGGTAATCTGGACGTCATGGACATGCGACTCGCGCATGCCGGCTGAGGTGATTTCCACGAACTCGGCTTTTTCGCGCAGTTCGTCGATAGTCGCGCAACCGCAATAGCCCATGGAAGAACGCACGCCGCCGATCAGCTGGTACAGGATGGTCAGGACGCTGCCCTTGTACGGCACCCGGCCTTCAATGCCTTCCGGCACGAACTTGTCAGCCTTGTTGGCCGAATCCTGGAAGTAGCGGTCGGCCGAACCATCCGACATCGCGCCCAGGCTGCCCATGCCGCGATACGACTTGTAGCTGCGGCCCTGGAACAGGATCACTTCGCCCGGCGCTTCTTCGGTACCGGCAAACATGCTGCCCATCATCACGGTCGATGCGCCGGCGGCCAGCGCCTTGGCGATGTCGCCCGAAAAACGGATGCCGCCGTCGGCGATGCATGGAATGCCTGTGCCCTTGAGCGCCTGCGCCACATTGGCGATAGCGGAAATCTGCGGCACGCCGACGCCAGCCACGATACGCGTGGTGCAGATCGAGCCAGGACCGATGCCGACCTTGACGCCGTCGGCGCCATGGTCAGCCAGCGCCTTGGCAGCGGCTGCGGTAGCGATATTGCCGCCGATGACTTCCACCTGCGGGAAATTCTGCTTGACCCATTTGACGCGGTCCAGCACGCCCTTGGAGTGGCCGTGCGCGGTATCGACCACGATGACGTCAACGCCAGCCTTTACCAGCAGCTCGATGCGTTCTTCGTTATCGGCGCCGACGCCGACCGCGGCGCCAACCCGCAGCTTGCCCTGGCCATCCTTGGAAGCCAGCGGGTGCGATGTCGATTTCTGGATATCCTTGACCGTGATCAGGCCGCGCAGCTCGAAAGCGTCGTTGACCACCATCACGCGTTCCAGGCGGTGCTTGTTCATCAGGCGCTTGGCTTCCGACAGGTCGGCGCCGTCCTTGACGTAAACCAGCTTCTCGCGCGGCGTCATCTTGGCGCTGACTTCCGCATCCAGCTCTTCTTCAAAACGCAGGTCGCGGTTGGTGATGATGCCGACCAGGCGATTGCCGTCGACTACCGGGAAACCGCTGATGCCATGCTGTTCCGACAAGGCGATCACTTCACGGATGCGCATGTTCGGCGGAATCGTGATCGGGTCGCGCACCACGCCGGATTCGAAACGCTTGACCTTGGATACTTCGCGCGCCTGCTCCTGCGCAGTCAGGTTCTTGTGGATGATGCCGATGCCGCCCTCTTGCGCCATGGCGATCGCCAGGCGCGCTTCGGTCACGGTGTCCATCGCAGCCGACAGCAACGGAATGTTGATATCGATATTGCGGGTCAGGCGTGTTTTGAGGGTGGTGTCTTTGGGGAGGACGTCCGAATAAGCGGGGACTAACAGCACGTCATCGAACGTGAGTGCTTTCTGAAGTAGACGCATAGTTTTTCCTATAGGCGCAAAAGCGAATTATACAGAAAACCGGACAAGTCGCCTAACGTTGCGCAATTTTAGCCACAACCGGGGAAATATTTCCACAAAGCACTACCGATCAATTGACACGGCTAGTGAAACATGGCGAAATCTGCGCTCAATCTACTTCTATCGCCTCAAGGAACAGCAATGAATGCAATCCGCCTGAAACACGCCTTTTCCGCCACCGCAGCGCTGGTCCTGCTCAGCCTCGCGACTTCCGCCCTGGCGCAATTCGTGTGGCTGGACGAAAAAGGCGTGAAGCAGTATTCAGACTTGCCGCCGCCGCCCTCGGTGCCGAACAAGCGCATCCTGAAAACACCGGGCCAGAGCCTGCCGCGCGGCACTACGGACGAAACCGGAACTGCCGCTGCCGCCGATGCCGGCGCCGATAGCAAGCCGGAAGCAAAAGCGCCGCCGACCATCGCTGAACAGAATGCCGCATTCCAGAAACGGAAAGCTGAGCAGGCTGAGAAGGCCAAGAAAGCCGAACAGGAGGCCAAACTGGCCTCCAACAAGGCCGAGAACTGCGCTCACGCCCGCGCCAACCAGCGCGCGCTGGATTCCGGCATGAGGATTACCCAGACCGACGCCAGCGGCCAGCGTTCATACATGAACGATCAGCAGCGGGCACAGCAAAACGCACAGAATCGAGAAACCTTGAGCGAATGCCAATAAGCAGAAAACTGCAAAAGCCCGCGATTCAGCGGGCTTTTTTGTCAGCGCGCTTGCGGCGCGACTCCATCGGATCGGCAATCAGCGGACGGTAGATTTCAATCCGGTCCTGGTCGCGCAACACCGTATCGAGCGTCTTCAGCTTGCCGTAGATGCCGACCCGCCAGCAGCTGAGGTCGATTTCGCGCACTTCTTCCAGCAGGCCGCTGCGCTTGATGCCGTCATGCAGCAGCGTCCCGGCAGGCACCGACAACTGCTTCAGGGCCTGTACGCCGGGGCTGGCGTAGCAGACCTGTATCCGTATCAACGCCGCGCCGGACGCCGCCTCAACCATGGTGGCCATATACCGCGTCGGCGCGCTTGCAGAAGGAGTCCACGAAACTGTTGGCGATCATGCTGAATACCGGGCCGATCAGCTTTTCCAGGATGCGGTTGGAGAATTCGTAGTGCAGGTCGAATTCGATCTTGCAAGCGTCGGCCCGCAACGCCTTGAAGCTCCAGTTGCCGTCGAGGTGCTTGAACGGCCCCTCCACCAGCCGCATCTGCATGTTGCTGGGCGGCGAGTTGGTGTTTTCGGTTGTAAACGATTGCTTGATGCCGTGATAATGTATATTCAGTGTCGCCACCAGCTTGCCGGCATCGCGTTCACGCACATCCACCCCGCCGCACCACGGCAGGAATTGCGGGTAGTCTTCGACCCGGTCGACCAGCGCAAACATCTGTTCAGCGCTATATCCCAAAAGTACCGTTTTATGCACTACTGCCATTGAATATCAACCGTTTGATAGAATCACAACTTGAAATTTTAACCGACCTGCGCGATTTTCCTAATACATGAGCATTATTGACAACAAAAAAGTCTTCCACGACTACTTCATCGAAGAGCGTTTCGAGGCCGGCATGGAGCTGCATGGCTGGGAAGTGAAGTCCATCCGCGCCGGACGCGCCAACCTGAAAGAATCCTACGTCATCATCCGCAATGGCGAAATCTACCTGTTCGGCGCCCACATCAGCGCCCTGCTCAGCGCCTCCAGCCACGTCCATCCGGAAGCCGTGCGCACCCGCAAGCTGCTGCTGCACGCCGAGGAAATCAGGAAACTGATCATCAAGGTCGAACGTTCCGGTTATACGCTGGTGCCGATCAACCTGCACTACCTGCGCGGCCGCATCAAGTGCGAAATCGGCCTGGCCAAGGGCAAAAAGCAGCACGACAAGCGCGACACCGAACGGCAACGCGATGGTGAGCGGGAAGTCCAGGCTGCGATGAAACAGCACCGGCGTTGAAGCGGCGCCAATAAACGATGCCCCCAAAAAAAAGCGGGCCGGCGGAACCTGAATTCCGCCGGCCCGCCTTTTTTTATCGCCGACTAAGACTTGGTCTGGGATTTGACCACTTGCAAGGCAGTGGCGATCAAGCCGCTGATGTCGCCCAGGTTGGCCGGCACGATGATCGAGTTATTGGTCTTCGCCAGTTGCCCGAACGCCGCCACATATTGCTCGGCCACTTTCAGGTTCACGGCATCCGAACCGCCTGGCGACTGGATCGCCGCCGCAGTCTTGCGGATTGCTTCAGCGCTGGCTTCGGCGATCGACAGGATCGCCGCGGCCTGGCCCTGGGCACGATTGATGGACGCCTGCTTTTCACCTTCGGACTTGGCAATCGACGCTTCGCGTTCGCCGGTCGCAATATTGATCTGTTCCTGCTTGCGGCCTTCCGAAGCGGCGATCAGCGCCCGCTTCTCACGTTCCGCGGTAATCTGCGCCTGCATCGCATGCAGGATTTCCTTGGGCGGCGTCAGGTCCTTGATTTCATAACGCAGCACCTTCACGCCCCAGTTGGCGGCGGATTCGTCGATGGCGCTGACGATGGTGGTGTTGATGTGGTCGCGCTCTTCGAAGGTCTTGTCCAGCTCCATCTTGCCGATGACCGAACGCAAGGTGGTCTGCGCCAGCTGCGTGATGGCGGCGATGTAGTTGGAAGAACCGTAGGATGCGCGCATCGCATCGGTAATCTGGAAGTACAGGATGCCGTCCACCTGCAGTTGCGTATTGTCGCGCGTGATGCAAACCTGCGGCGGCACATCCAGCGGGATTTCCTTCAGGATGTGCTTGTAGGCGACGCGGTCGATGAACGGCACCACGATATTCAATCCGGGGCCCAGGGTCGCATGATATTTGCCCAGGCGCTCCACCACCCATGCATGCTGCTGCGGCACCACTTTGATCGTCTTGGCGATAAATATGATGACGATCACCAGCACGATTAACGAAACGCTTCCGAACATGATTTTTTTCCTTATTGAATTGAAGAAGACAGAGTCATCCGCCGCGCTACGGCGGAAGTCGAGCTCGCTCAGTGCTGGCCGGGCCTGTCGCCGACAATCAGCCGGCTGCCGCGTACCTCGCGGATAAAAAACAGGCCGGCATCCGCATTTGCCGCCGGCGCCAGCTCCACATCCCACATCGCGCCCCGGTACTTGACGCGCGCCGTATATCCGCCGCCTGTGCCCGCATCCTGCTGCCATTGCCCGACCGTGATCGATTGCCCGATATCCAGGTTGACATTGGGATCGCGCTCCGCCAGGACCTTGGTGCGGCGGCCGAACTTGCTGCGCCGTAGAAAATACGTGGCGACCAGGGCCACCACCGCGGCAACCAGCAGCTGCCATTCCACGCCCCAGCCCAGCAGCGCAGCGATGCCGCCGACGGCCAGGCCAATCGCCACCATCAGCAAATACAAGGTCGTGGTGAACAATTCCGCCACGACCAGCAAACCAGCCGCCAATATCCACATCACCCATCCGGCCATATGACCCTCTCCGTTATGTAGAGCACACAGTGTAATCCATCTGACAACTGAAGTTACAATAACTCACGCTTCATTTCGTTCATGCCGCCAAGCTGATGGCTGTCCGATCCAGTGCTATGCTCCCCTCTTCCACAGATTGCCGTGGGCTGACGCCGCCGTCAGCCAGCCATACATGAGTACAAAATGAGCACGACCCATCTTATCCAGCAAGCATACAAGGATTTCCAGAATGGCAAAACCGGCCATGCCGAACGCTCGCTCAAGGAGATCCTGAAGGCCCAGCCGGAAAACTTCGACGCCCTGCATGTGCTCGGCGTCATCTGCGCCGCCACCGGGCAACGCCAGGAAGCGGCGCAACTGTTCGGGCAAGCGCTGGCCCTGGACGGCAAGAATGTATCGCTGCATTACAAGCTGGCCCGGTTGCAGTTTGAATCAGGCCAGTTCGATGCCGCCCTGCTCGCTTATGAACAAATCATTGCATTGGGCTATGTCAAACCCGAGATACTGCTGGCCAAGGCCGTGACCCTGCTCAGCCTGCAGCGCCGGCAGGAGGCGCTGGCCTGCATCGAACAGACGCTGGCCGCATGGCCGGACCATGCCGACGGCTGGGCGCACAAAGGCGCCCTGCTGTACCAGTTGCGGCACCATGAGGATGCGCTGCTCCACTTTGAGCGCGCGCTGGCGCTGCAGCCGGACATGGCCGACAGCTGGTATAAAAGGGGCCTGGCCCTGGACAAGCTGGAGCGCTATCCCGATGCGCTTGCCAGCCTCGACCGCGCCATCGCGCTGGCGCCGAAAACCGCCGCCTACTGGCTGGACCGCGCGGTCATCCTGCACAAGCTGGAACGCTACGCCGAATCCCTGAGCGACAACGAAACCGGGCTGGCGCTGGCTCCCGGCAATGCCGAAGCCTGGGGCGACCATGGCCTGACCCTGAGCCGCATGAACCGCCACCAGCAAGCGCTCGACAGCTACCAGCGCGCCCTCAGCCTGCAGGCAGGTTATGCGGATGCACTATCGAATCAATCGCTGTCGCAGCTGGTGCTGGGGCAGTTCGAAGCCGGCTGGCAGAGCTATGAGTATCGATGGAAGAAAGGCAATGCGGATGTTCAGCGCCATACCGGAATCCCGCTGTGGCTGGGCCAGCAGGCTATCGAAGGCAAGCGCATCTTGCTGTGGTCAGAACAGGGCCTGGGCGACACGATCCAGTTTTGCCGCTACGCCACCCTGGTTGCAGCGTTGGGAGCCGAGGTCGTGCTGGAGGTAGACCCGGCGCTGAAAGCGGTCGCCCAGACCATGGGAAACTTCCAGGTGATCGCCATCGGCGAAGGGTTCGCGCCGGTCGACTGCCAGACGCCGCTGATGAGCCTGCCGCTGGTCTTCAAGACCGGCCTGGCGACCATCCCGGCCGCCATCCCTTATTTTGCGGCCGATGCCGGAAAAAAGGAAAGCTGGGCAAAACGCATGGGCTCCACCGGCGGCAAACTGAAGATCGGCCTGGCCGGCTCAGGCAATGCCGGCAATACCAACGATCACAGGCGCTCCATGCCGCTGCAGGAATTTGCACCGCTGCTGCAGCTGGATGGCGCGGATTTTTTCCTGGTGCAGAAAGACATCAGGGAGTCGGATCGCGCATACCTGCAGCAAACGCCCAAGCTGCGGCCGCTCGCCGAGGACATTGCAGGTTTCGACGATACCGCGGCGATCGTCGCCAGCCTGGACCTGGTGATCAGCGTCGACACCTCGGTCGCCCACCTGAGCGGCGCCCTCGGCGCGCCGGTCTGGATCCTCCTGCCCTGGGCGCCTGACTGGCGCTGGCTGCTGGATCGCGAAGACAGCCCGTGGTATCCGAGTGCAAGGCTGTTCCGGCAAGAACAAGCCGGCAACTGGCAAAATCTGATGCTGGACGTAGCCGATTCCTTGCATCTCTTCCTGGACAAGCGGGCTGGCATCTGACCCTGAAAATAAAAACGCGAGCACTTGGCTCGCGTTTCTTCTTATGACCAGGACGCATCATCGTCCCGCATATCGCCTTTATTGCGCGGCAGCCAGCAGCTGCCAGGTATCGATCACCGAATCCGGATTCAGGGAAATCGATTCGATGCCCTGCTTCATCAGCCATTCGGCAAAATCAGGATGGTCCGACGGACCCTGGCCGCAGATGCCGACATACTTGCCCTTGGCCAGGCAAGTTGCGATGACCTTCTCCAGCAGAGCCAGGATAGCCGGGTCGCGCTCGTCGAAATCGGCCGCCAGCAATTCCATGCCGGAATCGCGGTCGAGGCCCAGGGTCAGCTGGGTCAGGTCGTTGGAGCCGATCGAGAAGCCGTCGAAGTAATCCAGGAACTGCTCGGCCAGGATGGCGTTCGACGGCACTTCGCACATCATGATCACGCGCAAATCGTTTTCGCCGCGCACCAGGCCGTTCTTGCCGAGCAGGCCGATGACTTTTTCCGCCTGGCCCAGGGTCCGCACGAAAGGCACCATGATCTCGACGTTGGTCAAGCCCATGTCGTTGCGCACCCGCTTCATCGCCTGGCATTCCATTTCGAATGCTTCGGCAAAGTCGGCTGCCAGGTAACGGGCGGCGCCGCGGAAACCGAGCATCGGATTTTCTTCGTCCGGCTCGTAGCGCGAACCGCCGATCAGCTTCTTGTACTCGTTCGACTTGAAGTCGGACAAGCGCACGATCACCTTTTTCGGCCAGAATGCAGCGGCGATGGTGGCAATCCCTTCGGCCAGCTTGTCGACGTAGAAAGCCTTCGGCGAAGCATGGCCGCGCGCTACCGATTCCACCGCCTTCTTCAGGTCGGCGTCGATGTTCGGATATTCCAGGATCGCGCGCGGGTGCACGCCGATGTTGTTGTTGATGATGAATTCCAGCCGCGCCAGGCCGACGCCGCCGTTCGGGATCGACTGGAAATCGAACGCCAGCTGCGGATTGCCGACGTTCATCATGATCTTCAGCGGCAGCTCAGGCAATGCGCCGCGCGCCACTTCGCTGACTTCGGTTTCCAGCAGGCCGTCGTAGATCTTGCCTTCGTCGCCTTCGGCGCAGGATACGGTAACCAGCGTGCCGTCTTTCAGCACGTCGGTAGCGTCGCCGCAGCCGACCACCGCCGGCACGCCCAGTTCGCGCGCAATGATCGCAGCGTGGCAGGTACGGCCGCCGCGGTTGGTGACGATCGCCGAAGCGCGCTTCATCACCGGCTCCCAGTTAGGATCGGTCATGTCGGCTACCAGCACGTCGCCCGGCTGCACGCGCTCCATTTCGGAAGCGTCATGGATCACGCGCACCGGACCGGCGCCGATTTTCTGGCCGATGGCGCGGCCATGGGTCAGCACGTTGCCGGTGCCCTTGAGTTTGAAACGCTGCTGGGCGTCGGTCGTTTTTTCCTGCGACTTCACGGTTTCCGGACGCGCCTGTAAGATGTACAGCTTGCCGTCGCGGCCGTCCTTGCCCCATTCGATATCCATCGGGCGCTCGTAGTGCTTCTCGATGATGGTGGCGTATTTGGCCAGTTCGACGATTTCGTTGTCGTTGAGCGAATAGCGGTTGCGCAGCTCGATAGGCACATCGACGGTCTTGACCGAACGGCCGGCCTTGGCTTCGCCTGTGAATTCCATCTTGATCAGCTTGGAGCCGATGTTGCGGCGGATGATAGGCAGCTTGCCTTGCTCCAGCATCGGCTTGTGGACATAGAACTCGTCGGGATTGACCGCGCCCTGCACCACTGTCTCGCCCAGTCCATAGCTGGAAGTGATGAACACCACGTCCTTGAAGCCGGATTCGGTATCCAGGGTGAACATCACGCCGGCGGCGCCGACATCGGAACGGACCATGCGCTGGACGCCGGCCGACAACGCCACTTCAGCGTGGGTAAAGCCTTTGTGCACACGGTAAGAGATGGCGCGGTCGTTATACAGCGAGGCGAACACGTGCTTCATGGCTTCCAGCACATTTTCAATGCCGACCACGTTGAGGAAGGTTTCCTGCTGGCCGGCGAACGAGGCGTCCGGCAAGTCTTCCGCCGTCGCCGACGAACGCACGGCGAACGACATCTCGCTGGAAGAATCTTCGACCAGGCGTTTGTAGAAGGCGTGGATTTCCTGCTCCAGGCGCGGCTGGAACGGCGTTTCCACAATCCATTGGCGGATCTCGGCGCCGGCTTGCGCCAAGGCCCGTACGTCTTCGACGTTCAGGGTCGCCAGGCGATCGGCGATGCGGTCGGCCAAGGCCGGGCCGCCGTCGGCGCTATGCGACAGGAAATCGCGGAATGCCTGCGCCGTGGTGGCGAATCCGCCCGGCACCCGAACTCCTGCGCCGGCCAGCTGGCTGATCATTTCACCCAGCGATGCGTTTTTGCCGCCAACGGAATCGACATCCGTCATCCGCAGATTTTCAAAGGAGATGACGTAAGCCGCCCCCTGGGTAGCACCCATCTGTATTGCATTGGACATAACAACCTCTAGTTTGATGATAAGAAATCTTCACAATTGCCTTCGCCGCCCTTGGCTTTTTGTTATTCTTCGTCAGGTAGCTTCAAATATTCAGTTGGCTGCCATTTTATGCCAATTTAGCGTTCACAGGCGCACAAGGCAGCACGTAGCCGTCAGCAGGCTAGAGTCCGTGTTCAGTTAAAAGTTCGGCGGCCCCACTGGCGCCGCAGCAGTTGCCGGGCAACGCCTTGCTTTTTATTTTTTACTTTATTTTCGACAACATTATGCTAGATGCCGCTCCTGCACCGCTGGTTCCTGCCCACCGCACCGTCTTCTTTGTTTCCGACGGCACCGGCATCACCGCCGAAACCTTCGGCCATTCGGTGCTGACCCAGTTCGAGCTGCGCTTCAAGCAGGTGCGCCTGCCCTTCATCGACACCCTGGACAAAGCCTACGACGCCACCCGCAAGATCAATGAAGCATGCGTGGCGGACGGCAAATTGCCTATCGTGTTTTCAACGCTGGTCAAGGCCGACTTGTCAAAAGTCATCCAGCAGGCCAAAGCCATGCATATGGACCTGTTCCAGACTTTTGTCGAACCGCTGGAGCGGGAGCTGGGCGTCAAGTCCACCCACACCATCGGCCGCAGCCATAACACGGCCAATACCGACGAATACAAGAACCGGATCGAAGCCATCAATTTTTCGCTGGCGCATGACGATGGCCAGTCGCACAAGAACCTGGCCGACGCCGACGTTATCCTGGTCGGCGTCTCCCGTTCAGGCAAGACTCCTACCAGCCTGTACCTGGCGATGCAGTTCGGCGTCAAGGCCGCCAACTATCCTTTGATCCCAGAGGATTTCGAGCGCGACAAGCTTCCCAGCGGCCTGTTGCCATTCAAGCAAAAGATTTTCGGCCTGACCATCGCGGCCGACCGCCTGTCGGAAATCCGCAATGAACGCCGTCCGGGCAGCAAATACGCCGCGCTGGCAAATTGCCGTTATGAAGTGAATGAAGCGGAAAAAATCATGCGGCGCGAAGGGATACGCTGGATGTCGTCGACCACCAAATCGATCGAAGAAATCGCGGCGACGATCCTGCAGGACATCAAGCCGGATATGCGGACTTTCTAAGCAGGGGCCGGGACAGCCGGCCTGCTCAATCCAGCGCCTGGCGCAGCTGCTCGAAAAAACATACCGCCGCCGCAGCGGCAACATTCAGCGACTCCATCTGCCCGCGATGCGGAATCACGACTTGCTGGCTGGCCAGTTGCAGCAAATCTTCCGCGACGCCCTGCCCTTCATGGCCGAACAGCCACGCCAGTTCTCCGTGCAGGTCAGCCTGGTAGATGCTTTGCGTCGCATACGAACTGGTGGCAAGCACCGGTATCTGCGCTGTCGCCATCAGGGCCGCCAGGTCAACGCCTTCGAAGATGTCCAGGATGAAATGCGCGCCCATGCCCGCCCGCAGCACCTTGGGCGACCAGGCAGATGCGCTGCCTTCTGAACAATAGATCTGCCGGATGCCTGCGGCCGCAGCGCTGCGCAGGATGGAACCGAGGTTGCCCGGGTCCTGCAGGTTGTCGAGCAGCACGGCCGACTGGGTCAATGCGGCCGGCGCCGCCGCTTTCGGCGTTTCAACCACAAACAGCAGGCCGACGCCGTGCTCGACCTGGCTCAGCGCCTGGTACTGGCCGTCCGGCAGCAGCACGCATTGCACCGCCTCGGCCTGGCATTGCCGGATCACCGCAGCCGCTTCGGCATGCGTCAGCGCGGTTTCGCTGGCGACGCACAACACCGGCCTGGCGCCGCTCTGCAAATACGCTTCGGCCAGGTGGATCCCGTCCAGCAGCGTACGGCCCGCCTTGCGCCTGGCCTGGGCGCTGGTCGCCAGCTGCTTCAGTTCCTTGTACAAAGGATTGGCGGACGAGGTGATGCTTTTCATGCCGCCGCCCCATCGATATCCAGCGCCAGCAGAGCCCGCACCGGCGCATAGGATTTGCGGTGCACCGGCGACACGCCATGCAGGCGCAGCCGTTCCATGTGCAGCGCCGTCGGATAACCTTTGTGCTGGTCGAAAGCGTAGTGCGGATATTGCACGTGCAACACCTGCAGCGCGGCGTCGCGCGCGGTCTTGGCGAGAATCGAGGCTGCCGAAATGGCCTGCACCTTGTCGTCGCCCTTGACGATGGCCTCGGAGCGGATGCTGAGCTGCGGACAGCGGTTGCCGTCGATCAGCGCCAGCGTCGGCTGCATGGACAGTCCTTCCACCGCGCGCCGCATCGCCAGCATGGTTGCCTGCAATATGTTGAGCTTATCGATCTCCGCTTCGGAGCATTCGGCGATGGCCCACGCTAGTGCATTGGCCTTGATTTCCACCGCCAGCAGTTCACGCCGTTCGGCGGTCAGTTTCTTCGAATCGCGCAAGCCGCTGATCGGCCGCGCCGGATCGAGTATCACGGCGGCGGCAAACACCGGTCCGGCCAAGGGGCCGCGGCCGGCCTCGTCGACGCCGCAAATGGTTTCGCCGTCGTAGGTGAAGAGAGAGAGATTCTGGTCGGATGGGCTCACGGCGTTCAGTACCAAGTAGTACGCCGGATCAGGCCGGCGAAAGTCCGGATGGACGTTTATGTTGTTCAATCACTTGCAGCACGGCTTGCGCGCTTTCGCTGGCGGTATCGCGCAGCAGGGTGTGATGCATGTCGGTGAAGCGCTGCCGCAGCATCTCCTGGCGCGCCGGATCCTCCAGCTGCTGCCAGAGCGCGTCCGCCAGCGCCTGCGGCGTCGCATTATGCTGCAGCAGTTCCGGCACCAGGAATTCGCGCGCCAGGATATTCGGCAAACCTATCCACGGCTGGTAGCTCATGTGGCGCAGGATTTCCCAGGTGGCGCGCATCATTTTATAAGCGATCACCATAGGTTTCTTGTACAAGGCAACTTCCAGCGATGCGGTGCCGGAGGCGACCAGCACCACATCGGCCGCCGCCATTGCCGTATGCGATTGCCCGTCCAGCAACTGGATAGGCAAGTCTTGCAGACCGGCCTGGCTGACCAGTTCGCTAAACAGCTTGCTCTGCTTTTCTCCCGCCATTGGCGCGATGAAGCGCATGCCGGGATCGCGCTGCGCCAGTATCGCGGCAGCTTGCACAAAAGCTATCGTGTTATGTTTCAGCTCACCCATGCGGCTGCCGGGCATGATCGCCACTACCCGGCCGGCGGCCGGCAGGCCGAGCGCGCTGCGGGCCGCGGCGACATCGGGCACCATCGGGATCACTTGCGCCAGCGGATGGCCGACGTAGGTCACCGGGATGCCGGCCTTGCGATAGATTTCTTCTTCAAACGGGAAGATGACCAGCATGTGCGACGCCGCACGCGCAATCTTCTTGATGCGTCCGCCGCGCCAGGCCCAGATCGAAGGACCGATGAAATGCACGGTGGGAATGCCGGCCTGGCGCAGTTGCGCTTCCAGGCCGAAATTGAAATCCGGGGCGTCGACGCCGATGAACACGTTCGGCTTCTCCGCCAGCAGGCGGTCGCGCAACGCGACCTGGATGCCCTTGAGCTCGCGGTAGTGGGCCAGCACTTCGAACAAACCGTTGACCGACAGCTTTTCCATCGGCCAGTCGCTGACAAAACCGTACTCCGCCATCTTGGCGCCGCCGATGCCGTACATGCGCGCATCCGGCAGGTGCGGACGCAGGCCGGACAACAGGCGGCTGGCAAGCAAATCGCCGGAGGTTTCTCCGGCGACCATGGCGATGGCTACGTTGGCGTCAGCGTCCGCCATGTTCAGCGGATGATGCCACGCGTAGAGCCGGCAATGAAATCACGCATCAACTTCAGGTCTGCGGCAGATGCCGGCGCTTTCGACTCTTCCTGTTCCAGCGCCGCCATGGCGTCTTCCAGCGCCAGGCCGGAGCGGTAAATGGTGCGGTAGGCGCGCTTGATCGCCATGATCTGCTCGCTGCTGAAACCGCGCCGCCGCAAACCTTCGCTGTTGATGCCCGCGGGTTCGGCGCGATTGCCGGCGGCGGTCACGAACGGCGGAACATCCTGGCTGACGGCAGCGGTGAAAGCCGTCATCGCATGGGCGCCGATGCGGCAAAACTGGTGCACGGTGGTAAAACCGCCAAGCAGCACCCAGTCGCCAATGTGCACATGGCCCGCCAGCGTCGCGTTATTGGCGATCGTGGTATTGCTGCCGATCTGGCAGTCATGCGCCACGTGGACATAGGCCATCACCCAGTTGTCGTCGCCGATACGGGTGACGCCGCCATCCTGGACGGTGCCGAGATTGAGGGTGACGAATTCGCGGATGGTGTTGCGGTCGCCGATCTCCAGCCGGGTCGGCTCGCCAGCGTACTTCTTGTCTTGCGGCACGGCGCCGATCGAACCGAACTGGAAAATCGCGTTATCGCGGCCGATCGCGGTATGCCCTTCGATCACGGCATGCGGACCGATCTTGCTGCCGGCGCCGATGGTTACATGGGGGCCGATCACCGCATAGGCGCCGACTTCCACCGAACTGTCGAGGGATGCCTTGGGATCGATGACAGCTGTAGGGTGAATGCGCGTCATGGGATCACTCTGACGGGCTGGCATCCACCACCACAGTCGCAGCAGCGCCGGGACTGACCGCGGTGCGCATGGTGCACATGAATTCGGCTTCTACCGCCATCTCGCCGTCGACGCTGGCGACAGCCTTGTATTTCCAGATGCCACGCACGACGCGCACGATCTCGACTTCCAGCTTGATCTGGTCGCCTGGTTCGACCGGGCGGCGGAAACGGGCCTTGTCGATGCCGAGGAAGTACACCACGGTATTTTCATCCGGCTTGCGGCCTTCGGTCAGGAACGACAGCAAGGCAGCGGTTTGCGCCAGCGCCTCGATGGTCAGGACGCCAGGCATCACCGGCTTGTTGGGAAAATGGCCATTGAAGAATTCTTCATTGATGGTGACATTCTTGATCGCCGTGATCGACTTGCCGCTTTCCCAATTCAATACGCGGTCAACCAGCAGCAGCGGATAACGGTGCGGCAGGTAGGTCTTGATCTGGTTGATGTCTAGCGTTTGGTTTGGACTATTCATTATCTTTTTGGGTAACCTGTTGCGGTAACTGTTCGATGAGCTGTTTAATGGATTTTTCCAGAGCCCGGATTTTCTCACGCATTGTATTCAGATTGCGCACCAAGGCAGCAGATTTTTCCCATTCGCCATGCTTGGCAATCGGGTAGAAACCGGTGTATTGGCCTGGCTCGGAGATCGAGCGCAACGCCAGCGTACCCGCTGACACATGCACATGATCGACGATGGTAATGTGGCCATGGATCATCGCCGCCCCGCCTATCGAGCAAAATTTGCCGATCCTGGCGCTGCCGGCAATCCCGGCGCAAGCTGCAATCGCGGTATGGGCGCCGATATGGCAGTTATGGGCGATCTGGATCTGATTGTCCAGCTTGACCCCTTCTTCTATCACGGTGTCGGCCAGGGCGCCGCGGTCGATGGTGGTGTTGGCGCCGATTTCGACGTCGTCGCCGATCAGCACCCGGCCGGTCTGGGGAATCTTGACCCAGGTCCCGCCGTCATTGGCAAAACCGAAACCGTCGGCGCCGATGACAACGCCAGAATGGATAATGGTGCGCTGGCCGATCTGGCAGGCGTCATAAACCGTGACGTTGGGATGCAGCAGGCTGCCCGCGCCGATGCTGACGCCGCGGCCGATCACGCAGCCGGCTCCCAGGTTCACATGCTCGCCGATCGTGGCGCCGGCGCCGACGACCGCGTTGGCGCCGACATAGGCGGTCGCCGCGACCTGGGCGGCAGGATCGACGCTGGCTGCCGGATGGATTCCAGGCGCCACCGGAATAGCGTTTTTTGCAGCAAAAAACTGCGCCGCCAGCGCGAAATACGCATAAGGATTGGCGGCGACAATCCGTGCACCGCGATAATCGGCGCCGATCGCCGCATCGTCCGCCGCGGACAGGATAATGGCGGCCGCCTGCGTTTGCGCGGCCTGGGGCCGAAACTTGGGATTGGACAAGAAGGTGATCTGTGATGCGCTGGCGTCGCTCAACGGCGCGATGCCGGATACCCGGGTATCCGCATCACCGATCAGTTGGCCACCCAAGCTTTCGACCAGTTCTTTTAGCCGAATGCTCATATAGTGGCCTTGACAGAATGGGTTACTTATTGAGGATTTTCAATACTTTATCGGTGATGTCGATGCGCGGGCTGACATACACGCCGCCTTCCTGGAACACCATATCGTATTTTTCCGCTTCGGCGATCTGCTTGATCGCCTTGGTCGAGCGCTCCAGCACGATCGCCAGCTCTTCGTTGCGGCGCTGGTTCAGGTCTTCGCGGAACTCACGCTGCTTGCGCTGGAAATCCTTGTCCAGGTCGCTCAGCTCGCGCTGGCGCTTGACCCGCTCGGATTCCGAAATCACGGCTGAATCCTTGTCCAGCTTGTCTGCCATGTTTTTCAGGCGGGTGGCCTGGTCTTGCAAATCCTTGTCGCGCTTGGAAAACTCGGCTTCGATCTTGGATTGCGCGGTCTTGGCCGGGGTCGCCTCGCGCAAGATGCGCTCGCTGCTGACGAAGGCGATTTTCGAACCTTCATCAGCATGCGCCGGGGCTGCCGACAATAAGCACGCCGCCAGCAAGCCGGCGGTGGGCAATGATGTAAAGGTTTTAATTAGAGATTTCAACACTATTCTCCGCAATTCAAATGATGCAACTTGTGCATTATGCCACTCTTGTCAGAATCTGCAATTGTGCACCATCCTTATGGTTTTTTAGAAGCCTGTGCCCAGCTGGAACTGGAAGGACTGCTGCTTGTCGGTCGGCTTCGCGTTCAGCGGTTTGCCGTAGCTGATTTTCAGCGGGCCGATAGGCGATACCCAGCTCAGGCCGATGCCCGTAGAATAACGCAACTCGCTGAGTTGCATCGGCTTCTTGTCGGCGTATACCTGGCCGCCGTCGAGGAAGGTGAACCAGCGCAGGGTACGGTCGCTGCCGGAACCGGGGAACGGGAACTGCGCTTCCAGGTTGCCGAACACGCGCGACGCGCCGCCCATCGAATCGCCGTACTGGTCGACGTTGGTGCCGACGCCCAGGGTCGAACCTTCAAAACCGCGCACGGTGCCGATACCGCCGGCATAGTAGTTCTTGAACACAGGGTACGGCTTGCCGCCGATGCCGCGGCCATAGTCGATTTCGCCGTTCATGGCCAGCGTCACCGCATTGCTGAACAAAGGTTGGAAATACTGGTGCTGGTAGCTTGCACGGTAGTAGCGCAAGGTGCCGACCGCGGAAAGTTCAAGGCTGGCGCGCTGGTAGCGGCCCTTGGTCGGGACCAGGGCGCTGTCGCGGCTATCGCGCTGCCACGCTGCCGTCAGCGGGAAACTGTTGGTGGTTGCCGTCGCCGGGTTGGCCAGCACGTTATAACCGAGGCCGGTATCGACCGACCGGCTGCCGTTGCCGAAGTCCGAAACATATTGCTGGTACAGCAGCGGGCTGGAAGCATCGGCCGAAACGGCGGTGTTTTCCACGCCGATGCCAAAGAACACCGTATCCAGTTCCGAGAACGGCACGCCGAACTTGATATCGCTACCGATGGTCCGCACCTTGTAGTCGCCGGTGGTGTACTGCGATGGACGCACGGTACGGTAGTACAGGTCGTAGGTGCGGCTGATGCCGTCATCCGTGAAATAAGGATTGGTCTGGGACAGCGCAATCACCCGCGAATAGCTGCTGGTGTTGACGTCGAGGCCGATGGTGTTGCCGCTGCCGAAAGCGTTCTGCTGCTGGATCGAGCCGGACAGGCTCAGCTTGTCCTGCTGCGAGAAGCCGGCGCCGACCTGGATGTTGCCGGTAGGTTTCTCGGTAACGGCCATGTTGATATCAACCTGGTCGGACGTGTTCGGCACTTCCGGCGTTTCGATGCCGACGTCCTTGAAATAGCCCAGGCGGTCAACCCGGTCGCGCGACAGCTTGATCTTCGAACCGTCGTACCAGGAATCTTCAAACTGGCGGAATTCGCGGCGCACCACTTCGTCGCGCGTCTTGGTGTTGCCGGTGACGTTGACATGGCGCACGTAAACGCGCTTGCCTGGATCAACCATGATGGTAAACGCTACTTCTTTCTTTTCCCGGTTCAATTCAGGATTGGCGTTGACGTTGGCGAACGCATAACCGAAATTGCCCAGCCGCTCCGACATCTTCTTGGTGCTGTTGTTGAGCTTCTCGCCGTTGAATATTTCGCCTTTTTTCAGCTCCATCAACGACCGCAGCTCATCTTCGCGGCCAAACATCTCGCCTTCCATCTTGATATCGGAAACCGTGTATTTTTCACCCTCATTGATATTGATGGTGATGTAGATGTCTTTCTTGTCCGGCGTGATCGAGACCTGGGTCGACTCTACCTGCATCTCGATATAGCCGCGGTTCAGGTAATACGAACGCAGGGTTTCGATGTCGCCCGACAGCTTCTCTTTTGCATACTGGTCAGCCTTGGTGTACCAGGTAAACCAGCCCGGCGAACGCAGCTTGATCTGGTCGCGCAGCTTGCCGTCGGAAAACGCCTTGTTGCCGACGAAACGGATTTCCTTGATGCGCGATACTTCGCCTTCATCCACCGCAAACGTCACATTGACCCGGTTGCGCTCGATCGGCGTAACGGTCGTGGTCACCTTCATGCCGTACAGGCCGCGCGACAGGTATTGTTTCTTCAATTCCTGTTCTGCGCGATCAACCTGGGCTTTGTCGAAAATGCGCGATTCGCCGACGCCGATTTCCTTCAGGGCCTTGGTCAGCTGGTCTTTGTCGAATTCCTTGATGCCGGAAAAATCGACGCCGGCAATCGACGGCCGCTCTTCCACCATGACCACCAGCACGTCGCCTTCGGACTCGACCCGCACATCCTTGAAGAAGCCGGTCGCGTACAAGGCCTTGATCGCCGCCGTGCCTTTTTCATCGGTGAAGGTTTCACCGACGCGCACAGGCAGGTAACTGAAAACGGTGCCGGCTTCGGTACGTTGAATACCTTCGATGCGGATATCCTTGACCACAAACGGCTGCACCGCCAGCGCTTGGCCCGAACACAGGGCAAAGGCGGCAGCAGCAATCAAACGACGGGGAAGAATCGACAAAGGGAAGTGCTCAGAATGTAATTTCATTAGCGATCGTTTTTTATCAATGTCCTTGCCTGCCACGATTGTCAGACAAGAGAGAAAACCTAAAATATGAGCCGAACGACGTCGTTAAACATGGCGACCATCATCAACGTCATCAGAATGCCGATGCCCGCGCGCTGTGCAATTGCACCAACTCGCTCGGGAATGGGACGTCCAGTCAAAACTTCCAGCGAATAATACAGCAAATGGCCACCGTCTAGAACCGGAATGGGCAGCAAATTCATGACGCCAAGGCTGATGCTGATGAAGGCAATAAAGCTCAGGTAGCTGAATGCGCCGATACGCGCGGTCTGGCCTGCGTAGTCGGCAATGGTGATGGGGCCGGTGATATTTTTCCAGGAAACCTCGCCGATCACCATTTTACCCAGCATCTTGAGGGTCATGATGCTGCTGTCCCAGGTCCGCCTGGCGCCCTTGGCGAGCGCTTCCAGCGGCGGGCTGCTGGCCAGGACCATTTCCGGCATGCCCGACATGACAACTTTGATCAGGCCGACCTGCCCGTCTTTGCCGGCTTCCGCCTGCGGTGTCACGCTCACGGTGAAACTATTGCCGTTACGCAAACCCGTCAGGCTCAGCGGCTTGCCCGGGGAAGCCTTGATCTTGTCGACGAAAGCGCCGCTGTCGGCCACCGGCTCGCCGTCGATGCTGGTGATCAGGTCGCCTTCATGCAAGCCGGCCAGCATGCCTGGGCCGCCCGGCATGACCGTGCCCAGGATAGGCTTGGCGCGCGCCAGCTTGATGCCTAGCTTGGCAAGGTAGTCACCTTCGAGATCCTTGGTCGTCAGGCTGTCTATCGGCAAATTCACTGTATCGAGCAGTTTGCCGCCCGACGGTTCGCCGCCCGCCGCGCCGGGATCCGACCGGCGCACGTCGAGCCTGATCGGCGTCTTGTCGATGACCCCTTGCAGCACTTTCCAGCGCAGCTCGGACCAGGTCAGGATCGCTTCGCCGTTCACCGCGGTAATCAATTCGTTGCCGCGCAAGCCGCCCTGGTAGGCCGCAGTATGCTCGGCGACGGCACGCACCCTTGGCGTCGGCTCCATCTCGCCATGGATGTACAAGCCGGCAAATAACAAAATGGCAAGAGCAAAATTGGCCAGGGGGCCGGCCGCCACGATGGCCATGCGCCGCCAGACCGACTGGCCGGTGAATTCGCGCGTCAGTTCTTGCGGCGACAAGCCGCTGACGTCTTGCTCGCGAGCGTCGAGCATCTTGACGTAGCCGCCCAACGGCAGGATGGAAATCGCCCATTCGGTCTGGTCCGGGCCGAACTTGCGCGAGAAGACGACCTTACCCATCCCCACCGAAAAACGCAGCACCTTGACCCCGCACAAGCGGGCGACAACATAGTGGCCAAGCTCGTGGATGATGACCAGGGAGCCGAGGGCGACGACAAAAGCGAGGATGGTTTGCAGGAAGGCCATTTGTACGATTTATGCGTTCAGGAAAGAGTGAACCGTCTGGCGCGCAAGAAGATCCTGCTCAAGCAACAAATCGATATCGCTGACAGCGCACAGCGGCAACTTGTCCATGGTGCGCGCTATCAGTTGGTCAATCATGCGAAACCCGATTTTTCCGTCTAGGAAAGCTTGGACAGCCACTTCATTCGCGGCGTTCAATATTGCAGCAGCCGAACCGCCTGCCAACAATGCATCATACGCGAGTTTCAGGCAGGGAAAACGTTGCAGGTCGGGCCGGGTAAACTGTAACTGCCCCACCACCGTCAGGTCCAGCGGACTGACGCCGGACG
This sequence comes from Collimonas rhizosphaerae, assembly GCF_038896935.1. Lineage (NCBI taxonomy): Bacteria > Pseudomonadati > Pseudomonadota > Betaproteobacteria > Burkholderiales > Oxalobacteraceae > Collimonas > Collimonas rhizosphaerae. The sequence continues at coordinate 197,267 of NZ_JBANDC010000002.1, forward strand.
CAATCCGCTCGGGGTACGCCAGCGCGTAGGCAATCGGCGTGCGCATATCGGGATTGCCCAGCTGCGCCAGGACCGATCCGTCTATGTAAGACACCATGGAGTGGATCACGCTTTGCGGGTGGATCACTACTTCGATCTGGCTGGCCGAGGCGCCGAACAGCCAGTGCGCCTCGATGACTTCCAGGCCCTTGTTCATCATGGTCGCGGAATCGACCGAAATCTTGCGCCCCATGACCCAGTTCGGATGGGCAACCGCTTCTTCGGGGGTGACTGAATCGAGCGTTTCAACCGCCCTGTGCAGGAATGGGCCGCCCGACGCTGTCAGCAGGATTTTCTCGACGCCAAGCGCAGCCGGCTGGCGTTGATAGTTATGCGGCAGGCACTGGAAAACCGCATTGTGTTCGCTATCGATAGGCAGCAGCACAGCGCCGCTCTGCTTCACTGCATCGATGAACAGCTGGCCGGACATGACCAGGGCTTCCTTGTTCGCCAGCAGGATTTTCTTGCCCGCCCTGGCGGCGGCCAGGCTTGGCGCCAGCCCGGCAGCGCCAACGATGGCGGCCATCACGGTATGGCAAGCCTCGGCGCTGGCCACCTGGCACAGCGCGGCGTCGCCGTACAGCACTTCGATCGCAGGGGCCTTGTCTTGCAGCAAGGCGCGCAGCTGCTGCGCCGCTGCCGCGCTGCCGACCACGGCCAGCTGCGGCTTGAAGCGCAGGCACTGTTCAGCCAGCTGCTCGACCCGGCTGTGCGCGGTCAGGGCGTAGACGGAATAACGTTCCGGATGGCGCGCCAGCACATCCAGCGTCGACATGCCGATCGAACCAGTAGAACCGAGAATAGTAATATTTTGCATACGACCTAGAACCAGAAACTCAATAATGCAGCCAGCGGCAATACCGGGATCAGCGCATCGACGCGATCCAGTACGCCACCGTGGCCAGGCAGCAGGTTGCTGCTGTCCTTGATGCCCGCGCGCCGCTTCAGCAGCGACTCGAACAAATCGCCGGCCACGCTGGCGGCTACCAGCACCGTCGCCGCCGCCAGCAACCCGGCCCAGCCCCAGCTTGCCAGCAGGCGCGCCGGGAAAGTCTCGGCCAGCGCCGGCGCCAGGCTGAACCCGAACATCATGGCCAGCACCAGGATCCAGCCGCCAAGCGCGCCTTCCCAGGACTTGCCGGGAGAGATCGACGGCGCAAGCTTATGGCGGCCGAACGCCTTGCCGGAAAAATAAGCCCCTATGTCCGCCACCCAGACGATCACTAGGACCGACAGCAGATACAAAGGAGAGTGATGGAACAGCACCACGATCGCCAGGAAACAGCCGAAAATGGCAATGGCGTAGGTGCCGGCGACCATGCGGTTGGCGAAGCTGGCCAGCGGCGGCAAGCCAAAACCCAGCGCCGGCACGAACCGCAAACCCCAGATTGCCACGCACAACATGAACAGCAGGCGGATATCAGGGCCGCTACCGAAATACATGATAGCGGCAAACAGGATCAGTGCAAGCAGTCCCCAGGCCAAGGCCGCTTTAGAGCCGGCGCCGAAGATCCTGGCGCTTTCCCAGATGGCGGCGGCAAAAAAGAGCGTCGAGACGACGGCGAATGCGGGGAAATAATTGAAGTACAGGATCGGCAGCAAGACTGCCAGCAACAGCAAGGCTGTGATGACACGCGTCCTTAACATCAGGAAGCCTGTTCCAGCAGCTGTGCGCTGGTGCGCCCGAAACGGCGCTCTCGCTGCTGGTAGGAGGCAATCGCCTGGTCCAGCTCGTCGGCGCCGAAGTCCGGCCAGTAGGTATCGGTGAAATAGAGTTCGCTATACGCCAGCTGCCAGAGCAGGAAATTCGAGATGCGCTGCTCGCCGCCGGTGCGGATGAACAGGTCCGGCTCGGGCGCATAGGCCATCGCCAGGTACTGCGCCAGCTCGTCTTCGGAAAATGCCGCCGGATCCTGCACGGCGCCTGCGCCCGCCGCGCTGCGCGCCGCCATCATTTTCTGTACCGCCTGCATCACGTCCCAGCGGCCGCCGTAGTTGGCGCAGATGGTCACGGTCAGGGTCGAATTGCCGGCCGTCTTGCGCTCGGCGCTGTCGATCATTTGCTGCAGCTTGGCGTCGAAGCGGCTCAGGTCGCCGACAACTTTCAGGCGGATGCCGTTGGCGTGCATCTTGCTGACTTCACGTTCCAGCGCCACCACGAACAAACGCATCAGCAAGGACACCTCATCCGCCGGCCGGCGCCAGTTTTCCGAGCTGAAGGCAAACAGCGTCAGGTATTCGACGCCACGCACAACGCAGGCTTCGACCACTGCCCGCACTGCTTCAACGCCCTTGCCATGGCCGGCGACACGCGGCAAAAAGCGCTTGGTCGCCCAGCGGCCGTTGCCGTCCATGATGATGGCAACGTGCCGCGGCACCGTCGGAATTGCTGGTAGCGTTTGCGTGGAACTTGTATGGGCCATAGATAATGAAATAAGGAAAGGAAGAGCGACAGACCGGCCCCGACTATACCGTCAGGATCTCTTTTTCTTTATCGATCACTTGCTTGTCGATTTCAGCCACGAACTTGTCGGTCAGCTTCTGGATCTCGTCCTGGGCACGACGCTCGTCGTCTTCCGAGCATTCCTTGTCCTTGACCAGTTTCTTCAAGCCTTCGTTGGCGTCGCGGCGGATATTGCGGATTGCAATTTTCGCATCTTCCGCTTCGCCCTTGACCAGCTTTACCATTTCCTTGCGGCGCTCTTCCGTCAGCGGCGGCGTCGGCACCCGGATCATTTCGCCCTGGGTGGATGGGTTAAGGCCGAGGTCGGATTCACGTATAGCCTTCTCGACCACTGCAATCATTTTCTTTTCAAACGGCTGCACGCCGATGGTGCGCGCGTCGATCAGGGTCACATTGGCAACCTGGCTCAGGTTGGTCGGGCTACCGTAGTATTCCACCATGATGTGGTCGAGAATCCCGGTGTGGGCGCGGCCGGTACGTACTTTCGCCAGGTCGGCGCGCAAAGTCTCAAGCGATTTTTGCATTCTCAGATCGGTATTCTTTTTAACGTCAGCAATGCTCATGCTGTTCTCCTCTTCGAAAACGGGTGTTTTTTAAATTAAGTAATAATTATTTATACCTGCGATTTGCGCCAGCAATTTGTGCAAGCCGTCTGCACAAACATTGCAAATCAGGCAAATAATTTAAACGTGTACCAAAGTGCCTTCATCTTCACCCAGGATGACGCGCCTCAGCGCACCCGGCTTGATGATGGAAAACACCTTGATCGGCAGTTTCTGGTCGCGGCACAAGGCAAACGCGGTAGCATCCATGACTTGCAGATGCTTGGTGATCGCTTCATCAAAAGTGATGTGCGAATAACGTGTCGCCGTTGGATCTTTATTTGGGTCTGCGCTGTAGACGCCGTCAACCTTGGTCGCCTTGAGGACGATTTCCGCACCGATTTCCGAACCGCGCAACGCCGCTGCAGTGTCGGTAGTGAAAAACGGATTGCCGGTACCTGCTGCGAAAATGACAATCTTGTCTTCTTCCAGGTATTGCAGCGCCTTAGGCCGCACGTATGGTTCGACTACCTGTTCGATGCTGATGGCCGACATCACGCGGGCCGTGATGCCAACCTGGCGCATGGCGTCTGCCAGCGCCAGCGAGTTCATCACCGTTGCCAGCATCCCCATATAGTCAGCAGTAGCGCGGTCCATGCCCTGGGCGCCCGGCGCCACGCCACGGAAAATATTGCCGCCGCCGATCACGATCGCCAGTTCAACGCCCAACTTGGCCACTTCGGCAACATCGGCCACCATGCGCTCAATCGTTGCACGATTGATGCCGTAGGCGTCATCGCCCATCAGGGCCTCACCGGAGAGTTTCAGGAGAACACGCTTATAAGCTGGTTTTGTCATGGTCTGGGCCCCTTATGGCTTTCCGATTGATATATAAATATTGGTCAATGCCTGGCTGAAGGACTGCAGCGCCATTGTCAGGCCAAACCGCAGCAAAATCCACTACCGGCGCTATTTAGCATACACAGCGAGAATACGCGGCGCCGGTTCCTGCGGCTTTTCCCTGCCCCTGGATACGAGGCAGCAATTCAGCAAGGCATCCCTTAGTCCGTGGCTTGGGAAGAAAATTCCTCAGAGCCAAAAAAACGGGCCTTTCGGCCCGTATTCTTGCTTACGCCTGCTTGGCCGCAGCAACTGTTGCTGCAACTTCTGCAGCAAAGTCATCCTGTTTCTTCTCGATGCCTTCGCCGACCACGAACATGGTGAACGATTTGACGCTGGTGCTGGTTGCCTTCAGCATCTGTTCAACGGTTTGCTTGTCGTTCTTGACGAAAGTCTGGTTCAGCAGGGAAACTTCCTTCAGGAATTTCTGTACCGAACCTTCGATCATCTTGGTCGCGATATCGGCAGGCTTGCCGGATTCGGCCGCCTTCAGGGTCGCTACCGAACGCTCTTTCTCGATCAGGTCGGCAGGCACCTGGTCCGAAGACAGGGAAACCGGCTTCATCGCGGCAATGTGCATCGCCACGTCTTTACCGACTTGTTCGTCAGCGCCGTCGAACTCGACCATCACGCCGATGCGTGTGCCATGCAGGTAGGAAACCAGCTTGGCGGCAGTATCGAAACGCGTGAAACGGCGGATCGACATGTTTTCGCCGATACGGCCGATCAGGGCAGCGCGGGTCGCTTCAACGGTGCTGCCGTCGAGCGGCAGGGCCGACAAGGCGGCGACGTCGGCCGGATTGTTTTCCGCCACCAGCTTGGCGCAGGCATTCGCCAGGCCCAGGAAATCGTCGTTCTTGGTCACGAAGTCGGTTTCGCAGTTGACTTCCACCAGGGCGCCAACGCCGCCGGCGATATAAGCTGCGACCACGCCTTCGGCGGTCACGCGGGAAGCGGCCTTGGAAGCCTTGCCGCCCAGTTTCACGCGCAGGATTTCTTCTGCCTTGTCCATGTCGCCGCCGGCTTCGGTCAGCGCCTTCTTGCATTCCATCATTGGCGCATCAGTCTTCGCGCGCAGTTCGCCTACCAGTGCTGCTGTAATTGCCGCCATACTATTCTCCTAACAGTTGACGCCGTGCCGGTAATCCGCGGCCGCCTTGCGGTGCAAGCGCAGCCCAGTCGGCAACCAGCCTTCCAGCGCCATCATTCAAAATATATCCAGGTATAAATTCGGGTAAAACACATGCAAGTGATACAAAAAAAGGGGCAACCACGCCCCCTTTTTATTCTGAAGTATGAGACCTCAGATTCAGGGCTTAAGCCTGGTCGTTGACTTCAACGAATTCATCGCCGGCTGCGCCTTTGATTGCTTCAACCACGTCGTTCACTGCATTGGCGCGGCCTTCCAGGATCGCATCGGCAACACCGCGAGCGTACAGGGCGATTGCCTTGGACGAGTCGTCGTTGCCAGGGATGACGTAAGTCACGCCGTCTGGCGAGTGGTTGGTGTCAACCACGCCGATAACCGGGATGCCCAGCTTGGCGGCTTCAGTGATGGCGCCCTTGTGGTAACCGACGTCGATCACGAAGATGGCGTCAGGAATGCCGCCCATGTCCTTGATGCCGCCGATAGCTTTTTGCAGCTTGATCAGCTCACGCTGGAACATCAGGCCTTCTTTTTTGCTCAGCTTCTCAACCGAACCGTCTTCGATCGAAGCTTCCATTTCTTTCAGGCGCTTGATCGAGGTCTTGATGGTCTTGAAGTTGGTCAGCATGCCGCCCAACCAGCGCTGGTCGACGAAAGGCGAACCCGAACGTGCTGCTTCAGCTGCCACGATTTCGCGCGCTTGGCGCTTGGTGCCGACAAACAGGATGTTGCCGCGGTTGGACGACAGTTGGCGGATGTACTTCATCGCCTCCTGGTACATGCCCAGGGTCTTTTCCAGGTTGACGATATGAATCTTGTTGCGGTGACCGAAGATGAACGGCGCCATCTTTGGGTTCCAGAAACGGGTTTGGTGACCGAAATGGACACCGGCTTCCAGCATTTCACGCATTGTTACGGACATAATTTTCTCCAGGGTTAGGTCTGGAACCCGCTCAGTCACCGTTGACGCCAGCATTGCAGCCGGGCAAAAAACAGCACCCTTTTCGAGCGGATTCGCGCTTTTAAAACCAATTTAAACATCAAATAAACTACACAAACATCGACATAGCCGAATAGCAATTCGAGCTAACCCAAGATTGTACCCCAAAACCCCTGACTTCTTCAAGCGCCACGAGGCATATCTTTCAGCGCATCTGCGTGGCCTCGTTTATAATCGACATCTAACTGAATCCGGGCGTTTTTTGCGCCTTTTGCTAAAGAATTCACCGAATTTTCTCGATTTTTCCTATCTTATGACCTCCATCTCCATTAAAACCGCCGAGGATATCGCCGGCATGCGCGTCGCCGGCAGGCTGGCCTCGGAAGTACTCGATTACATCACGCCATTCGTCAAGGCCGGCGTCACCACCGGCGAGCTGGACCGCCTGTGCCACGAGTACATGACAAATGTGCAAGACACCATCCCTGCCCCGCTGAATTATTGCCCGCCTGGTTATACGCCGTACCCGAAAGCCATCTGCACCTCGGTCAACGACGTCATCTGCCACGGCATCCCGGGCGACAAGGTGCTGAAAAACGGCGACGTGGTCAATCTCGACATTACCGTCATCAAGAATGGCTACCATGGCGACACCAGCCGCATGTTTTATGTCGGCGAACCGTCGATCATGGCCAAGCGCCTGGGCGACATCACCTATGAGTGCATGTGGCTGGGCATTGCCAAGATCAAACCCGGCGCGCACCTGGGCGATATCGGCCATGTGATCCAGCAGCACGCCGAAAAAGCCGGCTACAGCGTGGTCCGCGAATTCTGCGGCCATGGCATCGGCAAGGTGTTCCATGAAGAGCCGCAAGTATTGCATTACGGCCGTCCAGGCACGCTGGAGCGGCTGGAAGCGGGCATGATTTTCACGGTCGAGCCGATGATCAACGCCGGCCGCCGCGATATCCGCGAAATGGGCGACGGCTGGACCATCAAGACCAAGGATCGCAGCCTGTCCGCCCAATGGGAACATACCGTACTGGTGACCGAAACCGGCTACGAAGTATTGACCGTCTCCAAGGACACTCCGCCCCCGCCCGCCTTTATCCAGCAAGCGACTGCCGCCGCTTAAGACATGACGACACTTGCCGCCACACTCAAAAAACAGCTTAGGACCGAGCGGCAAACCATCATCTCAGCCTTTCTGGCGGACGGTAAACCCGGCGAACTGCTGACCGCTCTGCGGCGCAGCGTCGACATCGCCCTGACGCAAGCCTGGAAAATGCTGGAGCTGCCGTCCAGCGCAGCGCTGGTGGCGGTCGGCGGTTACGGCCGCGGCGAACTGTTTCCGCATTCCGACGTCGACGTCCTGATCCTGCTGGAGGCCAGCCCGGACGCCGCGCTGAAAGCCACGCTGGAGCAGCTGGTGCAGCTGTTCTGGGATATCGGACTCGAAATCGGCCACAGCATCCGCACCGTGGATGAGTGCCTGAGCGAATCCGCCGCCGACATCACGGTCCAGACCAGCCTGCTGGAAGCACGGCTGGTGAGCGGCAGCCACCCGCTGTTCCTGCAGCTGCAGGAACGCTGCAGCGCGGCCATGGATGCCTGCGCCTTTTTCCAGGGAAAGATCCTGGAAATGCAGCAGCGCCACGTGAAATATGAAGATACGCCCTACAGCCTGGAGCCGAACTGCAAGGAAAGCCCGGGCGGCCTGCGCGACCTGCAAGTGATCCTGTGGGTGGCGAAGGCTGCCGGCCTTGGCGAATCCTGGCCCAAGCTGGCCCAGCGCGGCCTGATCACGGCCGCCGAGGCGCGCCAGCTGGCGCGCCAGGAGCGCGCTTTCAAGGATATCCGGATTCGCCTGCACATCTATACCAACCGCCGCGAAGACCGGCTGGTGTTTGACGTCCAGACCCCGATCGCCGAAGCGCTCGGCTTCCAGACCACGGAAACCCGGCGCGCCAGCGAATACCTGATGCAGCGTTATTACTGGGCGGCCAAGGCGGTAACCCAGCTCAACACCATCCTGCTGCAGAACATCGAAGTGCAGTTGTTCCCGCAACCGATGGTGCCGCAACGCATCAACGACCGCTTCAACCACCTGAACCGCCTGATCGACATCGCCCACGACGACCTGTTCAAGACCACGCCGTCGGCGATGCTGGAACTGTTCCTGCTGCTGGCCCAGCACAGCGAGCTGAAGGACATGACCGCGCGCACCAGGCGCGCCTTGTGGCACGCCCGCGTCAAGATCGACAACAGCTTTCGCCGCGATCCGCACAACCGCTCGCTGTTCATCCAGATCATCCAGGCGCCGCAAGGGATTACCCATGCGCTGCGCGGCATGAACCAGACCAGCATCCTCGGCCGCTACCTGCCGAACTTCCGCCGCATCGTCGGCCAGATGCAGCACGACCTGTTCCATGTCTACACCGTGGACCAGCACATCCTGATGGTGGTGCGCAATGTGCGCCGCTTCACGATGAGCGAGCATGCGCATGAATATCCGTTCTGCAGCCAGCTGATCGCCAACTTCCCGCGCTCCTGGCTGCTGTATGTCGCCGCCCTGTTCCACGACATCGCCAAAGGCCGCGGCGGCGACCACTCCAAGCTGGGCATGACCGACGCCCTGCATTTCTGCCAGCAGCACGGCTTGCCGCCGGCGGATACCGCGCTGGTGGTGTTCCTGGTCGAGCACCACCTGACCATGTCGCAGGTAGCGCAGAAACAGGACCTGTCGGATCCCGAAGTCATCCTCAATTTTGCCAATACGGTCAAGGACGAACGGCACCTGACCGCGCTCTACCTGCTGACCGTGGCCGACATCCGCGGCACCAGTCCCAAGGTATGGAACGCCTGGAAAGGCAAGCTGCTGGAAGACCTGTACCGCATGACCTTGCGCGTGCTCGGCGGCGAAGCGCCGTCGGCTGACCGCGAGCTGAAAAACCGCCAGGAAGAAGCGCTGAAAACGCTGCGCCTGTACGGCCTGGCGGAAGACGCCCATGAAACCCTGTGGCGCCAGCTCGACGTTGCCTATTTCCTGCGCCACGACGCCTCCGACATCGCCTGGCAAACCCGTTCCTTCTACAACCAGACCGACAGCGCAAGCCCGATCGTCAAATGCCGCCTGGCGCCGATCGGCGAGGGCCTGCAGGTCGCGGTCTACACCAAGGACCGGAGCGACCTGTTCATCCGCATCTGCAGCTATTTCGACAGCAAGAATTTCAGCATCCTGGATGCCAAGATCCAAACGACCAAGCAAGGCTACGCGCTCGATTCTTTCCTGATCAGCGCGCCGCTGTTCGCCAAGCACTACCGCGACATCATCAACCTGATCGAGCATGAACTGACCCTGCTGCTGCAAGCCGACAGTCCCCTGCCGGCGCCGTCCAAGGGACGCCTGTCGCGCCTGTCGCGCACCTTCCCTGTGACGCCGACGGTCGACCTGCGCCCCGACGAGCGCGGCCAGTATTACCTGCTGTCGATTACAGCCAACGACCGCACCGGGCTGCTGTTTTCCGTCGCCAGCGTACTGGCCAAGCACAAGATCAATTTGCATACGGCCAAGATCATGACGCTCGGCGAACGGGTCGAAGACGTATTCCTGGTCGACGGCAACGCGCTCAACCACGCGCGCTTGCAGATCCAGCTTGAAACCGACCTGCTGGATGCGCTGCATATCTGATCCATCCTGTTTTTGTTTTTTATCCTTTTTAATTTCTTGCCTCTCATGACCGAACCATTACGCCTTTCCAAACGCATGTCAGAACTCGGGCTATGCTCGCGCCGCGAAGCCGATGAATGGATCGCACGCGGCTGGGTCCGGGTCGACGGCGTGGTCGTATCGGAACTCGGCAGCAAAGTCCTGCCCAGCCAGCGCATCAGCGTGGAGCGCCAGGCCGCGGCCGAACAATCGAAACGCGTCACCATCCTGATCAACAAGCCGGTCGGCTACGTCAGCGGCCAGGCCGAAGACGGCTACCAGCCGGCGGTGGCGCTGGTCAAGGAAGCCAACCGCTGGAGCGAGGACCGCTCGCCGACCTTGTTCCATCCGACCCAGCTGCGCAGCCTGGTGCCGGCCGGCCGCCTCGACATCGACTCGGTCGGCCTGCTGGTGCTGACCCAGGACGGCCGCATCGCCAAGCACCTGATCGGCGAAGAAACCAGCGTCGACAAGGAATACCTGGTGCGGGTGCGCTACACCAAGGGCGACAAGCTGCCCGACGCCGAACTGCGCCGCCTCAACCACGGCCTGACGCTGGACGGCAAGAAGCTCAAGCCAGCCATCGTCAAATGGCAAAACGACGACCAGCTGAGCTTTACTTTGCGGGAAGGCAAAAAACGCCAGATCCGCCGCATGTGCGACATGGTCGGCCTCAAGGTGCTGGGATTGAAACGGGTGCGTATCGGCGGCGTGAAGCTGGGGAATTTGCCTGAAGGGCAATGGCGCTACCTGGGCGCGGACGAACAGTTCTGAAGGAATACGGCCCGCGAGGGCCGCTGCCGGTTACAGGAAACGATCCAGGATCTTGCGGCTGGCCTTGTCCAGCGCCTGGGTGTCGCGGATCAGGAACTGCACGCCATGGCTGTCGGCGATCAGCAGGCTGGTCGCCACGATGCGCCGGATGTCCTCTTCGCCTTTCAGCGTGAAAGAAGCATCGCCGCGATTGGTTTCCACATACCACGTGCTCGGCGCGGTGAAACTGGAAACCCGCTGGATACGCCGGATTTCCGGCATGAATTCGCGGCTCGCCAGTTCTTTTTCAACCATCGCCCGGGTTTCGCCGGGCAAATCGCTCAAGCGTGAAATCCAGGCCAGTTCCTGGCCGTCGCCGTTCACCAGCGAAATGCCGTCGTCCGGCGCGCCGATAGGAAAGGCGCGCACCGGCACCACGCCTTCATGCACCTCGCCGTTGACCGCGGTGTACACCAGGCGGCCGAAGGCATTGCGGCTGAGTTTGAAATCATGGCTTGTCATGCTGCCCTCTCGTCACTGTCTTCGCTGTCTTCATCGACCAGGGTCGGCTCGGTATCCGCATTGCGCAGCTGCGCCTGGTAGAGGCGGTAATAAGCGCCTTCGCGCAGCATCAGTTCGTCATGGCTGCCGACTTCGACGATCTGGCCGCGGTCCAGCACCACCAGCCGGTCGGCCTTGCGCAAGGTCGACAAGCGATGTGCAATCGCAATCGTGGTGCGGCCCTGCACCAGGTTATCCAGCGCTTTCTGGATTTCCTTTTCGGTGGTGGTGTCGACCGACGAGGTAGCCTCGTCCATGATCAGGATACGCGGATCGATCAGCAAGGCGCGCGCAATCGAGATGCGCTGGCGCTCGCCGCCGGACAACGCCTGGCCGCGTTCGCCTACCAGCGAGTCGTAGCCTTGCGGCAGGCGCAGGATGAATTCATGGGCATGGGCGGCGCGCGCGGCGGCGACGATTTCTTCGCGCGTGGCTTCCGGCTTGCCGTAGCAGATGTTCTCCGCAATGGTGCCGAAGAACAGGAACGGCTCTTGCAGCACCAGGCCGATATTGCGGCGGTATTCCGAGATCGGCATGGAGCGGATATCGACGCCGTCGATCCGTATCGATCCTTCCGATACGTCGTAGAAACGGCAGATCAGGTTGACCAGCGTGCTCTTGCCGGAGCCGCTATGGCCTACCAGGCCGATCATCTCGCCCGGCGCAATGGTCAGGTTGACGTCGCGCATGACCGCCCGGTTGCCGTAGCGGAAACCGATGTTGCGCAATTCGATGGCGCCTTTCACATGCTCCAGGTGCACCGGGTTGGCCGGTTCCGGCACGCTCGACACGTGGTCCAGGATTTCAAAGATGCGCTTGGCGCCGACCGCGGCTTTTTGCGTCACCGACACGATACGGCTCATCGAATCGAGGCGGGTATAGAAGCGGCTGATGTAAGCCAGGAACGAGGCCAGCACACCGACCGTGATTTCGTTTTTCGAGACCTGCCAGATGCCGAACACCCAGACCACCAGCAGCCCGACTTCAGTCAGCAAGGTGACCGTCGGCGAGAACAGGGACCAGATCTTGTTGACGCGGTCGTTGACCAGCAGGTTGTGCTGGTTGGCGTCGCGGAAACGCCCGGCTTCGCGCTTTTCCTGGGCAAACGCCTTGACTACGCGGATCCCCGGGATGGTGTCGGCCAGGACATTGGTCACTTCGGCCCAGATGCGGTCGATCTTTTCAAAGCCGTGCTTCAGCCGGTCACGCACCAGGTGGATCATCCAGGCAATGAACGGCAGCGGCACCAGGGTCACCAGCGCCAGCCAGGGATTGATCGAGAACAGGATCACCGCGGTCATGACGATCATCAGCACGTCGATCGCGAAATCCAGCAGGTGCAAGGACAGGAACACGCAGATGCGGTCGCTTTCCGAGCCGATGCGCGCCATCAGGTCGCCGGTGCGCTTGCCGCCGAAATATTCCTGCGACAGGCGCAGCAGATGTTCATAGGTAGTGGTGCGCAAATTGGCGCCGATGCGCTCGCTGACCAAGGCCAGGATATAGGTGCGGGCCCAGCCCAGGCTCCACGCCACCAGGGCGGAAGCCAGCAGGCCGGACAGGTAGAGCTTGACCAGGTCATGGTTGATCGGCTTGCCGTTCTGATAAGGAATCAGCACATTGTCCATCAGCGGGCCCATCAGGTACGGCGGCACCAGGGTGGCGGCGGTCGAGATCAGCATCAGGATAAAACCGAGCAGCAGCATGCCCTTGTACGGCGTGGCGAAACGCGCCAGCCGGAACAAGGCCCAGGTTGAGGACGGTGCTTCCCCTTTTTCCGGGCAGATCAGGCATTCGTCGCTGCCCGGCGGCAGCGGCGCCTGGCATTGCGGGCAAAGCGCCTGCTCCTGGCGCGCGGCGGAACGCCCGGCCAGGTAATCGTCGCGCTGCTGCTCGAAGAGCTTGATCAGGCGCAGCGCTTCCAGGTTGAGGCCAAGCGTGTAGCGCCAGCAAGCCAGCTGCCGCTGCTCGTCGCACAGCTCCAGGCTGCCGACGCCGGCATGGTCGTGGTGGCCCAGCGTCAGGCCGGGCCGGTAAGCCCATTCGCGCCAGCTGCTGTCCTGCTCCATCTTGGCCAGCAGGCGGCGATTGGTGAGCAATACCGTGCCGCGCGCAAAATGCAGTGAAGCGTTGAGATCAATCTCCAGCGACGCTAGCACTTCTTCGTCCGGAACCAGTAAAGTTGCTATTTCAGCACGCAAATCGGCGGGCAGGATATGGGATAAATAATTACCGGGAGTAGGCACAGGGGATAAAGGGTTGCTTTTCATCTAAACGGCATGGTGTGTCCGCATGCATGCACGGATCGGATTGAATTTTGTGTGAAATCGCCTCAAATGGCGCACATCGTCTGCCGCAAGTATTATATCCTATCGTGTTTTTCGGAAACGTTACATTTCGTTACCATAACCCTATCATTTTGCTATTTTAAGTGAGCTTCTGTAAACCGATTCGTGCATTAGCGCGTTACAGATAGTTGCAGGGTGTTGAACCGGCACCAGAAAACAAGAAAAAAATTTTCAGCACGAACGCAGCCCTATTGCATAGCCTCATTGCTCACTCATGAAAAACATTGAAATTCTCCGCATCATGTCGCTACGCGGACCAAACATCTGGACGTACCGGTCAACCCTTGAGGCGTGGATCGATATTGGCGAACTGGAAGATTTCCCGTCGAATACATTGCCCGGCTTCAACCAGCGCCTGACCAGCTGGCTGCCTACCCTGATCGAGCACCGCTGCAGCTATGGCGAACGCGGCGGTTTTGTCCAACGCCTGCAAGACGGCACCTGGCCCGGCCACATCCTCGAACACGTCACCCTGGAACTGCAAAACCTGGCCGGCATGCCCGGCGGTTTCGGCAAGGCGCGCAGCACTTCAGTGCGCGGCGTCTACAAGGTTGCGGTGCGCGCGCGCCACGAGCAGGTTACCCGCGCCGCCCTGCATGCCGCACGCGACCTGGTCATGGCGGCGATCGAAGACAAGCCGTTCGACGTCCCTGCCACTATCGTCGAACTGCGCAGCATGGTGGATTCGCGCTGCCTGGGGCCGAGCACGGCCTGTATCGTGGAAGCCGCGGAAGAACGGCGCATCCCCTCGTTCCGCCTCACCGAAGGCAACCTGGTGCAGCTCGGCCACGGTATCCGCCAGCGCCGCATCTGGACCGCGGAAACCGACCAGACCAGCGCCATCGCCGAAAGCATCTCCAGCGACAAGGATCTGACCAAGAGCCTGCTGCAGGCTTGCGGCGTGCCGGTGCCGGAAGGACAACTGGTGGAAAGCGCCGCCGAAGCCTGGGAAGCCGCTGAAGATATCGGCTTGCCGGTGGTGGTCAAGCCTTCCGATGCGAACCATGGACGCGGCGTCTTCATCGACCTCAATACCCAGGCAGAAATCGAAACCGCCTACGCCCTGGCGCTGGAAGAAGGCAGCAGCGTCATCGTCGAACGTTTCATCCGCGGCAACGAACACCGGCTGCTGATTGTCGGCGGCCGCCTGGCGGCTGCCGCGCGCGGCGAGCCGCTGTCGATCAGCGCCGATGGCAAATCGACCATCCGCCAGCTGATAGACAGCCAGATCAATTCCGACCCGCGCCGCGGCGAACTCGAAGAGTGCCCGCTGAGCCTGGTGCTGCTGGATGAAGAACCGGTGGTGCGGGTAGAGCTGGAACGGCAAGGCTTCAACGGCGAGTCGATCCCGCCTGCAGGCAAGCAAGTGCTGATCCAGCGTAACGGCAACGTTTCCATCGACGTCACCGACCTGGTCCATCCCAGCGTCGCCGCAGCGGCCTCGCTCGCCGCGCGCGTGGTGGGCCTGGATATCGCCGGCGTCGACCTGGTGGCCGAGGATATTTCCCGTCCGCTGGAAGAGCAGCGCGGGGCGATCGTCGAAGTCAACGCCGGCCCCGGCCTGCTGATGCATCTCAAGCCGGCCGAAGGCAGGCCGCGCCCGGTCGGCCGCGCCATCATCGAACACCTGTTCGCCGCTGCCGACAATGGCCGCATCCCCATCGTCGGCGTCACCGGCACCCACGGCAAGACCACCGTCTCGCGCCTGATCGCCTGGCAGCTGCATTTGAGCGGCAACCATGTCGGCCTGGCTTGCGGCGACGGCCTTTATTTTGCCCAGCGCCGGGTTGAAAAGGGCGACCGCGCCAATTGGGAGTCGGCGCAACGGGTGCTGATCAACCGCGCGGTCCAGGCGGCGGTATTCGAGAACAGCCACGACACCATCCTCTCGGAAGGCCTGGTCTATGACCGTTGCCAGGTCGGCGTCGTCACCAATATCGATCCTGCCGACAGCTCGCCGCAGTACTACATCGGCGATGCCGAGGAAATGGTCAAGGTCACGCGCACCCAGGTCGACGTCGTGCTGCCTAGCGGCGTCGCCGTGTTGAATGCCGCCGATCCGCTGGTGGCGGGCATGGCGCCGCTGTGCGACGGCGAAGTGATCTTTTTTGGCCTCTCCCCTACCCTGCCGGTAATCGCCGAACAGCTGGAACAAGACCGCCGCGCCGTGTTCGTGCGCAACGACCAGATCATGCTGGCGATCGGCAAAAACGAAATGCTGCTGGCAGACATCACCACCGTGCCGCTGATTGCCCGCAGCAAGGACAGTTTCCAGGTTGAAAACGTGTTGGCGGCGGTTGCCGCCGCCTGGGCGCTGGACATCTCTCACGACCTGATGCGTGCAGGGATAGAAACGTTCGAAATGGCTTAAAAAATCTAAGCGGGATGGGCGGCTGCCCTCCTGCTTTTTTTATCAGTAATAATAGGAAAACCTGTTGATGGACGTATCACGTATCCGAGTACTTCGCGGCCCCAATCTGTGGAGTCGACATACCGCTATCGAAGCCATTGTGTCTTGCACCGATGCCGAACGCGCCATTGCAGGCATCGCCGGTTTCGAAGCCAGGTTGCGTGAACGCTTTCCAAAAATCGGCTTCCTGGAAGCCGGCAGCAAGAACGACGTGGTGTCGATGGCGCACGCGCTCGAGATAGCGGCGCTCGGCCTGCAATCGGAAGCCGGCTGCCCGGTCACCTTCAGCCGCACCGTGCCGACCCTGGAAGGCGGCGTCTACCAGGTCATCGTTGAATACACCGAGGAAGAAGTCGGCAGGATGGCGTTCCAGCTGGCGCAGAAACTGTGCCAGGCAGCGCTGGAAGACAAGCCCTTCGATCTCGCCGGCGCACTGGCCAGCCTGCATGAACTGGATGAAGACATCCGTCTCGGACCCAGCACCGGCTCCATCGTGCAGGCGGCGGTCATGCGCGGGATTCCGTTCCGGCGCCTGACCAGCGGCAGCATGGTGCAGTTCGGCTGGGGCAGCCGCCAGCGCCGCATCCAGGCCGCGGAAACCAACCACACCAGCGCGATCGCGGAATCGATCGCCCAGGACAAGGACCTGACCAAGAAACTGCTGAACGCGGCCGGCGTCCCGGTGCCGATGGGCCGGGTGGTCTCCAGCGCGGAAGAAGCATGGGCCGCGACCCAGGAGATCGCCGGGCCGGTGGTGCTCAAGCCGCGCGACGGCAACCAGGGCAAGGGCGTGGCGGTCAACATCACCGCCCGCGAGCAGGTCATGGCAGCGTTCGAAGTGGCCGCCAAGATCTGTTCGGAAGTGATCGTCGAGCGCTACCTGCCGGGGCATGACTTCCGCCTGCTGGTAGTCGGCAACCAGCTGATCGCCGCTGCCCGCCGCGATCCGCCGCAAGTCATCGGCGACGGCGTGCGCACCATCCGCCAGCTGGTGGACCAGGTCAACAGCGACCCGCTGCGCGGCGACGGCCATGCCACCACGCTGACCAAGATCCGCTTCGATGCGATTGCCCTGGCGACGCTGTCCAAGCAGAATTACGCCGCGGATTCGATCCCGCAGCAAGGCGTGCGCGTGGTGTTGCGCAACAACGCCAACCTGAGCACCGGCGGCACCGCCACCGATGTCACCGAAGATGTCCACCCTGAACTGGCGGCGCGCGCGGTAGCCGCGGCGCAAATGGTCGGGCTCGATATCTGCGGCGTCGACGTCGTCTGCAACAACGTCCACCAGCCGCTGGAAGAACAGGAAGGCGGCGTGGTCGAAGTCAATGCAGCACCTGGCTTGCGCATGCACATCAGCCCTTCTTACGGCAAGGGCCGCGCGGTCGGCGCCGCCATCATGTCGACCATGTTCGCCAGCGGCGACAACGGCCGCATCCCGCTGGTAGCGGTGGCCGGCACCAACGGCAAGACCACTACCGTGCGCCTGATCGCCCACCTGCTGGGCCGCAAGGGACTGCGCGTCGGCATGACCAATTCCGACGGTGTGTATATCGAAAAACAGCGCATCGATACCGGTGATTGCAGCGGCCCGCGCAGCGCGCGCAATGTCTTGATGCATCCGGACGTCGATGCGGCCGTGTTTGAAACCGCGCGCGGCGGCATCTTGCGCGAGGGCCTCGGCTTCGACCGCTGCGACGTCGCCGTGGTCACCAATATCGGCATGGGCGACCACCTCGGCCTGAGCTATATCAGCACGGTGGAAGACTTGAGCGTGGTCAAACGCGTGATCGTCGAAAACGTCGCCCCGGGCGGCCATGCGGTCCTCAACGCGGCCGATCCGATGGTCGCCAGCATGGCCAAATCCTGCCCGGGCTCAGTGACCTTTTTCGCCCACGATTTCCATCACCCGCTGATGACCACCCATCGCGCGCAAGGCCACCGGGTGGTGTACCAGGACGGCAACGCCATCGTCGCCGCCAAGGGCAAGCAGGAACATCGGATCCTGCTGCAGGACATCCCGCTGACACGCAACGGCGCCATCGGCTTCCAGGTCGAAAACGCCATGGCTTCGATCGCCGCGGCCTGGGCTTTGGACCTGGACTGGGACGTGATCCGCGCCGGCCTCGGCAGCTTCGTCAACGATGCCGCCACCGCGCCAGGCCGCTTCAATGTATTCGATTATCGCGGCGCGACCCTGATTGCCGACTACGGCCACAATCCGGATGCGATCAAGGCGCTGGTAAAGGCTATCGACAGCATGCCCGCCAAACGCCGTTCGGTGGTCATCAGCGGCGCCGGCGACCGGCGCGATATCGACATCCGTCACCAGACCGAAATCCTGGGCGATGCATTCGACCAGGTGATCCTGTACCAGGACCAGTGCCAGCGCGGCCGCGCCGACGGCGAAGTGCTGGGCTTGCTGCGCGAAGGTTTGCAGAATGCCCGCCGCACTACATCGACCGCGGAAATCAACGGCGAATTCGTCGCCATCGATACTGCGCTGTCGCACCTGGAGCCGGGAGACCTTTGCCTGATCCTGGTCGACCAGGTGGAAGAAGCGCTGGCGCATATCGCCAAGCGTATTGCTGAAGTTTGATGTAGAGCCGCAGCCGCTATCGGATACCTCGGTATCCCGGCAGCGGCGGCTGGCTTAAGCCGGCTTGTGTCCGGTCAAGGCCGCGCCGGCATTCAACGGCAGGCGCCGCGTCACCGGGATCGACGCCAGCGAAAACAAGCCGATAACAATGAAGGCCGGCCAGAAGTCCCCCGCCACGATAGTCGAGTGTCCCTGCAGGCGGCTCGACAGATGCACCGCCAGGCCGCCGATGGTCACTCCCAAACCCAAGGAAATCTGCTGCACCACGCTGGCCAGGCTGGTAGCCCGGCTGACGTCGGCGCTGTCGAGGTCAGCGTAAGCCATGGTATTGAGGCAGGTAAACTGCATGGAAGGGAAAAACCCGCCCAGCAGCACCACCGCCATCATCACCAGGTAGGGCGTGGTCGGCGTGAACAAGCCATACGAGGCCAGAGCCAATCCGGCCAGCAAAGCATTCCAGATCAGCACCGAACGGAAACCATAGCGGCGCAGAACCGAAGTGCCGATGGCTTTCATGAAGATCGCGCCGAAGGCCGAGGCGCAAGTGATGGTGCCGGCATGGAAGGCATTCATGCCAAAACCGACCTGCAGTGCCAGCGGCAGCAGGAACGGCACCGCCCCCAAGCCGATGCGGAACAGCGAACCGCCGATGACGCTGGCGCGGAAAGTCGGGATCCGCAACAGGCGCAGGTCCAGCAGCGGGAACGGTTCGCGCCTTGCATGCAGCAGATACACATACAAGGTCAGGCCGCCCAGCAAGCACATGGCGAACGCCCACCCCGGCGCCAGCAGCTCGCCGTCGATCAGC
Source organism: Collimonas rhizosphaerae (assembly GCF_038896935.1). NCBI lineage: Bacteria > Pseudomonadati > Pseudomonadota > Betaproteobacteria > Burkholderiales > Oxalobacteraceae > Collimonas > Collimonas rhizosphaerae. The sequence goes on from NZ_JBANDC010000002.1 coordinate 216,487, forward strand.
GACAAGCCCAGCATCAGCAAGGTGCTGCCGATAGCCGACAAGAAGAAACCCTTCATGTCCAGCGGCTGCAACTCGTCGGAACGGTAGTTTTCTATGTAGCGGCTGGCCAGGTACATGCCGAGGATGCTGATAGGAACATTGATCAGGAAAATCCAGCGCCAGTGGAAATAAGTCGTGATGAAGCCGCCTAGCGGCGGCCCGATCACCGGTCCCAGCTGGGAGGGAATGGTCAGGTAGCTGATGGCTTTGACCAGCTCGGTGCGCGGCACCGAGCGGAAAATGACGATACGCCCTACCGGCACCATCATGGCGCCGCCTATGCCTTGCAAGAAGCGCGCCGCGACAAAGGCCGCCAGCGAGCTCGAGGCTGCGCACATCAGCGAGCCGGTCAGGAACACCAGGATGGCGGTACGGAACACGGTGCGCGCGCCGAAACGGTCAGCGACCCAGCCGCTGATCGGGATGAACACGCCGAGGCCGACCACATACGAGGTCAACGCCAGCTTAAGGGTAAGGGGATCTTGGCCGAGGTCGCGCGCCAGTACCGGCAGCGAGGTGGCAATCACCGTCGCGTCCATGTTTTCCATGAACAGCGCGCAGGCGACAATGAGCGGAATGAGAAGAGTACGTGGCACTGCCGATAACCGTAGGGTAAACAAAAAGACAGATGCACGCAGTGTTGCATCTGTCTGCCCGCTAGTTTACACCTATTCCTGGAACTTGGCAGGAGGTACGACGACTGCCCTGTTTTCAGGCCAGCTTGCGTTGTCCAGGATCGTAATAAAAACGTTCTTCGCTTATCTTGTCGCCGCGCCAAAGCTGATAGGCGATTTCGTCCAGCTGGAAACTGCGGCCGTCGTGGGCGACCATTTCGAACAGCCAGTTGATGGCGACCCGGTCGCCGTCAACCAGGAAGGACTTGGCGGCCACGGTGCGGATTTCCTTGAACGCCGCCAGCGCCTTTTCTTCTCCGGCCACCAGCGCCTGCAGCCCGGTGCGCGGCGGCTCCAGGTTTTCCTGCATGGATGCATCTTCCGTATAAAACTCCTGGATTGCCTCTACGTACTTCCCTTGCACAACCAGCGCGATAAAACTTTCAACGTGTTCTCGACTTGGCATGGATCGGTCCTGTATGCGTGGATAGGAATGAAGACTATACCCGCCTTCAGAACGGTCCGTTGGACGCCCGCAATTTGTCCGGCAAGCCGTCGTGCGGACCAAGCGGCTGTTTCGGCGCATCCAGCCAAAGCTGCTCGCCGATCTCGGCGTTGCGCTGCGCATGCAAGGCGTAATAAACCTGGTTGTCGGCGCGGAAGCGGTCGCCCACCACCAGCAGCCGCACATCGGTCTCGGTATTGTTGATGAAGGTATGGGCAAGGCCGGTGCCGGGCGCAAAGCCGACGCCGTCTCCCGGCGCCAGCCGGTGCAGGCGGCCGTCCAGCCAGACATCCGGCGTGCCTTCGATGACGTAGACGAATTCTTCCTCGGTCTTCTCCGCATGCGGCCAGGACGTGCGCCGTCCCGGCGGCAGCAGTTCATGATGGATGCCGAGCCGGTTCAGGCCGAAAACCCGGCCGAACGGCGAACCTATGGACATCAGCTCGGCGCTGCCGGGATAACTGGAATCGTCCGCGCCTTGAATCTCTTGCCAATGCTTGATGCAGTCTGGCCTGGTCATGCTCTTCTCCTCTTGCTGGATTTTATTGGGACAGCAGGATCCGGTAGCCGACCGCGGTCTCGGTCAGCAAGTGCTTGGGCTGGGCCGGATCGTCTTCCAGCTTCTGCCGCAAGTGCCCCATGTAAATCCGTAAATAGTGGCCGCTCTCCGAATGCGACGGCCCCCACACTTCCTTGAGCAGCTGCGGATTGGTCACCACCCGCCCGGCATTGGCCACCAGCACCGACAGCAGCCGATACTCGGTCGGCGTCAGGTGCACCTGCTGCTGCGCCTTGGTGACCAGCCGCGCCTGCAGGTCCAGCGTGACGTCGCCGAAGCGGATCAGGCCGTCATCGCCGGCCAGCGGCTGGTGCTGGCGGCGCAGCGTGGCGCGTACCCGCGCCAGCAGCTCGCCGACGCCGAAAGGTTTGCTCAGGTAATCGTCGGCGCCGGCGTCGAGCGCCTTGATCTTGTCGGTTTCATTGACGCGCGCCGACAGCACGATGATCGGCACCCGCGACCACTTCCTGACATCCAGGATGAAATCGACGCCGTCGCCATCCGGCAGGCCGAGATCGAGGATCACCAGGTTCGGCTTGCGGGTGCCGCAATCGATCAGGCCGCGCTGCATGGTGGCCGCTTCAAAAATCTGCCAGCCTTCATCTTCCAGGGCGGCGCGTACAAAACGGCGGATCTGCGGTTCGTCCTCGACCAGCAGCGCTATGGGTGTGGGTTGCATCGTCATGCTTGCTCCGTATCGTCGCCGGCGCCTGCTTCATGTTCTTCCAGGTCCGGCATGCTGGGCGGCGCGCCGAGCGGAATGGTGAAGATGAATTCAGCGCCGCTTTCGCCATGGTGGCCGCTGCGGGCATGGATGCTGCCGCCATGGGCTTCCACGATGGCGCGGCAGATCGCCAGCCCGAGCCCGACGCCGGGCTTGGCCGATTCGCGCTCGCCGCGCGTGAATTTTTCAAATATCGTGTCTTCCATGCCGCTCGGCAGCCCCGGGCCGTCATCGGCGATGGTGACCGTCAGGACGCGCGTGTTCGCCACCGCGGCCAGGACGATGTGAGAACCGGCCGGCGTGTATTTGGCGGCATTCTCCAGCAGGTTGCACAGCACGCGTTCGATCAGCACCGCGTCAAAATGAATCAGCGGCAATTCGTGCGCTACCTTTATCTCGACCTGGTGTCCATGCAGCGCCGAGCCGCTGGCGCGCAATGCGCTGCCGACTACTTCTTCGAACGGCTGCCACTGCAGGTTCAGCTTGACCTCGCCGCTCTGGATGCGCGCCATGTCCAGCAGATTGGTCACCAGCGCGCTCATGCGCAGCATCTCGCCGTGCAGCGCGGCGGCCAGCGCCTGCTGGTTCTGCTGCAACGGCGGTTTCGACAGCACCAGCGACTCGGACAAGCCGATCAAGGCGGTCAGCGGCGTGCGCAAATCGTGCGACAGCGCCGACAGCAGGGAATTGCGCAACCGCTCCGACTCCATGCGCACCAGGGCGTCTTGCGCCACTTCGACATAATGCACGCGCTCCAGCGCAATCGCAGTCAGGGTAGCGAAGGTATACAACTGTTGCTGCTGCTCCGGGATCAGAATCCAGCGCCGGTTGTGCGGCAGGATCACCAGCACGCCCCGGGTGCGCATCGGCGCCACCAAAGGCAGGTACAGGTAATTGCTGGCCGGCAGGGTATCGGTGCCGATGCCGGCGCTGCTGGCATTGTCGAAAGCCCACTGGGCGATGCCCATGTCGAGCGCCGCGGCGACATGGGCCACGTCGTCCGGTATCACGCCCGGCAGGTGCAGCCGGCCGGCGTCGTCAGGTATCAGGAGCAAGGTCTTGGCCTGGAAGCTGCGCTGCAGGAACAGCCCGCTGGTCTCGAAGATCTGTTCCGTCTGCAGCACCCCCGACAAGGCACGGGCAAATTCAAACAGGGCGCGCGAGCGCGCTTCACGGTCCGAGGCGATCCGGGCCTGGTAGCGCAGGCCGGAGGTCAGGTGGGTAATGGTCAAGCCGACCGCCAGCATCACGCCGAAGGTCAGCAGGTATTGGAAATCGCTGACGGCAAACGAAAAGCGCGGCGGCACGAAAAAGAAATCGAAGGAAGCGATGCTCAGCAAGGCGACAAAGATCGCCGGCCCGCGGCCGTAGCGGATAGCGATCAGGACTTCCGCCAGCAGGTACAGCATGACGATGTTGGCCAGGTCGAAAAACGGCAATATCGGCGTCGCCAGCAGCGTCACCAGCACGCACACCGCCAGCGCCCAGGCATAACCCCACCATTCGACCCGGCTCTGCATCGGCAAATGGCGCGGCAGGATGGAGCCGGCCTCTTCCGGTTTTTCCGCGGCGCTGGCCGAATTTGCGCCGATGGCGATCAGGTCGATGTCGCGGGCATGCGCCGCGATCCGCGCGGAATGGCTGGCTTGCCAGGGAAAGCGGCGCTGGCTGCGGCCGGTGATGATCTTCGAGAAATTGTGGCTGCGGGCATAACCGGCCACAACCTCGCCCACTTCGCTGCCGGCCAGCACCGCGGTAGTCGCTCCCAGGTCCTGCGCCAGCTTGAGCGTCTTCAGGATGCGTTCGCGTTTGGCGGACGGAAGGCGCTGCAGTTTCGGCGTCTCGACATACACCGCATGCCATTCGGCATTGAGCTGGGTCGCCAGCCGCGCAGTGCTGCGGATGACGTGTTCCGCGCCGGGCGACGGACCGACGCAGGCCAGCAAGGCGGCGTCGGTCTGCCATACCGCGCCGATGGATTTTTCGATCCGGTATGCCTGGACATCGCCCTGCAGGCGATCCGCCGTGCGCCGCAAAGCCAGTTCGCGCAGCGCGATCAGGTTGCCTTTGCGGAAAAAATTGCGCGAGGCGCGCTCGGCCTGCGGCAGCTTATACACCTTGCCGAGTTTCAGCCGGTTCAGCAATTCATCGGCAGGCAGGTCTACCAGCACCACTTCATCGGCGGCGTCGAAGACGGTGTCCGGCAAGGTTTCTGCGACGCGGATGCCAGTGATGCCGCCGACGACGTCGTTCAGGCTTTCCAGGTGCTGGACATTGAGCGTGGTGAAGACATCGATGCCGGCGTTCAACAATTCTTCCACATCCTGCCAGCGCTTCGGATGGCGTGAGCCGGAGGCATTCGAATGCGCGAGTTCATCGACCAGTATCAGCGACGGCTTGCGCCGCAGGGCGGCGTCCAGGTCGAATTCCGGCAATTGCTTGTCGCGGTAGCTGACCTGCTTCAAAGGCAGCACTTCCAGTCCGTTCAGCAGTGCCGCCGTTTCCGCCCGGCCGTGGCTCTCGATCACGCCGGCCAGCACCTCGCGCCCTTCACTATGCAACTTGTGCGCGGCGCTGAGCATGGCGTAGGTCTTGCCGACGCCGGCAGAAGCGCCGAAATAGATGCGCAGCTTGCCCCGCCCGGCCAGGCTTTCCTGTACCTGCAGCTGCGCCAGCAAAGCATCCGGATCGGGACGCAGGTTATCGTTTGAATAGGGTGAAGACACTGGTTGCCTTGTGAAAGCCATCGATAAGACGGTTGTGTAAAATCGTAGCGCTAATTGTAGATGGAATCCAGTTATCGTCACGATATACCGGAATCCACTTGGAATCACTCCCGGACCCGCAATGGCAGACAGGCCGGAAGGCTCTGCGCCTTCCGACCCGTACTATTGGAACCGCCGGTCGGCAATCCTTAGAATGTCTTGGTCGCCGATACTACCAGCGTGGTTTTCCCCAGGTTCTTCCGATCCGGCGCCGGGCCCACATAATTCTTGGCGTCGGTGCCGATCACGGCCACGCTGCCGGACAGGAAGCCGAAATCCTTGGTCAAGCCGACTTTCCAGTCGTTATAGCTCAGCGACGAATTGTTTTTGACAGTCTGGTGGCCGGCATGCAGGTTGACCGTATAACCGTTGCTGACATCGATATTGGCGCCGATGTCCAGGTAGCCGCTGTTCTTGCTGTCGGCGGCGCCGAACAGATTGGTCAGCGACTGCGAATACTTGATGTATGCCGGACCATAACCCAGCTGGCCATACAGCTCCGTCGTATTGGCATCCGGATGCAGGTCGTTGGATGGATAGACATACGACAGCACGCCGAAATCGTAGCTCAGGTCCTGGGTGAAGTTACCTTTCTTGCCGGCATAGATATCCCATTCGATATTGCCGTCGCCGCCGCCGTCCTTGACCCATTTGAGCGTCGACAGCCAGGTGCCCGCATACAGTCCGGTAGGATTGTTGCTATAGTCGGCGCCGCCTTGCAGGGCCGGTTTCAGGCGTGTCTGGGAAATGCCGCGGAAGCGATAGTCGGAGACGACACTGGCATTGAACGTCAGGGAATTGTCCGGGACCGCTTCTTCAGCCTGCGAGCAGTTTGCAGTGAAGGCGGTAACGCCAATGACGGTAAGCAGGCCAGCAAAATAGATGATTTTCTTCATGTTTTCCAAGACAAAAACAGCGTGAGGTGGTGTATTTCAAACCAGAGGAAACATGGACGTGTGAAAGCTGGCCGCACGCCGTACGGTCAGCCCTGCAGGCACTATCCCCTCTGGAATGAAATGGGTGGTGAAACTCAGTTTGCGGCCGGATGCTGCCGGTCCAGCGCCAAGTTCAACGCCAGGACGTTGACGCGCGGCTCGCCGAAGAAGCCCAGGCTGCGCTGCAGCTGCAGGCTGTCGATCAGGGCATGCACCGTATCGACATTGAGCTTGCGCTCGCGCGCAATGCGTCCGGCTTGGTAGTAGGCGGCCGCCAGGCTGATTTCCGGGTCCAGGCCGCTGCCCGAAGCAGTCACCAGGTCCACCGGGATCGGCAGCGTATTGCCGGGATCGGCAGCTTTCAAGGCATCGACCCTGCCCTTGACCGCGTCGATCAAAGCCGGGTTGCCAGGCCCGAAATTGGAGCCGCCGGAAGACTGGGCGTTATATGGCATCGGGCTGGTGGCCGACAGGCGTCCCCAGAAATAGTTGGGAGCGGAAAATTCCTGGCCGATCAGGCGCGAACCGACCAGCTTGCCGTTTTGCACGATCAGGCTGCCAGACGCCTGGTCAGGGAAGACGGCCTTGCCGATGCCGGTCACGGCCAGCGGATAGATCACGCCGCACAAGACTGTCAGGCTGGCGAACAGCACCAGTGCCGGACGCAATACGCCTTGCGAAGCCGCTTGCGACGAAGTTACTTTCGAATTGGCTGCCAGTTTTGCCGGCGGCAGCGTTGTTGTGGATGCGGATTTCATTTCTATACTCCTAATTACACCAGGTGCATGACAGACAAAATCATGTCGATCAGTTTGATGCCGATAAAGGGCAATATGATGCCGCCGAGGCCGTAGATCAGCAGGTTGCGGCGCAGCAGCGAAGCGGCGCCGACTGCGCGGTAGCGCACCCCTTTCAACGCCAGCGGAATCAGCACCACGATGATCAGGGCGTTGAAGATGACTGCCGACATGATGGCCGACGACGGGCTGGCCAGGTGCATCACGTTAAGCGCTGCGAGCTGCGGATAAGTGGTGATGAAAGCGGCCGGGATAATCGCGAAATACTTGGCGATATCGTTGGCGATCGAAAAGGTCGACAAGGCGCCGCGCGTCATCAGCATCTGCTTGCCGATCTCGACGATCTCCAGCAGCTTGGTCGGGTTCGAATCGAGGTCGACCATGTTGCCGGCTTCCTTCGCCGCCTGCGTGCCGCTGTTCATCGCCACCGCGACGTCGGCCTGGGCCAGCGCCGGCGCGTCGTTGGTGCCGTCGCCGGTCATCGCCACCAGCCGGCCTTCCGACTGGTAGCTGCGGATCAGCTTGAGCTTGTCTTCCGGCGTCGCCTCCGCCAGGAAGTCGTCGACGCCGGCTTCGGCGGCGATCGACGCCGCTGTCAGGCGGTTGTCGCCGGTGATCATGACGGTCTTGATGCCCATCCGGCGCAACTCGGCAAAACGCTCCTTGATGCCGCCCTTGACGATATCCTTCAGCTCGACCACGCCCATCACCACGCCGTCGTCCACCACCACCAGCGGCGTACTACCGCGGCGGGCGACGTCGTCGACGTTGTGCGCGACTTCGGCCGGGAACGGCTGCCCCAGTTCCTGCAGGTAGTTCTTGAGCGCCTCGGACGAACCTTTGCGGATCGCACGAATGTTGCCAGCTTCGCCGATATCGATGCCGCTCATGCGGGTCTGCGCGGTGAACGGTACAAAGGTAGCGTGCAGCGAATTCATCTCGCGTTCACGGATATTGAAACGCTGCTTGGCCAGCACCACGATGCTGCGCCCTTCCGGCGTTTCATCCGCCAGCGACGCCAGCTGCGCCACGTCAGCCAATTGCTGTTCGGTGATGCCAGGCGCCGGAATGAATGCCGAAGCCTGGCGGTTGCCGAGCGTGATAGTGCCGGTTTTGTCCAGCAACAGCACGTCGACGTCGCCGGCTGCTTCCACCGCGCGGCCGGAAGTGGCGATCACATTGGCCTGCATCATGCGGCTCATGCCGGCCACGCCGATGGCGGACAGCAAGGCGCCGATGGTAGTCGGGATCAGGCACACCAGCAAGGCCACCAGCACCGTGATGGTGATTGGCATGCCGCTTTTGGCGGCGCTCACGCTGAACAGCGAGAACGGCAGCAAGGTCACGGTCACCAGCAAGAACACGATGGTCAGCGCCACCAGCAGGATGGTCAGCGCGATCTCGTTCGGCGTCTTTTGCCGCTTGGCGCTTTCCACCATCGAGATCATGCGGTCAAGGAAGGCTTCGCCCGGATTGACCGAGACCCGCACCACCAGCCAGTCGGACAGCACCCGGGTGCCGCCGGTGACGGCGGAAAAATCGCCGCCGGATTCACGGATTACGGGCGCCGATTCGCCGGTGATGGCGCTCTCGTCAACCGAGGCCACGCCTTCGATGACTTCGCCGTCGACCGGGATCACGTCGCCGGCTTCCACCAGCACGATGTCGCCCTTGCGCAGGTTGCCGGCCGGGGTGGCCGACCATTTGCTGAGCTGGCCATCGGGCTTGCCGTTGCCGTCCAGCTTTTTGGCGGAAACGGTTTGCTTCAAGGCGCGCAGCGATTCCGCCTGCGCCTTGCTGCGCCCTTCCGCCAGCGCTTCGGCGAAATTGGCGAACAGCACGGTGAACCAGAGCCAGACCGAGATCGCCAGGATGAAGGCCGGGCTGGCTTCACCCTTGCCGGTCAATGCTTGGAAATACAGCAAGGTGGTCAAGATGCTGCCGACATAAACCACGAACATGACCGGGTTGCGCAATTGCGTTTGCGGCGCCAGTTTTTTGAACGATGCGACGATAGCCGGGCCCATGAGCGCGGAATCGAAGAGCGTCAGATTAGTGCGAGACATGATGATCCTTCTTCTTAATTTGGTGCAAACATTTGCAAGTGCTCAACAACAGGGCCAAGCGCCAGGGCCGGTACATAGTTCAGCACGCCCACCAGCACCACAACACCAATCAGCAATACGATGAACAGCGGGCCATGGGTAGGCATGGTTCCAGAGTTCGGTTCCAACCGTTTTTTAGCTGCAAACGAACCGGCCATCGCCAGGATCGTGACGATGATGATGAAACGCCCGAACCACATGGCTATCGCCAGCATCACGTTATAGAACGGCGTGTTGGCTGACAGGCCGCCGAACGCACTGCCGTTGTTGTTGGCAGCAGAAGAAAACGCATACAGGATTTCGCTGAAGCCATGGGCGCCGGGATTCAGGATGCCCGCCACGCCGGCCGTCGCCATTACCGCAATCGCGGTGCCGCCCAACACCAGCATCGGCGTCGCCAGGATCGCGATCGAAGTCATCTTCATCTCGAACGACTGGATCTTCTTGCCCAGGTATTCCGGGGTACGGCCGATCATCAGGCCGGCGATGAACACCGCCATGATCGCGAACACCAGCATGCCGTACAGGCCGGAACCGACGCCGCCGAACACCACTTCACCCATTTGTATCAAGGCCATCGGCACCATGCCGCCCAATGCCGTAAACGAATCGTGCATGGCGTTGACCGCGCCGCAGGACGCCGCCGTGGTGATTGCTGCAAACAGGGCCGAAGCGCTGATGCCGAAGCGGGTTTCCTTGCCTTCCATGTTGCCGCCGGACTGCAGCAGGCTGTGGCCCTGGTCGATGCCCATCGCGGTCAGGCCAGGGTGCGACTGCTGTTCCGCATACATGACTACCGCGGTCATGATGACGAAGATGATCGTCATCGCCGCCAGCACCGCCCAGCCCTGGCGGATGTCGCCGACCATGAAGCCGAACGTGAAGCACAGCGCCGCCGGGATCAGGAAGATCGCCAGCATCTGCATGAAATTCGACAGCGGTGTCGGATTTTCATAAGGATGGGCCGAGTTGGCGTTGAAGAAACCGCCGCCGTTGGTGCCTATCATCTTGATCGCTTCCTGCGACGCCACCGGGCCCATCGCCAAAGTCTGCACCTTGGTGTTGGCGGCTTCCATCACGGGCTTGCCTGCTCCGTCGCCGGTGGTTCCCATGACCGGCTGGCCGTCGGCGCCGACTTTCGGCTGCTGATAGTCCAGCGACTGCACGATGTTGGCGTCTTTATAGGAGTCAAAGTTCTGGATCACGCCCTGGCTGATCAGGAATACCGAGAAAATCACCGACAGCGGCAGCAATACATACACGGTGGAACGCGTGATGTCGGTCCAGAAATTGCCGATAGACTGCACCGAATGACGCGAAAAGCCGCGGATCAGGGCAAACGCAACTGCGATGCCGGTCGCTGCGGAAAAGAAATTCTGCACTGCCAGCACCAGCATCTGGGTCAGGTAGCTCATCGTGCTTTCGCCCGAATATCCCTGCCAGTTGGTATTGGAGATGAAACTGACCGCAGTGTTGAATGACGAGTCGGGACTGACGTTGGCAAAATGCTGCGGATTCAGCGGCAGCCAGACCTGCAAGCGCTGCAAGCCATAGGTCGCCAGCGCGCCGATGGTGTTGAACAACAGCAGCGCCAGCGCGTAATGCTTCCAGTTCATTTCGGACTTGGCTTTGATGCCGGCGCAACGGTACAGCCATTGCTCGATCCGGTTGAACCAGCCGAAGCCGGGCACCGGGGCATGGTCGGATGACCCGGCGGCGACCTGCACGATGAATTTGCCGAGCGGATAGCTCAGCAACAGCAGCACGGCCAGGAAAGCGACCAGCAACATGGTGGATTGGGAGGTCATGTCAGAAGTCCTCCGCTTTTATCAAGGCCACCACCAGGTACACCAGCAGCGCCACGGTGACCAGCGCACCGAGTACATAAAACGGGTTCATTGCTTATCCTCCAGCTTCTTGCATCCCACCGCCAGCGCCCAGGTGACGACAAACATCGCCACCACCGCGCCGACATAAATTCCATCCATTACCAGCTCCATCATTACCCTCGTTACAGATTAGTTGCGGTACCGACAGGCTATAGAGAAGCTTCTAAAAATGTCGTAAAGAGACGTGGCGGGGGTGTAAACAAAGTGTAAAAAAGCCGTAAAAATCCGCAGGAAAACCCTGGCGCCCGGAGCCCTGCCCGGCCTCATGCCTTTTTTGCACCTTCCGGCCCGATTTCCTGTTGCAAACGCGGTACACTTTCAGCCTTGCCGGCTACCGCAAAGACACTCCTCATGCACTACGCTCTAGATCTGCGCACCTTTATTTTTAGTCATTATTTCTATACGGGTTTGCGGATCGCCACGGGCGTGGTGGGGCTGACCTTGCTGGTGCTGCAGTTCAGCGACCTGCCGACCGCGATGACGGTCTGCATCGGCGCCCTGTCGACCAGCCTGATGGACCTGCCGAGCACGCTGCGCCACAAGTTCAACGAAATGCTGTCCAGCGTGCTGCTGTGCACCGTGGTCACCCTGGTGATCAGCCTGTGCGCGCCGTTCCACTGGCTGCTGAGCCTGATGCTGGTGGTGGTCACCTTCCTCGCCAGCATGATGGTGGTGTATGGCAAAAAAGCCATGCCCCTGCAGTTTTCCGCGCTGTTCGTGATGACCCTGTCGATGGAAAACGCGATGAACGTGGAGCAGGCTTTTTTCCATGCCGGCCTGTTCCTGGGCGGCGGCCTGGCTTACCTGGCTTATTCGATGACCGTGTCGTGGTTCCTGCGCAGCCGCATCAAGCAGCAGGTGCTGGCCGAAGCCTTGTTCGAACTGGCGCGCTATATCAACATCAAGGCCGATTTCTACGACATGCACGTCGACCTCAACAGCCAGTTCAATACGCTGGTGCGCCAGCAGATCGTGCTGGCCGAGAAGCAGCAGGCTTCGCGCGACCTGATCCTGCGCGACCCGAAAAACCAGGAAGATGCGATCCTGGTGCAGGTCCACTTCGGCATGTTCGACCTGTATGAGCACATCCTGTCGACCCATACCGACTACGTCATCCTGCGCCGCCACCTGGCCGACGCCGAAGTCCTGACCTACCTGCGCGACATGGTCAGCAAGGCGGCCAAGGATATCGAAACCATCGCCTACGCCATCACCCGCAAGCGCGCTTCGTTCGCCAGCATCAGCTACAAGGCCGAGATGCGTTCCATCGAAAGCGAACTGCAGCAGCTGCAGCAAGACAGCCTGGCCGGCAAGGTGTCCGAGGAAGCCCTGGATATCCTGCGCGCCACGTATACCAAGATCTGCGATGCGATCGACATGATCGGCCAGCTGCACCACGCCACCCAGAGCGTGCAGGGGCCGCTGCCGGTGCTGATGGGCAAGGACATGACGCCGTTCCTGACCCAGCAGAAATACCAGCTGGGCGTGCTGGTCTCCAACCTGCGCTGGCAATCGCCGACTTTCCGTTTTGCGGTGCGCGCGGCGCTGGCGATTTCTTGCGGCCTGCTGGCGGCGGATGCCTTGCCGTATGCCGGCCACGGCTACTGGATCGTGCTGACCATCGCCATCATCCTCAAGCCCAGCTTCAGCCAGACCAAACAGCGCCGCAGCGACCGCCTGGTTGGTACCCTGATAGGCTGCGTGGCGACCGCGCTGATCCTGCGTTTCGTGCACGAACCGGTAGCCCTGCTCGGCTTCCTGTTCATGGCGACCGTGGCGGCGCCGGCCTTCATCTACGTCAAGTACCGCTACACGGCGATTGCCGCCAGCATGCAGATCCTGCTGCAGATCAACTTGGTGATCCCGAGCAGCGGCCACGTCATCGGCGAGCGCCTGATCGACACCCTGATCGGCGCCGCCATCGCCACCGCGTTCAGCTTCGTCCTGCCGAGCTGGGAATACCGCACGCTGCCGCAGCTGATCCGCAATGTCTTGAAAAGCAACCAGCGCTTCCTGGAAGCCGGCAACAACCTGTTGCAAGGCAAGGTGCGCGACGACTTTATCTACCGCGTCTGCCGCAAGCGTTTCCTCGACAGCATTTCGGAACTGGTGTCGACCCTGGTGCGCATGCTCGACGAGCCGGCCAGCAAGCATCGCGCGGTGGAAAACCTGAACCAGTTCATCGTGCATAACTACCTGGTGATCGCCCACGTCGCGGCGCTGCGGATGCTGTTGCGGCGCAATGCCGAAGGCTTGCCGCAGGCAGCGGTCAACGGTGAACTGGATGCCGCCACCGCGCGCGTCAGCAAGACGCTGGGATTGGCGGAACAGGTGCTCGATCCGAACGCGCCCTTGCCGCCTTCCGAGGCGGCTCCGGCTACCGCACCGGCTACCGCGCCAGCCACTGCGCCGGCAGCGGCCGGCAACCGGGCAGAGCAATGGCCGGCCTGGCAACCGTTGCAGCAGCGGGTGGAACTGCTTTACGAGGACAGTGAAAAAATCGCCGTCAACAGCGCGGCGATCGGGCGCATCCTGGCCGCGTGACGGCAGATGCCGGATGCGGCATTCTTCCGGCAGGGAATTTTCAAGACAAGATTTATTGTTTCTCTCAATAAAGACAAGTTAAACACTGGCAACTGATATTTCCATGTAGTACCATTTCTTCATGGAAATTTATTTGCGGGTTTTACTATCTTTAAAAAGGTAACAATGAACATTCTCCTGTTAAAACTCGCCGCCGCATCCGCCCTGCTGTCCCTGGCCTCAGGCGCCATGGCCAGCGCCAACGGCGGCGTCATCCACTTCACCGGCAACATCGTCGAGCCGCCTTGCAGCACCGGCAGCTTCGATGCCGGAAAACTTGATATTCACTGCGACAAACGCAGCGCCGTCGCGGTGTCATTCCAGCGCGTCGGTCCTGCCGCCAGTTCGGCCGCGGCGATTGTTACCTTGACGCGCGACGGCAAGGTGCTGGGAAGCCAGGAAGCCACCGCCTACCGCATGGCCTTGCAAGGCGACAGCCAACTCGGCCTGCGCGTTGCGCCCCAGGCCGCCGGCGCCATCATCAGCCCGGTGCTCATGACCATCAGCTATCTGTAAAGTCAGCCGCCGAAGCGGGCTTCCGGCAAACCGCGCACACCGGGCAAGCGCAGCTGGAATACGCCGCCCGCTGCCGGCTCGGCCAGCAAGGCTGCCGCCGACAGCGATTCGCGCGCGCTGGTCACGTACAGGGTATCCAGGCCTGCTCCGCCGAACGCCACGCAACTGGGCTGCGCTACCGGGACCCGCACCATGCGCTCAATGCTGCCGTCCGGCGCAAAACGCAGCACACGATGGCCGCCCCATTGGGCATTCCACAGGTAACCCTCGCTATCGACGGTTGAACCGTCAGGCTCGCCCGGCTGCTGGTGCAGGCTGGCGAACTGGCGGTCATTGCTGATCGTGCCGGCCGCGGTGTCGTAGTCGCAGCAGCGTATCGTCTTGCTCGGCGAATCGCAGTAATACATGGTGCGGCCGTCGGGGCTGAAGCATATGCTGTTGCTGATCGCCACCTGCGGCAACGCCAGGCGTTCCAGCGTCAGGTCGGCGTTGAGCCGGTAGAAACTGCAGCAGCGCGCCAGGCCGGGAGCATCGTTCTTAGTGCCGAACACGAAGCGGCCGAAGCGATCGCAGCGGCCGTCGTTCAGCCGCGTGTGCGGCAGGTCGGCTTCGACCGCGCAAATCGGCGTCACTGCATTATTGGAAAAACTGAACCAGGCCAGCTGCGAGGCCAGCCCCAGCAGCAGGCGGTCGTCGTCTTCGGTCAAGGCAAACGTCGCCAGCCGCTCCGGCATCGGCCAGCTGCGGGTGGCGCCTGCGGCCGGATCGTGGCACCACAGGCTGGCGCCGAGGATATCGGTCCAGAACAAGCGTTGCGTGCGGTCGCACCACAGCACGCCCTCTCCCAGCAGATGCTTGCCGTCGAACAGCAGGCTGGCGGCGGCTATCTCGGTGGTCATGTCTCCATCCTCCTTGAAATGCAAACGAGGTCTTGAAGACCTCGTTGCGATACTACGCAGAACCGATAGCTTACCTCAAAGCCGCGCCCTAGAAAGAATGGCTGACGCCCAGGTAGCCGCCATTCTGGCTATGTCCGGCCAGCGGATTGTCGCCGCTCATTTCGACCGAGAAATTGGCGTTGCCCTTGTTGCGCACGGTGCCCACGCTGGCGTACAGCAAGGTGCGCTTGGACAGATTGTAGTTGGCGCCCAGCATGAACAGGTTGCCGCTGCCGCCGTCGTTGTTGAGCTTGGCGTGGAAGGCGCCGCCGATCAGGGTCAGCGCCGGCGTCAGCACGTAGTTGGCGCCGATCCAGTAATGCTGGATCTTGTCGGGACTGCCGGCGACGCTGTCCGGCGCCGAAACGTTTTCGTAGGCAGCGAACAGCTTCAAGGCGTCGATAGTGTAAGTGCCGCCCACGATCAAGTCCTTGGACGCCGCATAGATATCGCTGTACTTGCCATTGACGTCGCGGATCACGTCATAGATGGCGCGCAGTTCCAGCCCGGCGTTGGTGTACACCAGCGACACGCCGTCGCTGCGGCCGTTGCGGGTCGAGCCTGCCTGCTCGCCCAGGCTGGTTTGCACGGTAGCGTTAAAACCGCTCCAGGTCGGGGTCTGGTATTCGATCACATTGTTGGCGCCCGGCCAGTTGCGGCCCTTGACCAGGTTGGCGGTGCCGATGAATTGCTGGCCGGTCGGATCCAGGTACCAGACATCGTTGACGATGAACAGGTTCTTGCCGAACTTGATGGAACCGGCGCTGCCGCTCAGGCCGACGTAGGAACGGCGGTTGAACAATGCGCTGCCGTTGGTCTGCCCGGTCGGCGCATTGAAGCCGGACTCCAGCAGGAAGAAAGCGCCCAGCCCGCCGCCCAGGTCTTCGGTGCCTTTGAAACCGAACATGCTGGTGCCCCATTGGTTGCCGGAGGTGCCGAACTTGCTGCCGGTGGCGCCGGTCTGGTTGCCGTTGGCGTCCTTCAATGCAACGTTGCTCTGGAAATCGAGGCCGGCATCGACGCGCCCGTAAATGGTGACGTTGGTCTGCGCTTGCGCTTGACCGCAGGCGGCGGCGATCAGGCCGAACAGGCCCGCTGCGGCGAGGTTTTTGGAAAGAATCATGTTGTCGTCTCCTTGAAATTATTATGAATTCATCCACTGCCGGCCTGCCCTCCGTATCCGGGAATCGCAGACCTGCGTGAATGTGGCCTCATAGTAAGGATTCGATTGATATCGATCCAATGAATTTTTCCACTACATCAATACTGTATTTGGTATCATTTTGAGAGCTCTGCCAAATCGGGAAAATCCGGTAATGAGCAAGCAGCGTATAAAAAAACAAACCAGCGAGACGACAATGCCCACCAACGACACCAACTGGTTTCTGCGCGCGCGACTGAAAACCCGCCAGCTGCTCTTGCTGATCGCGCTCGACGAAGAACGCAATATCCACCGTGCGGCGGAAGCGCTCAACATGACGCAGCCGGCCGCCTCCAAACAGCTCAAGGACCTGGAAGACATGCTCGATGTGCAGCTGTTCGAACGGCTGCCGCGCGGCATGCGTCCGACCATCTACGGCGAAGCGATGATCCGCCATTCACGCATGGCGCTGACCAGCCTGTCGCACGCGCACGACGACATCACCGCGTTGAAGTCGGGACTCTCGGGCCAGGTCAATGTCGGCGCGATCCTGTCGCCGGGCATGGTGCTGCTGCCGCCTGCGATTGCGCGGCTCAAGCAGCAGGCGCCGATGCTGCGCATCGGGGTCGAGGTCGAGAGCAGCAACATCTTGCTGGAACGGCTGCAGCGCGGCTCGCTCGATTTCCTGGTGGCGCGCATCCTGGACCAGGAAGACAACCGCAACCTCGAATACGAAGAATTGTCGGACGAGCCGGTATGCGCGGTGGCGCGGGTCGACCATCCCTTGCGCCACGTCTCCAGTCTGCAGTTGAAGGATATCGCCGACGCCGGCTGGATCCTGCCGCCCAAGGGCAGCATCCTGCGCCACCGGGTCGACATGATGTTCCACAAGGATGGCCTGGCGCCGCCGGCCAACGTGGTCGACACCACCGCCATCCTGGTGATCAGCAGCCTGCTGCAGCAAACCGATTTCCTGCACGTGATGCCGGCCGAAGTGGCGCGCTTTTACGCCCAGGTCAATGTGCTGGCGATATTGCCGATAGAATTGCCGTGCAAGATGGATGGTTTCGGCATCATCACCCGGCGCTTGCAGATACTTTCCCCGGGCGCGAAAATACTGCAGCAAACGATTCGGGATGTCGCGGCGCAAATCTACTAGCGGACCGTAACCTTGAAGGCGGCAACAAGCATCGTGATTTGCTGCCATCGATAAAAAATCAGAAAAAACGGGGGTGCTCAATGTCAGGCAAATTAAGCAAATTGGAACAATACCGATTTCCGGCGTTTGTCGCAGCCGCCTTCTTTGTTTGTGATGTGGGCGCACAGACGGTCGTGCCAGAGGTACGGCCGCCAGCGGAATCCAGCATTCCGGCCGGCCCCAGGGGCAGCGCGATTCAGGAAGGCCGGAAACTGATGAACGAGACGCATCAGCGCCTCCCCAAAAATGTCGGGAACGGCCTCAATTGCACCAATTGCCATCTGGCCGGCGGCGCCACGGCGAATGCCTCGCCCTGGGTCGGCATCTGGGGAGTTTTCCCGGAATACCGCTCGCGCAGCGGCAAGCTGATCTCCTTGCAGGAACGGATCAACGATTGTTTCGAACGCTCGATGAATGGCAAGCCGCTGCCATATACGTCGACAGAAATGACGAATATCCTGGCATACATGCAGTGGCTGTCGACCGGCGTGCCGACTGGCGTGAGCGTGACGGGACGAGGTTTCGGAGCGATCGACCAGAAGCTCGAGGCGGATGCAAACCATGGCAAGCAGGTGTACGCAGACAAATGCGCCAGCTGTCATGGCGCGGACGGATCTGGCATGAAAAACGGCGAACACGGTTATACCTTCCCGCCGCTATGGGGAGCAGACTCCTTCAACGACGGCGCCGGCATGGCCCGCACCTACACGGCAGCGGCGTTCGTCAAGCACAATATGCCGCTGGGCCAAGGCGGCACCCTGACGGACCAGGAGGCCGTGGATGTATCGGCATTTTTCACCCATCAGCCGCGACCGGTCTACCAAGGAAAATCACATGACTGGCCGCTAGGCGACAAGCCTAAGGATGCGCGCAGCTAGGCACCCGGGCCCACTCAGGCCCAACCCGCATCAACGATGAATTCCTGCGCAGTGCACATCGCACTGTCATCCGCCGCCAGGAACAGCACCATGCGCGCCAGGTGCCAAGGCTGCAGCTTGCCAGGCAGGCACTGGTTGCGCTTGATGTCTTCCTCGCCCGCGGCGTCGAGCCACAAGGCGATCTGTCTTTCCGTCATGACCCAGCCCGGCGACACGGTATTGACGCGGATATTGTGCGGCCCGAGGTCGCGCGCCAGGCCGCGCGTCAGGCCGACCACTGCGGCCTTGGCCGTGGTGTACACCGGATAACCGCCGTTCGACAGATGCCAGCTGATCGAGCTGAGGTTGATGATTGAACCACCGCCTTTTTTCTGCATGCCGGGCGCTACGGCCTGGCAGGTAAAGAACATCGGACGCTGGTTGATGGCGATACGGTCGTTCCAGTAATCGACGGTGACGTCCTGCCACTGGTGGCGCTGGTCGTTGGCCGCATTGTTGACCAGCACATCGAAATCGCCCAGTTCTTGCGCCAGCTCCTGCATGGTCGACTGCAATGCCGCGATGTCGCGGATATCGCAATGGCGGAACAGCGGCCTGGGCAAGCCTGCGGCGGACAGCTGCTCGCACAAGGCTTCGCTGGCCGCGGTCTCGATATCGACGAAAGCCACGCGCGCGCCCTGTCCGGCAAACGCGCTGACAATCGCCGCGCCGATGCCGCTGCCGCCGCCGGTGATGAATATATTCTTGTCTTTCAGGCTGGGAAAATGCGCCAGCTGCGTATCTTTTACTGCGGACATGCCAACTCCTGAGTTATGCCGATGAACCCGGCTTATTTTTTCAATTGACCGTTGATGCGCTGCCAGATCGCCAGCGGATTGCTGTCCTGGACTGCCGCCGGCAACAAGTCTTGCGGCAGGTTCTGGTAGGAAACCGGGCGCAGGAAACGCTGGATCGCCGCCGTGCCGACCGAGGTGGCGCGGCTGTCCGATGTGGCTGGGAACGGTCCGCCGTGGACCATCGAATACGATACCTCGACTCCGGTCGGAAAACCGTTGGCCAGGATCCGGCCGACCTTGCGCTCCAGGACGGGCAGCAACCGGCGCACGGTGTCATGGTCGCCGTCCGCCATCTGCAAGGTCGCGGTCAGCTGTCCTTCCAGGTGCTCCGCCACGGCAAACATCTCGCCCATGTCGCGGCAGGCGACCAGCAACGATGCCGGCCCGAATATCTCTTCCGACAAATGCGGATCGGCCAGGAAATCCTGGGCGCTGGTGCTGAACAAGGCCGGCACGCCGCTGCCGGCGGCATCGCCGGCAACGCCCTGGCTCAGCTGGCGCACCCGGGAATTGGCGGACAGCCGGCTGACGCCATTCTGATATGCATGATGGATGCCGGCCGTCAGCATGGTAGCGGCATTGCGCTGCGCCAACTGTGCTGCGGCCGCGGCGCTGAAGCGTTCAAGATCCGGTCCTTGCAGCGCCAGCACCAGGCCGGGATTGGTGCAGAACTGGCCGACGCCCAGCACCAGCGAATCGACAAACGCCGCAGCCAGCGCTTCAGCCTTGCCGGCCAATGCCTGCGGCAGCAGGAACACGGGATTGATGCTGCTCATTTCGGCGTACACCGGGATCGGCTGCGGCCGTGCGGCGGCGGCGGCCATCAAGGCCAGGCCGCCCTGGCGCGAGCCGGTAAAACCGACTGCCTGGATCGCCGGCTGCTTGACCAGTGCGATGCCGAGTTCGTTGCCGACGCCGGTCAGCAGCGAAAACACGCCTTCCGGCAAACCCGCTGCCGCTACCGCTTGCTGGATCGCGCGGCCAACCAGTTCCGAGGTGCCGGGATGTGCCGGGTGCGCCTTGACCACAACTGGACAGCCTGCCGCCAGCGCTGCTGCGGTATCGCCGCCGGCAACTGAAAACGCCAACGGAAAATTGCTGGCGCCGAACACCGCGACCGGCCCCAGGGCAATCATGCGCAGGCGCAGGTCGACACGCGGCAGAGGCTGGCGCTCCGGCAATGCCGGATCGATGCGCGCATCCTGCCAGGAACCTTCGCGCAGCACTTCGGCAAACAGCTTGAGCTGACCCATGGTGCGGCCGCGTTCGCCTTCCAGCCGGGCGCGCGGCAAGCCGCTTTCACTCATCGCACGTTCAATCAGCTGGTCGCCGAGCGCCAGGATATTGGCAGCGATGCTTTCCAGGAAACGGGCGCGCGTTTCCGGATCGGTGGCACGATAAGAATCGAAAGCGATGCGCGCAAGATCGCAGGCGCAATCGATTTCGGCTTTGCCGGCGGTATGGAACTTCGGTTCGATGTCGCTTGCGGTAGTGGGATTGAAAGCAAAAAAGGCAGCGCCGCCGCCTTTGATGCGAGATGCGCCAATCAGGGATTCGCCTGTAATGTCCATGCTTTTCCTAAAAATGAAAGGCTGCGGTTCCGGGATGCGGAGCCGCAGCGGATAGTCTACAGCTGGCGAATCGATGGCGCCGGCAAGGTCTCGACCGCCAGCCGGTTGCGCAGCGGCGGCCCGAAGGCAGCGACATCGATCTCGAATGTTTCTCCGGGTGCGACCTGGATCCCATCCGAACAGCTCAGGGTCGCGGTGCCGAAGAAATGGATATGCACATCGCCAGGACGGCGGAACAGCGGATATTTGAAATGGTGGTACTCCAGGTTAGCCACCGTGTGCGACATGTTTTCTTCGCCGCTGACAAACGGTTTTTCCCAGCGGACCCGGCCGCTGATGTCACGGATGCGCGACATGCCTTCCACATGCGGCGGCAAATCGCCCAGCAGCAAAGCCGGGCCGACTGCGCACATCCGCAGCTTGGAATGCGCCAGGTACAGGTAATTCTGGCGTTCGGTGACGTGATCGGAAAACTCGTTGCCGATCGCGAAACCGAGCCGGCATGGCGTGCCGTCCGCCGCAATCACATACAGCGCGGCGATCTCCGGCTCTTCGCCGCCGTCCAGCGCAAAATGCGGCATCGCCAGCGCCTGTTCGCCGGCGCAGACGATGCTGCCGTCGCCTTTGTAGAACCATTCCGGCTGCACACCCGCCTGCCCCGGCTGCGGCTTGCCGCCTTCCAGGCCCATGCGGAACATTTTCATGCTGTCGGTGAGGCTGTCGACATCGCTGATTTTCTTGTGCATGGCATCGCGGCCGTCGGCGCTGCCCAGGTGGGTCAGGCCGGTGCCGGTGACGTAGCAGTGGGCGCTGTCGCTGTGGTCCAGCGGCGGCAGCAGGCGCCCCGCTTGCGCTACCTCGGCGTAATCCAGCACGGCGCCGCCAAGCGCGGCAGCGGCAAGCTCTTGCAATGACCGGCCGCCGGCAATCGCCGCTTGCGCCAGCGCATAAGTCGAGGCAAAGCCTTCCACTACATGGATTTTACGGCCGTCGTCTTCCAGTACGCCGATCCGGCGCTGGCCGTCGGCCTGCTTGAATTGAATCAACAACATGTGTTTCTCCGGTGACTGAACTGCACTTGGTGAGAATGCTTAGTGGGAATGCTTAGGTACGGCCGAACCGCGGCAGCCGACCAGGAAATCGAAATCGCAGCCTTCGTCGGCCTGCAATACGCGATCTATGTACAGGCGCTGGTATCCGCTGTGCGCCGTCACCGCTGCGGCGTTCACCGCCTCCCTTGCCACCTGGCGCTGCGCCATTTCAGCATCGCTGATATCGAGATGCAAACGCCCGCCCGCGCAATCCAGTTCTATCCAGTCGCCGTCCTGCACGATCCCCAGCGGGCCGCCGGCAGCGGCTTCCGGCGCCACGTGCAGCACCACGGTGCCGTAGGCGGTGCCGCTCATGCGGGCGTCGGAAATGCGCACCATGTCCTTGATGCCTTGCGCCAGCAGCTTCGGCGGCAAGCCCATGTTGCCGACTTCGGCCATGCCGGGATAACCCTTGGGGCCGCAATTCTTCATCACCAGCACCGAGCTGGCGTCGACCTCCAGTTCGGGATCGTTGATACGCGTCTTGTAATGCGCGAAGTCCTCGAACACCACCGCCTTGCCGCGGTGCTGCATCAGTTCGGGCGTGGCGGCAGAGGGCTTGAGCACGGCGCCGCGCGGCGCCAGGTTGCCGCGCAAGATGCAGATGCCGCCGTCGGCGATCAAAGGCTTGTCGATGACGCGGATCACTTCGTCATTGTAGATAGGCGCATCCTGGTTGTTTTCCCACAGCGACTTGCCGTTCACCGTCAATGCATCCTTGTGCGGCAGCAGGCCGGCTTCGCCCAGGCGGCGCAGCACGCCAGGCAAACCGCCGGCGTAATAAAATTCTTCCATCAGGAAACGGCCGGACGGCTGCAGGTCGACCAGGGTCGGCGTGCCGCGGCCGATGCGGGTCCAGTCCTCCAGTTCCAGCGGCACGCCGATGCGGGCGGCGATAGCCTTCAGATGGATCACAGCGTTGGTCGAGCCGCCGATCGCAGCATTGACCCGTATCGCATTTTCAAATGCCTCGCGGGTCAGGATCTTTGACAACCGCAAGTCTTCCCACACCATGTCGACAATCCGCATGCCCGACATGTGCGCCAGCACGTAACGGCGCGCATCGACCGCCGGAATCGCCGCGTTGTGCGGCAACGATGTGCCCAGCGCTTCGGCCATGCAGGCCATGGTGGAAGCCGTGCCCATGGTGTTGCAGGTGCCGGCGGAGCGCGACATGCCGGCTTCGGCTGCCAGGAACTGGTGCATGCTGATTTCGCCGCCCTTGACTGCTTCGCTCAGTTGCCAGACGGCGGTGCCGGAACCGAGGTCCTTGCCTTCGTGCTTGCCGTTCAGCATAGGGCCGCCGGTCACCACGATCGCCGGGATGTCGCAGCTGGCGGCGCCCATCAGCAAGGCCGGCGTAGTCTTGTCGCAACCGACCAGCAGCACCACCGCATCCATCGGATTGCCGCGGATCGATTCTTCCACATCCATGCTGGCCAGGTTGCGGGTCAGCATGGCGGTCGGCCGCAGGTTCGATTCGCCGTTGGAAAATACAGGGAATTCCACCGGGAACCCGCCCGCTTCCGAAATGCCGCACTTGACGTGTTCCGCGATCTTGCGGAAATGCGCATTGCATGGCGTCAGCTCCGACCAGGTATTGCAGATGCCGATGATGGGCTTGCCCTGGAACTCGTGGTCGGGAATCCCCTGGTTCTTCATCCAGCTGCGGTACATCATGCCGTTCTTGTCGTTGCTGCCGAACCATTCGGCGGAACGGAGTGGACGCTTTTTATCGACAGTCATCTTTGGCTTCCTCTTGAAATTGTCGGGGCGGCATCCATCCGCATCGAGACGGACGCCTGCTATAAAATTGGAATCTGGAAAATCGCCGGCCGCGGTTAATGACCCGCAGCCGCCTTGCTATTTGTTCTTGTTGTAGACGTCGACAAATACCGCGGCCAGCAGCACCAGGCCCTTGATCACCTGCTGGTAGTCGATGCCGATGCCCATGATCGACATGCCGTTGTTCATCACGCCCATCACGAAAGCGCCGATCACCGCTCCCATGACCTTGCCGACGCCGCCGGAAGCTGAAGCGCCGCCGATGAAGCAGGCCGCAATCACGTCCAGCTCAAAACCGGTGCCGGCCTTCGGTGTGGCAGTGTTGAGGCGGGCTGCGAAAATCAATCCTGCCAGCGCAGCCAGCATGCCCATGTTGATGAAAGTGTAGAACGAGACGCGCGAGGTCTTGATGCCGGACAGCTTGGCCGCCTTCTCGTTACCGCCGACCGCATAGATGCGGCGGCCGATCGTGGTGCGGTTGGCGACGAAGGTATACACCACCATCAACAGGAACATGATGATCAGCACATTCGGCATGCCTTTATAGGACGCCAGCAGATAGCTGAAGAAAATGATGACAGCGGCAAACACGGCGTTCTTCAAGATGAAGAACACATAAGGCTCATCCTCCATGCCGTGCTTGGCCTGCTTGTTGCGGGCGCGCACCTTGACGAAAATCATGATGGCCGCGACCACGACGCCTACCAGCAGGGAAGTGATGCGCAAATCGGTGGCGCTGAAAAGATCCGGGATGAAACCCGAGCTCAGCATCTGGAAATCGTCAGGGAACGGTCCAATCGATTGCCCCTGCAACAACGCCAGCGTCAATCCCTTGAACACCAGCATGCCGGCCAGGGTAACGATGAATGACGGGATCTTGAAAAACGCTACCCAATAGCCCTGGGCCGCGCCGATCACGGCGCCGGCCAGGATGCAGAGGATGCTGGCCAGTACGAAATTCATGTGCAGGTTGACGATCAGCACCGCCGCCAGCGCGCCGATGAAGCCGACTACCGACCCCACCGACAAGTCGATATGACCGGCCACGATGACCATCAGCATGCCCAGCGCCATGATGACGATGTAGCTGTTCTGCAGCACCAGGTTGGTCAGGTTCAGCGGCTGCATCAAGGTGCCGCTGGTCATGTACTGGAAAAACGCCATGATCGCGATCAGCGACATCAGCATGCCGTATTCGCGCATATTGTGCTTCAGGAAGCCGTTGTATTCCTTCTTTTCGGCTGCGGGCTGGGGCCGGTTTTCGCTTGCTGCCGGCGCGGTTATATCGTGGTTCATTTCAGTTGTCTCCGTTCTTCACATTCCGCACTATCGCGCGCATGATTTTTTCCTGGGATGCTTCCGCCGCCGTCATTTCGCCGACGAATTTCCCCTCGTTCATGACATAGATGCGGTCGCACATGCCCAGCAGTTCAGGCATTTCCGATGAAATCATGATGATGCATTTTCCTTCGCGGGCCAGCTGGTCGATGATGGTGTAGATCTCGTACTTGGCGCCGACGTCGATGCCGCGCGTCGGTTCGTCCAGGATCAGCACATCGGGATTGGAAAACAGCCATTTGCTGAGCACCACTTTCTGCTGGTTGCCGCCGGACAGGTTCAGCACTTTCTGGAACACGTTCGAGCAGCGGATCTTCAGCTGGCGCCGGTAATCGGCGGCAACCGAATATTCGCGCCCTTCGTCGATCACGGTCTTGTCGGCCACGCCGTCGAGGTTGGCCAGCGTAATGTTCTTCTTGATGTCCTGGTCCAGGATCAGGCCGTAGCCTTTCCGGTCTTCGGTGACATAGGCGATGCCGTTGTCGATGGCTTTCTGCACCGTGCTGACGTCGATTTCCTTGCCGCGCAAGAACACCTTGCCGCTGATGCGCTGGCCGTAGGCGCGGCCGAAAATGCTCATCGCCAATTCGGTGCGGCCGGCGCCCATCAAACCGGCGATGCCGACGATCTCGCCCTTCCTGACATTGAAGTCGACGCCCTTGATGACCTGCCGTTCCGGGTGTATCGGGTGATGCACCTGCCATTGCCTGACCTCGAAAATGGTCTCGCCGATGTCTGGCTGGCGTTTCGGATAACGGTCCGCCATCTCGCGTCCGACCATGTTCTGGATGATGCGGTCTTCGCTGATCACTTCCTTGTGGCAATCCAGGGTATCGACCGTGGAGCCGTCGCGCAGGATCGTGATCGAATCGGCGACCTTGGAAATTTCATTGAGCTTGTGGGAAATCAGGATCGAGGAAATGCCTTGCGCCTTGAGCTCCAGCAGCAAGTCCAGCAAGGCGTCGCTATCGCTTTCGTTCAGGCTTGCGGTCGGCTCGTCGAGGATCAGCAGCTTGACCTGTTTCGACAGCGCCTTGGCGATCTCGATCAGCTGCTGCTTGCCGACGCCGAGGTTGGTGATCAGCGTGCTGGGAGATTCCTTCAGGCCGACCTTGGCCAGCAGTTCCTTGGTCTTGGCGTAGGAGATTTCCCAATCGATCACGCCGTTTGTAGCTTGCTCGTTGCCGAGGAAAATATTCTCTGTAATCGACAGCAGCGGCACCAGCGCCAGCTCCTGGTGGATGATGATGATGCCGATTTTTTCACTGTCGGCGATGCCGTCGAATTGCCGCGCCATGCCCTCGAAGCGGATCTCGCCGGTATAGGAACCGTGCGGATAAACCCCGCTCAGCACTTTCATCAAGGTGGATTTTCCGGCGCCGTTTTCGCCGACCACGGCGTGGATCTCGCCGTTACGGACTGCCAGGTTGACATTGTCTAATGCTTTGACTCCCGGGAATGTCTTCCCGATCCCGCGCATTTCCAGGATGGTTTCCATCTGTTGTTACCTCACTTAGGGTCCGTTAGGGATTAAGTTGGGCATTTGGGCGGCCGTAGCTGGTGCGAAGCAAGGCGCACGACGCGCCGCAGTGCGAGCACTGCAAGCGGTGGGCAACGCAGCAGCGCGCCAGCTACGGCCAGCACAAATGTTCAACTTAATCCCTAACGGGGCCATACTCAAACCTTCGCCAGCGCCTGACTCCGGGACCTTGCAACGCGCTCGCGCGCACTGCAAGGCCCGGCCAAACAAGACTCTTTATCGCTGTGTATCGCTACGTCCCAGCCGACGCTTATTTGATCTGGGCTTCGGTGTAATAACCGCTGCCGACCAGCACCTGCTTCCAGTTGGAGGCATCGACGCTGACTGGCTTCAACAGGTAGGAAGGCACAATCTTGACGCCGTTGTTATACGTCTTGGTATCGTTGATGGCGGGCGTTTTACCGCTCAACATGGCGTCCACCATGCCGACCGTCACCTTGGCCAGTTCACGGGTGTCCTTGAACACGGTCTGGCGCTGTTCGCCGCGCACGATGGATTTCACCGACGGCACTTCAGCGTCCTGCCCGGTCACCACCGGCATCGGCGACTTCGGCGTGCCGTAGCCGACACCCTTGAGCGACGACAGGATGCCGATGCTGATGCCGTCATACGGCGACAGCACTGCATCCACATGGGCGTTGCCGTAGTAGGCGCTGAGCAGGTTGTCCATGCGCGCCTGGGCTACCGCGCCATCCCAGCGCAAGGTCGAGACCTTGTCCATGCCGGTCTGCTTGCTGCGCACCACCAGCTTGCCTTTATCGATATACGGCTGCAGCACCGACATCGCGCCGTTGTAGAAGAAGAAAGCATTGTTGTCATCGGCCGAACCGCCGAACAGTTCGATATTGAACGGTCCTTTGCCTTCCTTCAGGCCCAGTGTCTTTTCGATATAGCCGGCTTGCAGCACGCCGACCTGGAAATTGTCGAAGGTGGCATAGTAGTCGACGTTCTTGGAGCCGCGGATCAGGCGGTCATAAGCGATGACCTTGATGCCCTTGTCGGCGGCTTTTTGCAGAGCGTTGGACAAGGTAGTGCCGTCAATCGCAGCGATCACCAGCACCTTGACGCCCTTGGTCACCATGTTCTCGATCTGCGCCAGCTGGTTTGGAATGTCGTCTTCAGCGTATTGCAGGTCGGTCTTGTAGCCTTTTTCCTTGAACACCTTGACCATATTGTCGCCGTCGGCGATCCAGCGCGCGGAAGATTTGGTCGGCATCGAAATGCCGATCGGACCTTTTTCCTGTGCGCCTGCCTGGGACACCAGGCCGAACGCGCCAATCAACAATCCAACAACCGTTGTTTTAATCAATTTCACAGCTTGTCTCCTTTAGTTATTTTGATCTTGCGCCTAAACATTGTGATGCACCTGCATTGACTGCCTGCGCCGTTGCCGGGTAACAGTCAATATAGACCTTTCCTGATGAAATTCCTCACTATCTTACGAACATCATCGATATCAAACAAATGAATTTTTTCGTATTTTCGATATCGCTTTAGATATTCATACGATGTGGACGAAAATTGTATCGAAGGCTTTCCGCCACCAATCCCAAGAGAATAAATACCGAAGCCAGTGTAAAAACACTTGGCTAGTCTTACTAATCACTTTTTTATCACAACTGATATCCATTTAGATATCAATGACAGGAAGATGGCCGGCAGCGGCAGCGGCAAGCAGTACTTATTCAGGACCAGCTGCGGCAGTAAGCCAGGAACTGCATCAGCCGCAGCGACAGGATCTTGTGCTTGCTGTGGATCAGGTAGAAATGCCGGTGCAATCTCGGCAGCGATGTCTTCAGCTCCACCAATCGTCCGCTTTGCAGGAAATCGGCCACCACGGCATGCGACAGGCAGCTGATGCCGAGGCCGGCGGCGGTTGCGTGCTTGATGGCTTCCGAATTGCCGAATTCATAACTTTGGCGCAAGTAATGCAAATGCGGCAGCAAGGCTTGCTCGACCGCTTCACGCGTGCCGGAGCCCGGCTCGCGCAATAGCCATTCGGCCTCGCGCAACTGCGCCACGCCTGCTTTCTTGTCGCTGACGGCCAAGGCATGCTGCGGCGAAGCGACCACCAGCAATTCATCCACCATCCACGGCTCCACCTGCAGGTCGGCGGCGTGGCTGGGGCCTTCGATCAGGCCGACGTCGACTTCAAAATTGACCACGGCGGCGACGATGTCGGCGGTATTGGCTATCGTCACCCGCACTTGCAACTCGCCATGCTGCTGGCGGTAAGCCGCGACCAGCGAGGGCAGCAGATAACTGCCGATGGTGGTGCTGGAGCCGATCTGCAGGCTGCCGCCCTGCGCCATGCCTGGCGTCAGGAACTGCTGTTCTATGGTCTTGGCGGCATCCACCACCTGCCCCGCCTGCGGCAACAGCAGGCGCCCGTTGTCATTCAGGATCAGGCGTTTGCCGACGCGGTCGAACAGACGGCAGTCCAGCAGGTTTTCCAGCTCGTTCAGGGCGGCGCTGGCCGCCGACTGCGACAACGCGACCTGTTCGGCGGCGGCAGTGGTGCTGCCGGACTGGGCTATCGCCAGGAAAATCTGCAACTGCCTGATGGTGAGGCGCATCTTGGACCAGCCTTTGTCTGGAACAGCGAGTATCGCTGAGGGGAAATATCAACCAATCTATTATCTACTTATAAAACAGGTAGATTATACAAAATTAATCTGTTTTTCTTTTAGATATCAAATCGCTATAGTGGTTTCCATGGCGGCACGGCCGCATCTGAATTGGACATCCTGGTGAATACCCCTACATTAACCGCAACCAGCCCGGTCAAAGCGCCGTTGCCCCTGCTGGCCGGACTGGCCATGAGCGCCCTGATTGCAGCAGCAGCGATCGCCGCCGCCAGGATCGACTGGCTGCAGGCGCACGGCTTCAGCGCATTGACCCTGGCCATCGTGCTCGGCATGCTGGCCGGTAACCTCGGCTATCAACGGATCGCTCGCTCCTGCGCCGCCGGCGTCAATTTTTCCAAGCAAAACCTGCTGCGGCTGGGCATCATCCTGTACGGTTTCCGGCTGACGTTCCAGGATATCGGCCACGTCGGGCTGAGCGGCGTGCTGATCGACGCGATGGTCCTGTGCTCCACCTTCGGCATGGCGCTGCTGCTCGGCACCCGCGTGTTCAAGCTGGATCGCGAGACCGCCATGCTGATCGGCGCCGGCAGCTCGATCTGCGGCGCGGCCGCCGTGATGGCTACCGAGCCGGTGCTGCGAGCCAGGCCGGCCCAGGTGACAGTGGCCGTGGCGACCGTAGTGGTGTTCGGTTCGCTGGCGATCTTTCTTTATCCGCTGCTGTACCAGCTGAATCTGCATTGGCAATTCCTGGCCGCTTCGCCGCAAGCCTACGGCATCTATACCGGCTCGACCGTGCACGAAGTCGCCCAGGTGGTGGCCGCGGCCCGCGCTATCAGCCCCGATGCGGCCAATACGGCGGTGATCACCAAGATGGTGAGGGTGATGATGCTGGCGCCGTTCCTGATGCTGCTGTCGGCCTATCTATCCAGGAAAGGCAAGGCAGGCGGCGCCGCAAAAGGCCGCGGCCTGGCGATTCCCTGGTTTGCCTTCGGCTTTGTGGCGATCGTGGCGTTCAATTCGCTGAGCCTGCTGCCGGCTGCGCTGGTGTCGCATGTCAACGATGCCGACAATGTATTGCTGGCAATGGCGATGGCAGCGCTCGGCATATCCACCCATTTTTCCTCGCTGCGCACCGCAGGAGTGAAGCCGCTGGTTTTCGCGGCGGTATTGTTCGGCTGGCTGATCGCTGGCGGCGCCATGATCAACATGCTGGTGTTGCGCTGGCTGGCCTGATAAAAAAAGGCGGGGAAGCGCACTCGCCTCCCCGCCCATGCTGTCAGCTATTGCTGCTCAGCCGTTCATTTGCCAACGATCAGAACTTGTGGCGCAGGCCCACACGCAATACGTTCTGGCTGCTGTCGTCCGCTGGCGCGCTGCTGTATGCAGCATTGATCACGCCTGGGTTGTTGACATCGTTGGCGCGCTGGTTGGTGTACAAAGCGTACACGTCAGTGCGTTTCGACAGGAAGTAATCCACGCCCAGGTTCAGCTGGGTAGTCTTGCCCTTGGTCGGACCGGTAGTCTTGCGGCTGAGGTCGGCGCGGTCATAGATCACGCTGGCCAGCAGGTGCAGGTTGCCGGTCAGCGAATAATCGACGCCCAGGTCGAAAATGTTGGCCTTGGTCGCGGTAGTGATGTTGACCAGGCCGGTCGCTGCCAGCGCCGAAGCCAGCGGACGCTTGGTTTGCGACCATGCGCCGTAGATCTTGGCCGGGCCGGCCTGGTAGCTGGCGCCGAGGGTGAAAGTCTTGAGGTCGGTATCGCCAGCCTTGCTTGGCAGCGCATCGGCAGCCAGTTTGGTCTGGAAGTAACCGAGGCCGACGCCGAACGGGCCGTTCGCATAGTTGCCTGCCAGGCCGAACGATTGGCCTGCCGAGGTTTGGCCGGCGACTTCGCCGAAACCGTAGAACAGGCTGCCGGTGAAGCCGCTCAGGTTCGCGCTGTCATAGCGGATCGAATTATTGGCGCGGACGCCGCCGACGCGGTCCAGGTTATTGAAATGGCCGGCTTTGATGCCGTTGCTGCCGAATGTCTGCACCGACGTATATTTGCTGCCGATGTCGTCCAGGTAATCGGTCTGGCGGCCGAGGGTGACGGTGCCGAAACTGCCGGACAGGCCGACTACCGCTTTACGGTCAAACAATGTATTGGCGGTTGCGAGCGAGCCGTCGTCCGCATTGAAACCGTTTTCCAGCTGGAAAACCGCTTTCAGGCCGCCGCCCAGGTCTTCCGTCCCCCGGAAGCCGATGCGGGAAGTCGCCATGTCGCCGGAATCCAGGCTGATGCGGCTATCGTTTTTTGGACCGACTTTGCTGGTGTAAGTAAGGCCGGCATCGATCACGCCATAGATGGTGACGTTGGTTTGTGCTTGTGCATTGGCGCCGATCAGGCCGAGGGCGGCCAGTGCAAATACAGTCTTTTTCATTTCTACCCTTTGTAATATGTAAGTTGTCTTATCCCGGTGTCCTGCCTGAATATTTTGGCAACATGTATTAGCAATGTTACTAATTGTTACAAGCTGAACGGCCTAGATAATACCTATTCATACAAAAATTGCATTGATTTCCGAGGGTTTCTTAGAAAGAAAAATAAAATTTAGGTGAAGTTGACGATTTATGTTGTTTTTTAGCAGTTGTTTATGACATTTATGACTCAGCATATGCATTATTTGAGTTTACACAGGGTCATCGCCGGAATCGTGGCGCAGGATGTGGAATGGCCGGTGATGGCGCTGTTACATATATCCATTTGGAAATAAATTATCCATCCAGCATACGGCTTGCAGAATAGCGGTAGCCAGGATATTTATTTCTAAGCAACAAACTTCTGGAATTTTCTCTGCAAAAGAAAAAGGGCCCGAAACTCGGGCCCTTCTCAACACTGCACGACTGCAAGATCAGAATTTCAGCGTCTTTACGCCATCCGGCGTTCCCAGCAAGCAGACATCCGCTCCCTGCTGCGCAAACAAGCCGACCGTCACCACCCCGGTGATCTGGTTGATCTGCCGCTCCAGTTCGATCGGATCGGTGATTTTCAGGTCGACCATGTCGATGATCACGCAGCCATTGTCGGTAATCAGCGGCTTGCCGTCCTTGAAGCGCAAACGCGGTTCGCCGCCCAGCTTGATCAGCTTGCGCGCCACTACCGCCTGCGCCATCGGGATCACTTCGATCGGCAGCGGAAACTTGCCAAGCACCTTGACCAGCTTGGAGCCGTCGGCGATGCATATGAATTTCTCGGCCACCGAGGCCACGATCTTTTCACGCGTCAAGGCCGCACCGCCGCCTTTGATCATGGCGCCCTGCTCGGTGATTTCGTCGGCGCCGTCGATGTAGACGGGCATGGTCGCGACCTGGTTCAGGTCGTACACCTCGATGTCGTGCGCCCGCAGCCGCGCCGCGGTCGCTTCCGAGGAAGCCACCGCCCCCTTGATGCGGTGCTTGATCTTGGCCAGTTCATCAATGAAAAAATTGGCGGTCGAACCGGTGCCGACACCGACAATCTGGCCGTCCACCACGTATTTGATTGCTTCGCGGGCAACAGCTTGCTTGAGTTCGTCCTGGGTCATGGCAGTCATGGCTTTGTCTTGAAAAAGAAGTAAAGGCGCTATTTTAACCAAACGCAGCGGCGGATTCGGAAAACAGCACCCTGGTCCGCCGATCTCAGTGATTTTCGTCGGGCTGCTGTTCCATCGTTTCACGCAGCGCGATTTGCAGTTTCGAGTGCAGTTTCACAAACCGCTGCCATAACATCAGCACCAGCGCCGCCGCTGCCACCAGCACCAGGATCAGCAGGTTGGTCGGCGGCAGGATGCGGCTGCTGAGCGCGGCGATCATCAACATGATACCGATGATGGACACCACCGGGATCACCTCGGCAATCACGCGCCTTACCGCATGGCTGTGGGATCCGGCCCATTCGGGCCTGACGCTGATTTCCGCCAGCAGCATGCTCAGCGCATGCAGCTTGCGATAGGTGGCGATCAGGAAAGGCAATGAAACCAGCAGCGCTCCGCCCCACACTATCGCATTCTGCACCTGCGCGTCCGCCACCCAGGCCGACATGCGGCTGCCGAGCGCCTCGGCAAAATAGCCGCCGATGATGAAAATCGCCACCACCAGCGCCAGGTTCACCACCACCTGCAGCAGGATGCGGCGGATGATGCGCGACAGTTCAGCGCGATCGCCCTGCGGCTGCAAGCTGTCCAGCCAGGTTGAATACATGCCGAATACCGACGCCATTTTCCGCGGCATGGCCTGCGCCAGGCGGGTGGACAGCGGATCGGCCAGCTTGATCAGGTAGGGCGTCAGCAAGGTGGTCACGGCGGAAACCGCGACCACGGTCGGATAGAGGAAATCGCTGGTGACTTTCAGGCTGACGCCAAGCGCCGCAATGATGAAAGAAAATTCGCCGATCTGCGACAGGCCCATGCCGACCCGCATCGAAGTGCGGCCGTCATGGCCCGACAGGAAAGTTGCCAGGCCGCAGCTGACCACCTTGCCCAGCACCACGGCCACCGTGATCACTCCGATCGGCAGCCAGTACTGGGCCAGGATGGAGGGATTGAACAGCAGCCCGATGGCGACGAAAAAGATGGCGCTGAACATGTCGCGCACCGGTTCGATCAGGCGTTCAATCTGGTGCAGGTGGCGCGACTCAGCCATCACCGCGCCGATGATGAAAGCGCCCAGCGCCACGCTGTACTGCATTTTCATGACCAGCAGGCAAAAACCGAAACACAGGCCGAGCACAGTCACCAGCAACATTTCCTTGCTCTTGAAGCGAGCCACGTAATCAAGCAGGCGCGGCACCACCAGGATGCCGGCCACCAGCGACACGATCATGAACAGCACCAGCTTGCCGATGGTGACCGCGGCGTCGCCGGCATCCACCGAACCACTGGTCGCGACGCCCGACAGCAAGGCGATCATGCCGATCGCCAGCACATCCTCGACGATCAGGATGCCGAAAATCAGCTGGGCGAATTTCTCGCGTTTCATGCCCAGTTCATTGAGCGCCTTGACGATGATGGTGGTCGACGACACCGACAGCATGGCGCCGAGGAATACCGCGTCCATCGTTTTCCAGCCGAAATAGATCCCGATCTCGTAACCGACCCACAGCATCAGCGTAATCTCCGCCAGGGCTGCCACAAAAGCCGTGGCGCCGACCTTGCCAAGTTTCTTCAGGCTGAATTCCAGGCCCAGCGAAAACAGCAGGAAGATTACGCCCAGTTCGGCCAGGATCTGGATCGTGCGTTCATCCGTGATCAGGGAAAACGGCGGCGTATGCGGCCCGATGATGACGCCGGCGACGATGTAGCCAAGCACCACCGGCTGCTTGAAACGGTTGAACAGCACTGTCACGACGCCAGCGATCAGCATGATCACGGCCAGGTCCTGGATAAACGTTTCTACCGCATGGTGCATGGATGGGTTTCCGAAGTAAGCGAATTGGGGAGACGCACAGACAGCAGCGGCGGAGATGCGCCGCGATGCAAGGCTGCGATGGACCAGGCACGGCAGGCAGCAACCCCGTCGCGCTTGGTTTTCTTGCAATTATATATTGACGGCAATCGCCCGCGCCGTATCGGATTCCTCGGCATCGGATGCAGGCTTGCCGCTTACCTGTTGCGGTAAAAGCGGCGGCTCAATCGTCGTGGCCGGGATCCAGCTCGGGGAACAGCACTTCGGTGTAACCGAAGCGCGTGAAATCCTTGATCCGCATCGGATACAGGATGCCGTTCAGGTGATCGCACTCATGCTGCACGACACGCGCATGGAAACCGTCGACATCGCGGCTGATGGCGGCGCCAGACTGGTCGAAGCCTTCGTAGTGCAAACTGGTCCAGCGCGGCACCACGCCGCGCAGCCCGGGCACCGACAGGCAACCTTCCCAGCCGTCTTCGATTTCGTCGGAAAGCGGACGCAGCACCGGATTGATCAGCACCGTTTCCGGCACCGCCGGCGCATCCGGGTAGCGCACGTTGTTCTTGAAACCGAAAATCACCAGCTGCAGGTTGACGCCGATCTGCGGCGCCGCCAGGCCGGCGCCGTTGACTGCATGCATGGTGTCGAACATGTCGGCGACCAGCGCCTCCAGCTCAGGCGTGCCGAAAGCGGTGACAGGCTCGGCTTGCCGCAGCAGGCGCGGATCGCCCATTTTCAGGATTTCACGAACGGTCATGATGCAGTCTCTGGTTAGTCTGGAACGGAGGGGGGGGTTATTTAAACTGCTTCAGGTACTCGGCAAATTCGGCGCCGGTTTCCGGATGCTTCAGGCCCATCGCCAGCGTCGCTTTCAGGTAACCCAGCTTGGAGCCGCAATCATAGCGCTGGCCGGCGTAGCGATAGGCCAGCACGCGTTCCTTTTTCATCAGCGCGGCAATGCCGTCGGTCAGCTGGATCTCGCCGCCGGCGCCCTTGCCCAATCCTTCCAGGCAATCGAAAATGCCATTGGTCAGCACGTAGCGTCCGACCACCGCCAGGGTGGATGGCGCCTGGTCAGGCTGCGGTTTTTCAACGATGCTGTTGACCTTTTCCAGGTCCTTTTTATACGCATCGATGCTGACGATCCCGTATTGCTTGGTGTCGGCGCGCGGCACGTCCTGCACGGCCAGCAAGCTCGATTTTTCGGTGGCGAAGATATCGGTCATCTGCGCCAGCACAGGCTTGTGCCCGGCCGCCACGTCCATGAAATCGTCGGCCAGCAACACTGCAAACGGATCATCGCCGACCACCGGACGCGCGCACAGCACCGCGTGTCCCAGGCCCAGCATTTCCGACTGGCGGATGAAAATGCAGTTGATATGCTTGGGAATGACGTTTTGCACCAGTTCCAGCAAGCGTTCCTTGCCGGCCGCCTCCAGTTCGGTTTCCAGTTCGTAGGCTTTGTCGAAGTGATCTTCGATCGCGCGCTTGTTGCGGCCTGTAATGAACACCATGTCGGTGATGCCGGCGGCGACCGCTTCTTCCACCGCATACTGAATCAAGGGCTTGTCGACGATGGGCAGCATTTCTTTAGGCTGGGCCTTGGTGGCCGGCAGGAATCGGCTGCCCAGGCCGGCGACGGGAAATACGGCTTTTCTAATCTTGGTCATGATCGCTTTCTAAAAGAGTGCGGAATCCGTCCTCATCCAGGATAGGGATGTTCAGTTCTTCCGCTTTAGTCAGTTTGCTGCCGGCCTCGGCGCCCGCGACCACATAGCTGGTCTTCTTGGAAACCGAACCTGTCACTTTGCCGCCTGCCGCCTCAATCATGGCAGCGGCGGCATCGCGCGTCAGGGTCGGCAGGCTGCCGGTCAGCACGAAGGTCTTGCCTAACAAGAACTTGGACCCGCCGGCAGCCGGCAAGTTCTCCGGCCAGTGGATACCGGCCGCGCGCAGCTGCTCGACCAGTTCCCGGTTGAGCGGATCGGCAAAGAAAGCGAGCAATGACCGTGCCACCACAGGACCGATATCGGCAACCTCCAGCAACTGCTCTTCGGAAGCCTGCAGCAAGCCGTCGATATTGCCGAAATGCGCCGCCAGCTCTTTCGCCGTCGCCTCGCCGACATGGCGGATGCCGAGCGCATAAACGAAGCGCCCCAGCGTGGTCGACTTCGATTTTTCCAGCGCGGACATGACATTCTGCGCCGACTTGTCGGCCATGCGGTCCAGCGCCGCCAGCTTCACCAGGCCCAGCTTGTACAGGTCGGCCGCAGTATGGATGATATCGCGGTCAACCAGCTGTTCGATCAGCTGGTCGCCCAAGCCTTCGATATCCATCGCCCGGCGCGATGCAAA
Source organism: Collimonas rhizosphaerae (assembly GCF_038896935.1). Taxonomy (NCBI): domain Bacteria; kingdom Pseudomonadati; phylum Pseudomonadota; class Betaproteobacteria; order Burkholderiales; family Oxalobacteraceae; genus Collimonas; species Collimonas rhizosphaerae. The sequence continues at coordinate 253,206 of NZ_JBANDC010000002.1, forward strand.
GTGCTGCAAGCCGCCCTTGCGCTGCGCTGCGCATTTCACCCAGCCTCCGGAACAGCGCGCGATAGCTTCATCCTCCAGCTTGACGATGGCGGAACCGCAAATCGGGCACTCGCTCGGCATGACAAACGGCTGCGCATCCGCCGGCCGCAGTTCCGGCACAAAGGACACCACTTCCGGAATCACGTCGCCGGCACGGCGCACGATCACGGTGTCGCCGATATGGATATCCTTGCGCCGCACCTCGTCTTCATTGTGCAGGGTGGCGTTGGTTACCGTGACGCCGCCGACAAACACCGGCGCCAGGCGCGCCACCGGGGTGACGGCGCCGGTACGGCCGATCTGCACTTCAATGCCTAGCACCTGAGTAGTGGCTTCTTCCGCCGGGAATTTATGCGCCAGCGCAAAACGCGGCGCGCGCGACACGAACCCCAGCGTCTGCTGCTGCAGCAAACGATTCACCTTGTAGACCACGCCGTCGATTTCGTAGGGCAGCTGCGCGCGCTTGCTGCCGATATCGCGGAAGAAGTCCAGCAGGCCGTTGGCGCCTTTGACGATGCCGCGCTCCTTGCACACCGGCAGTCCGAGCTGGCTGTACCAGTCGAGCAGCGCCGAATGCGACGGCGGCATCTCGGCGCCTTCCAGCGCGCCGATGCCGTAGGCGAAAAAGCGCAGGGTGCGTTGCGCGGTGATGCGCGAATCGAGCTGCCGTAAACTGCCGGCTGCGGCGTTGCGCGGATTGGCGAACTCTTTCATCTCCGCTTCGCGCTGGCGGGCGTTGAGTTTGGCGAAATCGTCCTTGAACATCAGCACTTCGCCGCGCACGTCCAGCACCTTCGGCGGATGCTCGGCATGCAGCCGCAGCGGAATCGCACGCACGGTGCGGATGTTGCTGGTGACGTTTTCGCCGGTGGTGCCGTCGCCGCGGGTGGCGGCTTGCACCAGCACGCCGTCTTCGTAGCGCAGGTTGATGGCGAGGCCGTCGAACTTCAGTTCGGCGGCGTACTCGATATCGCTGTCAACCTGGGTGTCGAGGCCATCCCTGACACGGCGGTCGAATTCAACGATATCGTTGTCTTCAAAGCCGTTGCCCAGGGACAGCATGGGTATCGAATGCGTCACCTGCTCAAACAGCGGCAGCGGCGCAGCGCCCACGCGCTGGGTCGGCGAATCCGGCGTATTGAGTTCCGGATGCGCCAGTTCCAGCGCCTGCAGTTCGCGGAACAGCTGGTCGTATTCGGCATCCGGAATCGAGGGATTGTCGAGCACGTAGTAAGAGTGGTTGTGGCGGTTCAGCTCGGCCGCCAGCCAGGCCGCGCGCGCACGCCATTCGGCGGCCTCGGGAGCATTTCCCGGACCGCCTGCTTGTGATGATAGTGAAGACATAGTTAACTGAATAGACGCAAAGCCCGAATCGAGCCGGCTGGAATTTCAGCGGCATCCATTTCACGGTAAAAGGCATCGACCTGGCCGGCAATCTCGGCCAGCTGGACATCGGCCAGGGGCTGGTTGCTGTCGTCGACCAGCACGCCGCCGAGGCGCGCCGCCAACGAACGTGCGCAGGCCACCATGGCGCCGTAGCCGTCGCGGTCAGGCGCAACCCGCGGCACGTCGAGCAGCAAGGTCAGGCGGCTGGTGGTTTCCGCCACCGCGCTGGCATTGGTGGACAAGGAGAACAGCAAGCCGCCCTCGCCGTCCGACATCACCATGCGGCCCTCCGGCCGAGCGTCGAACCCCTGGCGGGTCAGCGCCGCCAGCAAGGTGCTGATGGCCCACGGGGCGCCGTTGGACTGGATATTCACGCCCAGCTGGGCATCGTGTTCCACCACGAACTGATGCAGGGAACGCGCCGTGTGCATCACTTCCGACATGTCCGGCAAATCCGGCTCGGCGCCGAGGTCGTCGGCGATCTGGCGCAAACGGGTGACCAGCTCGGAATATTCGATTTCGTTCAGCGGATTGGTGCGGTTGGCCAGCTGCACGCCGGCCAGCAAGGTGCTGTAGATGCCGCCGTGCGCCACCGGCTCCCACTCGCCGTTGGCGTCTTCGCCGATGAAATGGATAGGCTTGTTGCCGACATGGCGTAGGGTTTGCAGCGCCGGCAAGGCTTTGTCGCCGCGCACCGGCGCTTCCAGCGCCAGCGGAATCGCGCAATCGATCAGTTCGTCCACCGGCAGGTCCTTGCGTGCCGCAGGCGCCGCGGCAGTTGCCGGATTGCCGAGCTGCGGCTCGATGGCCTGCTGCTCCGCGCTCTGCTCCAGGTCATCGCGCGGCAGCGCGTCGGCGTCAAGCTCGCTGTCGAACAATTTCGGTTCATGCCGGGCCGGCGCTTCACCACTGTCTTTCCCGGCGGCTTTGCCGGGGGTCATCAGGACATCGTCATGCGATCCTGAAAACGCCCGCTCGACACTCTTCTTGGCTTTGTATTCCTGCCACTTGTTATAGGAAATGACGCCGACAAGAAACGCGCCTCCGATGATAAACAGGCTTGCTTGTAAATCTGTCATTCTGCTGATGCCTTAATAGCGGACGCTGCCGAGCAAGCGGCGAACGCGCTGTGAATTCGCGATTGAAATCGAGGACTGGTCATTGATTGAATCCGAGGAAAAAACACTTCTAAAATAGTTGTCAGTGACCGCGTATATGGTTATTTCTTATTTAAAACCCAAAGTACTCCCCATCAAAACCATTTTTTCTTATAAAAACAATACAAGTATTACTGTATATACCGCCAACGTAAAAATATTGAGACAATTTTTTACAATATATTGCATTACGACCAGAAATTCAGCTTAGTGGCGTCTAAAAAAGTTGTCAAGCAGGCCAAGCTTCGATGACAGCCCGCCGGCGGCCTTGGTTTTCCGCTTAAGCTGCCACGGCGTCGCTGGCAAAACTCCTCGCCGCTTCCATGTCGACCGCCACAATCCGCGACACGCCCTGCTCCTGCATCGTCACCCCGATCAGCTGCTGCGCCATTTCCATCGCGATCTTGTTATGCGAAATGAACAGGAACTGGGTATTGGCCGACATCCGCTTCACCATGTTGCAGAAACGTTCGGTATTGGCATCGTCGAGCGGCGCATCGACCTCGTCCAGCAGGCAGAACGGCGCCGGATTCAGCTGGAACATCGAAAACACCAGGGCCGTCGCGGTGAGCGCTTTTTCACCGCCGGACAGCAGGTGGATCGTTGCATTCTTCTTGCCCGGCGGCTGCGCCATGACCTGCACGCCGGAGTCGAGGATTTCGTCGCCGGTCATGATCAGCTTGGCCTGGCCGCCGCCGAACAGGATCGGGAACAGCTCGGCGAAATGGTGGTTGACCTTGTCGAACGTATCTTGCAGCAGGTCGCGCGTTTCCTTGTCGATCTTGTGGATTGCATCCTGCAGCGTATTGATGGCTTCGGTCAGGTCGGCGTTTTGCGCATCCAGGAAATTCTTCCGCTCGGACGCCTGCGCCAGCTCATCCAGCGCCGCCAGGTTGACCGCGCCCAGGCTAGCGATGGCATTGGTCAGGCGGGTAACTTCGCCCTGCAGATACGATGGCCGCATTTCGGCGGTCAGCTTCTCGCTCAAGGCGGCTTCGTCGGCCTGCGCTTCGAGCAGCTGCTGCACGTACTGTTCCTGGTTCAGGCGCGCGGCCTGCTCTTTCAGCTGCAATTCCATGATGCGCTCGCGCTGCGGCTGCAGGCTGCGCTCGGCTTGCAAGCGTGTTTCTTCATGCTGGCGCAGGTTCTGCGACACCTGGTCCAGCTCGTGGCGGGTATCGGCCAGCGCGCGTTCCTGTTCGCTGCGCTTGTCCAGCAGATCCTGCAGGCCGGCTTGCGCCGCCTGGTCGTCCAGGCTTTCCAGTTCCAGGTGGCCCTGCTGCATGTTGGCGAACAGCTGCGCCGCCTGCTCCAGCGCGGTGGCGATGCTGCGCTTGAGTTCTTCGATCTTGTTGCGATGGGATTTTTCAGCGAACTCGGCTTCTTGCGCCGCACGCTCCATCTCGCGCAGGCGCTGGCGCGCATCGTTAAGCTGCTGTTCTTTGCCGAGGTAGTCGGTCTGCCCGTCTTCATGCTTTTCCTGCAGCTCCGCCAGTTCCATGTCCAGCTGCTCGAACTTGGCTTCCGATTCCATCTTGACCTGCTGCTGCTCGCTTTCCTGCGCGGCGATTTCAGCCAGGTCGGAAGCAATTTGCGAGCTGCGCTGGTTAAAGCGCTCCTGCAGCTCGGACAATTTCATGACATCGATCTGCAAACCGTGCACGGCCTGCGTCAGGCCGGCATGGCGCTGGCGCATTTCCTGCAAACGCTGGGTGGCTTGCGACAGCGCCGCTTCAGCGCGCACCGAACGCGAGCGGGCTTCGTCGGCCAGCATCTGCTGCGCGCGCAGCTGCTTGGTGATGTTTTCGATTTCCTGCTGGCGCGCCAGCATGCCGTCCTGCTCCGAATCGGAAGCATAGAAACGCACGCCGGTCTTGCTGATGACGTGACCCTGGCGCGTGACGAAGCTGGCTCCCAGCGGCAGTTTGCTGCGCTCGGCAAAGGCGGTCACGGTGTCGTCGGCGGCGTAGAAATTGTGGAGCCAGTCCTGCATCAATACCCGCAAACCCGGATCGTTCAGCTGCAGCAGGTTCAGGAAGGGCTTGAGGCCGGCGGGTGCTTCAATATTGCCGGCCGGCGCCACGCCGTTCGGCGAGAACAGGGCCAGTTTGGCCGGCGGCGCATCGTTGAAGAAGGCTTTGGCCCAATCCAGGTTCGACATCTCCAGCGCCGAAGTACGTTCGCGCAGCACCGATTCCAGCGCGGTTTCCCAGCCGCCGTCGATATGCAGTTTTTGCCACAGGCGCGGCAATCCTGCCAGCTCGTGCTTTTGCAGCCAAGGCTGCACCTTGCCTTCGGTCTGTACGCTTTCCTGCAATTGCTTGAGCGCCGTCAGGCGCGCTTCCAGCTGCGCGTTGTTGGCGCTTTCGGTGTTCACCTGCTGCTGCGCGTCGCGCCGCTCTTCTTCCAGGCGCGGCTGCTGTTCCTGTACTTCTTCCAGCTGCATGCTGACTTCTTCCAGCCCGGCCTGCTTCTCTTCGAGCTGCATGCGCAGGTTGGTCAGGTGCGCATTGTCCGGCAGGTTCAAGCCGTTCTTTTCCTGCGCCAGGCGTTCGCGCCGGCTGCCCAGGCCGTTCAGGATATTCGAGGCGTTGCGCTGGTGGGTGGATTCCAGTTCAATCTGCTGCTGGATCTGCATGATCTGGCCGCGCGACTCGGTGCTCTTCAGCTGCGCCTCGCGCCAGCTCTGCTCCAGCGCCGGCAGCTGGTCGTTGTGCTGCTGCGACGCTACTTGCGATTGCTCGACCCGCGCCGCCAGTTCTTCCAGGTGCATCTCGGCCTCGACCAGGTCGTCCTGGAACTGGCTGCCCTGGCGCTGCCACTGGTCGCGCTGCGCGGTCAGGGAATTGAGCTGGGACTGCAGGCGGTTGCGCGACTCGATGACAAACTTGATCTGCGCTTCCAGGCTGCCGATTTCGGAATTGGTCTGGTACAGATGGCCTTGCGCCTGGTGCATGCGGTCGCCGGCGGCATAGTGCGCCTGGCGCATGTGCTCCAGCTCGGTTTCGACATGGCGCAGCTTGGCGGTCTGCTCTTCCAGGTCGAGCTGGGCTTTTTCAATATCGCGGAAATGTTTTTCCTGCTCGGTCTTGGCCTCGTTCTTGCGCAGCAGCCACAGCAGTTTCTGCTTTTCTTCCTGGTCGCCTTGCAGCTCATGGAATTTCTGGGCGACGGCCGCCTGCGACTGCAGCTTCTCCAGGTTGGCGTTGAGCTCGCGCAGGATGTCTTCGACCCGCACCAGGTTTTCGCGGGTATCGTTGAGCCGGTTCTCGGTTTCGCGGCGGCGTTCCTTGTACTTGGAAACGCCGGCGGCCTCTTCCAGGAAAATCCGCAACTCTTCCGGACGCGCCTCGATGATGCGCGAAATCATGCCCTGGCCGATGATCGCGTAAGCGCGCGGGCCGAGGCCGGTGCCGAGGAAGATATCCTGGATGTCGCGCCGCCGCACCGCCTGGTTGTTGATGTAATAAGTGGACGTGCCGTCCCGCGTCAAGGTGCGCTTGACGGCGATTTCCGCATACTGGCTCCATTGCCCCGCGGCTTTGCCGAGGCCGTTGTCGAACACCAGCTCGACCGATGAACGGCCAGCCGGCTTGCGGTGCGACGAACCGTTGAAAATGACGTCCTGCATCGATTCGCCGCGCAGCTCGGAAGCCTTGGATTCACCCAGGACCCAGCGCACCGCATCGATGATGTTGGACTTGCCGCAGCCATTAGGTCCGACCACGCCGACCAGCTGGCCGGGGACCTGGAAATTGGTGGGATCGACGAAAGACTTGAATCCTGATAATTTAATGGAGGTTAGACGCACGTTATCGACAGTTCTTATCAAAGTCGGCGAAAAAGCAGCCGCCACACTTCACACTATAAAAACGAGGAAAAACCTCGCAGGAGGTCCACATCATAACATTCCGCCCCGCCATATATGCGATCCGATGGCCGTCATGGGCCGGAAATATGATTGTTACTTTAACGGCAAAACCTGTGCCGATTAACAGACCGCCGCACAAGAAGGATGAGTTTCCATTTTGTAGACGCAGCGCCAAAAAAGTTCAAGAAGACAATGGAAAGCCGAAAAAATCATGCGGAATCTGCTTTTCTCATTCGCAAAACCCGGCAATGCCAGCGATCAAAGCCGCACTTCTGTATATAATGCAAACAGCGCAATCCTGCCTTTTGCAGCCGTTTTTCCCTTTCCATTTTTGTTATTCATCCGTCCTTATTTGCCAACCGCCACGTGAATCCATTACTAGACCGGCTGCAGCCGTATCCGTTTGAAAAACTGCGCGCCCTATTCGCCGGCGTCACGCCTAATCCTGCGTACCAGCCCATCAGCCTGGGAATAGGCGAACCCAAGCACCCGACCCCGAAATTCATCCAGCAAGCCCTGGCCGACAACCTGAACGGCCTCGCAAGCTATCCGAGCACCATCGGCGCGGAACCCTTGCGGGCGGCGATTGCCGGCTGGCTGGAGCGCCGCTATGGCTTGCCGCCGCTCGATCCGGCCAGCCAGATTCTGCCGGTTAACGGTTCGCGCGAGGCGCTGTTCGCGCTGGCGCAGACGGTGGTCGATCCGGCCCAGCAGGATGCGCTGGTGATGTGTCCCAATCCGTTTTACCAGATCTATGAAGGCGCGGCTTACCTGGCCGGCGCCCAGCCGTATTTCGTCAATTCCGACCCGGACCGCAACTTCGCCCCGGATTATCGCGGCGTGCCGGACGATGTCTGGCCGCGCGTCAAGCTGCTGTACCTGTGCTCCCCCGGCAATCCGACCGGCGCCGTGCTGTCGCTGGAGGACTGGAAAGAACTGTTTGCGCTGTCGGACCGCCACGGTTTCGTGATCGCCGCCGACGAGTGCTATTCCGAGATTTATTTCAAGCCGGAAGCGCCGCTGGGCGGGCTGCAGGCGGCACACATGCTGGGCCGTGAGGGTTATCCGCGCCTGATCGCCTTTTCCAGCCTGTCGAAACGCTCCAACGTGCCGGGCATGCGCTCCGGTTTCGTCGCCGGCGACGCCGCCATCCTGAAGAAATTCCTGCTGTATCGTACTTATCACGGCGGCGCCATGAGCCCGCCGGTGCAAGCGGCTTCGGTCGCCGCCTGGAACGACGAAACCCACGTCGTCGAAAACCGCGCCAAATACATGGCTAAATTTCAACAAGTCACCCCCGTGCTGCAAACCGTGCTGGATGTGGCGCTGCCGGACGCCGGCTTTTACCTGTGGGCCAAGGTAGGCAGCAAGGACAACAAGTCGGCAGCAATCTCCGATACCGACTTCGCCAAGCGGCTGTATGCCGAATATAATGTAACGGTATTGCCCGGCAGCTATCTGGCGCGCGACGCCCATGGCAGCAATCCGGGCCGGCAACGCATCCGCATGGCGTTGGTGGCGGAAGTCGAGGAGTGCCTGGAGGCGGCGCAACGCATCGCAGCGTTTTGCCGAGGCCTCTAGCCTGCGGCTCTGGGCAGCCTGATCCTGCGTATTGCGCCATGGCGATGTACTTTATGCGCCGTCATGGTCAAATTCATGTTTTTAAACTTTCAATCAACGAATAATCATGACTCAATCCTTGCAAGCATTTATCGACCAAGCCTGGGAACAGCGCACCGAATTCTCGCCTAAGACAGCGCCGGCCGACGTCCGCGAAGCCGTCGCCAAGGTCATCGCCGAACTCAACCAGGGCACATTGCGCGTCGCCGAAAAAACCGACGGCAACTGGGTGGTCAACCAATGGATCAAGAAAGCCGTGCTGCTGTCGTTCCGCCTGGAAGACAACCTGCCGATGCCGGCCGGCGACAACATGCAGTTCTACGACAAGGTGCCCACCAAGTTCGCCAGCTACACCGCGGAAGATTTCGCCAAGGGCGGTTTCCGCGTGGTGCCGCCGGCGGTTGCCCGCCATGGCAGCTTCATCGGTAAGAACGTCGTGCTGATGCCGTCCTATGTCAACATCGGCGCGTATGTCGATGAAGGCACCATGGTCGACACCTGGGCTACGGTCGGATCCTGCGCCCAGATCGGCAAGAACGTCCACCTGTCCGGCGGCGTCGGCATCGGCGGCGTGCTGGAACCGATGCAGGCCAACCCGACCATCATCGAAGACAACTGCTTCATCGGCGCCCGCTCGGAAATCGTCGAAGGCGTGATCGTTGAAGAAAACTCGGTGATCTCGATGGGTGTCTACATCGGCCAGTCGACCAAGATCTATGACCGCGCCACCGGCGAAGTCACTTACGGCCGCATCCCGTCGGGTTCGGTGGTGGTGTCGGGCAGCCTGCCTTCGGCGGACGGCAAATACAGCCTGTATTGCGCGGTTATCGTCAAGCGCGTCGACGCCAAGACGCGCGCCAAGACCGGCATCAACGAACTGCTGCGCGAAGCCTGATTCAGGCAGGCCCGGGCTTGACGTAAAAATACGCAAGCCCGTTGCAATTTCATAATAATAATTTGCACTTTTCTTGCACCGAGGAGTTTTTTGATGGCAATGGATCGCTTGTTTCGTCTGATGCAGGAGAAGGAAGCATCGGACATGTTCTTGGCGCCGGGTTCGCCGATTCATCTCAAGATCAAGGGCCAGATGGTCCCGGTCAACCAGCAGACCATGGACGACAACACGATCCAGATGCTGCTGAAGGAAGTGCTGCCGGCCGACCGCCTGCAGGAACTGGAGCGCAACAACGAACTGAACCTCGGTTTGCCGGTGGCCGGCGTCGGCAGTTTCCGGCTGTCGGCGTTCCGCCAGCGCGGCAGCATCTCGGCCGTGATCCGCTATATTCCGTATGAAATCCCGCCTTTTGAAGAATTGCGCCTGCCGCCTGCCCTGACCGAGCTGATAGGCCGCAAGCGCGGCTTGCTGCTGGTGGTCGGCGCCACCGGTTCCGGCAAGTCGACCACCATCGCATCGATGCTGGACTACCGCAACAAGACCCAGGCGGGCCATATCCTGACCCTGGAAGATCCTATCGAATTCCTGTTCCAGAGCCATCGCTCGATCGTCAACCAGCGTGAAATCGGCAGCGACACCACCGACCTCAACGGCGCCCTGAAGAACGCCTTGCGGCAGGCGCCGGACTGCATCCTGATCGGCGAAATCCGCGACAAGGCCACCATGTCGGCCGCCATGGCCTACGCCCAGTCGGGCCACCTGGTGGTATCAACGCTGCATGCCAACAATACCTATCGCGCGCTGAACCGCATCATCAGTTTTTACCCGCTGGAAAACCGGCCGGCGCTGCTGGAAGACCTGGCCTCGACCCTGGCGGCGATCGTGTCGCAGCGGCTGGTCACCACCGTCACCGGCGAACGCACGCCGGCGGTGGAAATCATGCTCAACACCCGCCACGTTTCCGAACTGATCGAAGAAGACAACATCAGCCAGATCAAGGAAGCGATGGAGAAGAGCCTGGCGCCTGGCTCGCAGACCTTCGAGCAAGCGCTGATGCAACTGATCGACGACGGCATCATCACCCAGGACGAAGCGCTGGCGCACGCCGATTCGCCAAGCAACCTGTACTGGCTGATCAACAACCACACGCCAAGCTCTAAAAAGAACTCAGTGCCGGTGCTGCCGGAACCGGAGCGCGTCGAAGGAGCAACCTTCACCGAATTCACGCTCGACCTGTAAACACTTTCACCCGCACGCAATCCATGGCAATTACTCTGTACGGCATTCCCAACTGCGACACGGTCAAGAAAGCCCGCACCTGGCTCGAAGACCAAGAAATCGCGTACACGTTCCACAATTTCAAGAAAGACGGCGTCAGCGCAGAGCTGGTCGCCACCTGGCTGAAGGACATTCCCTGGGATACCCTGGTCAACCGCAAGGGCACTACCTGGCGCGGCCTGCCGGAACAGCGGCGTAACGGCATCACGGACGGCATCAGCGCCACTCCCTTGATGCTGGAACTGCCGTCCATCATCAAGCGGCCGGTGCTGTTCACCGGCAAGCAAGCGTATGTCGGCTTTTCGGATGCGCTGTACCAAGAGATATTCAGCCAATAAACGCAACGAATAAGTTCGGCCAACAAGCTCCACACAAGACACAACAGAAATGCCGCACACAACCACAATGAGCAAGCATAGCAAAACCCTGGCGCTGGCCGAACAGCTGATCGCCCTGTCGTCCGTCACGCCGCAAGACAAAGGCTGCCAGGCGCTCCTGATCGAACTGCTGGCGCCGCTCGGTTTTGCCTGCGAAACCATCCAGTCGGGCGACGTCACCAACCTGTGGGCGCGCAAGGGCACGACGCGGCCGCTGCTGGTGTTTGCCGGCCATACCGACGTGGTGCCGACCGGCCCGCGCGAACAATGGCAATCCGATCCTTTCCTGCCCAGCCACCGCGACGGCAAGCTGTACGGCCGCGGCGCCGCCGACATGAAAACCTCGATTGCAGCGATGGTGGTGGCAGTGGAAGAATTCACCCAAACCCGTCCAGGCCATTCCGGCTCCATCGCCTTCCTGATCACCAGCGATGAAGAAGGCCCGGCGACCGACGGCACCGTGGTGGTCTGCGAAAAGCTCAAGGCGCGCGGCGAACAGCTCGACTATTGCATCGTCGGCGAACCGACCTCCAGTTCGACGCTCGGCGACATGATCAAGAACGGCCGCCGCGGCACCATGTCCGGCAAGCTCACGGTGAAGGGCATACAGGGCCACATCGCCTATCCGCAGCTGGCAAAGAACCCGATCCACCTGGCGGCTCCGGCCCTGGCGGAACTGGCCGCCGAAAAATGGGACGAAGCCAACGAATATTACCTGCCGACTTCCTGGCAGATGTCGAATATCCACGGCGGCACCGGCGCCTCCAATGTGATCCCGGGCGAAGTGGTGATCGATTTCAACTTCCGCTTTTCCACCGCCAGCACCGTCGAAGGCTTGCAACAAAGAGTGCATGCGATCCTGGACAAGCACGGCCTCGAATACACCCTAGCCTGGACCGTAGGCGGCCGGCCGTTCCTGACGCCGCGCGGCGCGCTGAGCGACGCCATCGCCTCCGCCATCAAGGCCGAAACCGGCATCAATACCGAGCTGTCCACCACCGGCGGCACCTCGGATGGACGTTTCATCGCCCAGATCTGCCCGCAGGTGATCGAATTCGGGCCGCCCAACGCCAGCATCCACAAGATCGACGAACATGTTGAAGTGCAGTTCATCGATCCGCTGAAAAACATCTACCGCCGTACGCTGGAGAACCTGTTGCCGCCAGCCGCGGCATAAGAGCTCGGGCGCACGATCCGGCCCTTCCCAAACTGGACGGCAGCCATGCCCAAGCCCGGCTGGCCGGCTTTATCCTGCAACAAGAACAACAGAAAACGCTCGAATTCAAGGATAAGGACGGCTGGCGCATCGACACTCCCCACGCGCTGCGCACAGAGGCGGCCGATCATGTCCGGAATGCCTTGGACACACTCAGATATAATGCGGTCTTGACCAAATCCTGACAAGATGGCGCCGATACCCGGCTTATTAAGCCGGCCGCGCCCATCCAGCCTGGCATTTCCGTTAGAATCCGCCTGACATTTGCAAAGCGCCACGCCCAGGCGCTGCATCACCAGCCTTACTTTTACTGCCCGTGCCATGACACCACAATCCTTTACCACTATCCGCGACTTGCTGCGCTATGCAGTGACCCGTTTCAATACTGCCGGCCTGTTCTTCGGCCATGGCAGCAGCAACGCGCTGGACGAGGCGGCCTACCTGATCCTGCATACGCTGAAGCTGCCGCTGGACAAGATTGAACCGTTCTTTGACGCCCGCCTGCTGCCGTATGAAATCGACGCCGTGCTGCAGGTCATCGAAAGGCGCAGCACCGATCGCGTTCCTGCCGCCTACATCACCAATGAAGCCTGGCTGGGCGACTACCGGTTCTATGTCGACCAGCGCGTGATCGTGCCGCGCTCGTTCATCGCGGAACTGATTCCCGACCATTTCTCGCCGTGGCTGCAAGACCCCGAGGCGGTCAGCAACATACTGGAACTGTGCACCGGCTCCGGCTGCCTGCCGATCATGCTGGCGGACGCATTCCCGCAAGCGCACGTCGATACCGCGGACATCTCGGCCGATGCGCTGGCCGTGGCGCGCCGCAATGTCGATGACTACGAACTGCAGGATCGCATCACGCTGATCGAATCCGACCTCTACAGCAAGGTGCCGGCCAAAAAATACGACCTGATCGTCACCAATCCGCCGTATGTCAATTCCGATTCGATGGGCAAGCTGCCGCCGGAATACCTGCGTGAACCGCACATTGCCCTGGCCGGCGGCGACGACGGCATGGACCTGGTGCGCAAGATTGTCGCCGGCGCCAGGCAGCGCCTCACCGCAAACGGCGTGCTGGTGGTCGAAATCGGCAACGAGCGCGCCTTCGCCGAAGCGGCATTCCCGGACCTGGAAATGACCTGGGTCTCGACCAGCGCCGGCGACGACATGGTATTCCTGCTGACCGCAGACCAGCTGCCGTAAGCGGCACGGGCGCGGCGCCCCGATAACAGTCAATAAGCAACGCAAGATCATCACGACCTGCATGTCGTTTCAACCACATGCATGGCCACTCATTTAGCAAGATAGTTAGCAGATAGCAGACATGATACGTTTTCAACAAGTTTCCCTGATGCGCGGCATCAAGCCTTTGCTCGACAATGTCGACGTCACCCTCAACCCGGGCGACAAGATCGGCCTGATCGGCGCCAACGGCGCCGGCAAGTCCAGCCTGTTCGGACTGCTGCGCGGGGAACTCCATGCCGACCTGGGCGAGATCGACTTCCCGTCGAAATGGCGCATGGCCTACGTTGCCCAGGAAACCCCGGCGCTGGACCGCTCGGCGATTGAATACGCTATCGACGGCGACGTCACCCTGCGCCGGCTGGAAGAAGAACTGGCGTTCCTTGAAAGCGAACCGGAAAGCACCTCCAACGGCATCCTGATCGGCGAACTGTACAGCGCCCTGGCCGATGCCGATGCCTACACGGTGCGTTCGCGCGCCGAACAGCTGCTGACCGGCCTCGGCTTCTCGCTGGCGCAGATGGACCAGCCGGTAGCCAGCTTCTCCGGCGGCTGGCGCATGCGCCTGAACCTGGCGCAGGCGCTGATGTGCCCATCCGACCTGCTGCTGCTCGATGAACCGACCAACCACTTGGACCTGGACGCCATCATCTGGCTGGAAGACTGGCTCAAGCGCTATCCCGGCACCCTGATCATCATCTCCCATGACCGAGATTTCCTGGACGGCGTGGTGAATGTGATCGTGCATATCGATGAACGCAAGCTGAAACGCTATTCGGGCAACTATTCCTCGTTCGAACGGCAACGTTCCGCGCAGCTGGAACTGGCGGCCGGCACCCTGGAAAAGCAGATGCGCCAGCGCGCCCACCTGGAGTCGTTCATCAACCGCTTCAAGGCCCAGGCCAGCAAGGCGCGCCAGGCGCAAAGCCGGATGAAAGCCCTGGCCAAGATGGAAGAACTGGCGCCGCTGCGCGCGGCGGCCGAGTTCTCTTTTGAATTCCGCGTGCCGCTGAGCGCGCCGAACCCGCTGCTGGTGATGGAAGATGTGAGCGCCGGCTATCGCACCGAAAGCGAGACCAGCCACGACGTCACTGAAAAAGTGATCGTCTCCGGCATCAACTTCTCGCTGCAGATCGGCCAGCGCATCGGCCTGCTGGGCGTCAACGGCGCCGGCAAGTCGACCTTCATCAAGACCATCGCGGAAGAACTCAAGCCGTTGCGCGGCGACGCCCAGTTCGGCAAAGGGCTGTCGATCGGCTACTTTGCCCAGCACCAGGTGGAAATGCTGCGCCATGACGAATCGCCACTGTGGCACATGGGCAAGATCGCGCCGACGGTACGCGAGCAGGAACTGCGCAATTTCCTCGGCAGCTTCAATTTCAACGGCGCCATGGTGACCAGTTCGATCGCACCGTTTTCCGGCGGCGAGAAAGCGCGCCTGGCGCTGGCGCTGATTGTCTGGCAGCGCCCCAACCTGCTGCTGCTGGATGAGCCGACCAACCACCTGGACCTGGAAACCCGCGAGGCCCTGACCATGGCGCTGGCGCAGTTCGAGGGCACGCTGGTGCTGGTGTCGCATGATCGCCACCTGCTGCGCGCCACTACCGACCAGTTCATCATCGTCGCCGACGGCAAGGTAGCGCCGTTCGACGGCGACCTCGACGATTACAAGGACTGGCTGTTCAAGACCAAGCTGGCGGCCAAGAACAGCGCCACCGATGCTGCGCTGCCAAAAGCCAGCAGCAAGGCCACCATCGCCAGTGCGGTAGCGCCGGCAGCCGCGGCTCCCGCCGACAGCGCCGACCGCCGCGAACAGAAACGCGCCGAAGCGGAAGCCCGGCAAAAGCTGGCGGCGCAGAAAAAGCCTATCGAAGCACGCATCAAGCGCCTCGACGAACAGATCGCCAAACGCAGCGCACAGAAGCATACTGTCGATACGCGCCTGGCCGATCCGGAAATCTACGATAAAGACAAGAAAAAGGAATTGGCGACGCTGCTCGCCGATCAGGCGTTTTACACCAAGGAACTGACGCAACTGGAGGCGGAATGGCTGGAACAGCAGGAAGCGCTGGAGCAACTGGGCAGCTAGGCGCAATGCAGGGCGGCAGCGAACGCCGTCCGCCAACCCTGAGCATCATCGGCTGCGGCAAGGTCGGCCGCACCCTGGGCCGGCTATGGCACGACAGCCGCGCTTTTTCCCTGCTCGACATCCTCAACCGCACCGCCGCCAGCGCACAAGAGGCCAGCGCCTTCATCGGCGCCGGCAGCGTAGCGGCTTCCTATGGCAGCCTGCGCAGCGCTGACGTCTACCTGGTCGCCGCCGGCGACGACCAGATCGCCGCTTGCTGCAGCGCCCTCGCCGCAGCCGGAAAATTGCAGCCAGGCAGCATCGTATTCCATTGCAGCGGCGCCCTGTCGTCGCTCGAACTCGCCGCTGCTTCCGACCATGGCGCTGCAGTCGCCAGCATCCACCCCATCCGCAGCTTTGCCGTGCCACAACAGGTAGCCGAGCATTTCACCGGCACCTGGTGCGGCTGCGAAGGCGACGCCGCCGCCCTCGCCGTCCTCGGCCCGGCGTTCAGCGCCATCGGCGCCCAGCTGGTGGATATCCGGCGTGAGCAAAAAACCCTGTACCACGCTGCCGCGGTGTTCGCCTCCAACTACCAGGTGACGCTGATAGACGTGGCGCAACAGGCTTACGTTGCAGCCGGCATTGCGCCTGAACTTGCCTTGCAGCTGATCGCGCCATTGCTGTCCGAAAGTGCGGCCAATGCCTTCAGGCTCGGTCCCGCCGCCGCCCTCACCGGCCCCATCGCGCGCGGCGACATGGCTACTGTCGCCAGGCAATACCAGGCAGTCCAGGAGTGGCGGCCACAGGTTGCCGGGCTGTACCAGCAGTTCGCTGCGTTGACTGCCGACCTGGCCCTGCGCAAGAAAAACGGCAAGCCGTAGCAAGCCAGAAATTGCGCAGACCGCCGATAGCTGATATTTTTCTGAAATGCAAAGACAAAAAATGCATATCGAGCGGCAAAACGGTCATTTCACATTTGCCGGGGAAAGCGCTTAACATAGTCGTCAGCCAATGCCCACCAACCAAAAGGAAAAAAGATGGCCACCACACTGTCCAAACTCAGCAAGATTGCTGCAGCGATACTGATCACCGGCGTCACGCTCAATGCGTTCGCGGCCGACCTGCTGGATACCGTCAAATCCCGCGGCACCCTGAAAGTGGCGATGGAAGGCAACTATCCGCCGTTCAATTTCAAGGATCCGAAAAGCGGCGAACTGACCGGATTTGAAGTCGACGTCGCTAAACTGCTGGCGGCCAAGCTTGGCGTGAAGCCGGAATTCACGACCACCGAATGGAGCGGCATCCTGGCCGGCCTCGGCGCCGGCAAATACGACGTCATCCTGAACCAGGTCGGGATTACCGAAGCGCGCCAGAAAGCCTTCGATTTTTCCCAGCCATACACCCTGTCGACGGCGCAACTGATTGTGCGCAAAGACGAGAAGCGCAGCTTCCCTACTTTGGAATCGCTGAAAGGCTACAAGCTCGGCTTGGGCCAGGGCACCAACTTTGAGCAGAAAGCCAAGGCGGTTCCCGGCATCGACGTCAAGACTTATCCCGGTTCGCCGGAATACCTGGCCGACCTGGCCAGCGGCCGCATCGATGCGGCCTTGAACGACCGGCTGCTGGTCGGCTACCTGCTGAAGAGCTCCAGCCTGCCGCTGAAAGCCGGCGCC
Organism: Collimonas rhizosphaerae; assembly: GCF_038896935.1. NCBI lineage: Bacteria > Pseudomonadati > Pseudomonadota > Betaproteobacteria > Burkholderiales > Oxalobacteraceae > Collimonas > Collimonas rhizosphaerae. Next base: position 270,034 of record NZ_JBANDC010000002.1, read on the forward strand.
ACCTTCGGCGACATCGACAAGATCGGCATCCCGTTCCAGAAAGGCAATCCGAAATTCGAAGCCGCGCTGAACAAAGCGCTCGACGAGATCCTGAAAGACGGCAGTTTCAAGCAAGCGTCCTTCAAGTGGTTCGGTTTCGATGTTAGCAAAGCACCATCAGCGCAGTGACAACGGATTGACGGCGCATTGGCAACGCATCGGTAACGCATCGGCAATTTTCGCGCTACACTCCTGACACCCACCATCCCCGCCCGCCGCGGGGATGTTTTTTTAACCTGGGAAGTCCGGATTTAACAGAGACCTTATGGAATTACTGGATTTGCTGCAGCAGGCGGCGCCGACCCTGTTCCGGGGCCTGGGCTACACCCTGGTGTTTGCGGTAGCCTCGATGCTGGGCGGACTGCTGCTCGGTTTTCCTTTGGCGATTGCGCGGATCCTGCCGTCGCGCCTGGCGCGCTGGCCGGCCAGCATATACGTCAGCCTGATGCGCGGCACGCCGCTGCTGGTGCAGATCTTCGTGATTTATTACGGCCTGCCCAGCATCGGCATCAGTTTCTCGCCGCTGACCGCGGGCATCCTGGCCTTGAGCCTGAATGCCGGCGCCTATTTGTCGGAGAGCCTGCGCGGCGCCATTCTTGGGGTGCATGCAGGACAATGGTCGGCCAGCTACAGCATCGGCCTGGACTATTGGCAGACGCTGCGCTACATCGTGATCCCGCAGGCGGTCCGGATTGCGGTGCCGTCGATGAGCAATACGCTGATCAGCCTGATCAAGGATACCTCGCTGGTATCGGTCATCACGGTGACCGAACTGATGCTGGCCACCAAGGAAATCATCGCGGTGACGTTCCGTCCGCTGCCGCTATACCTGGCCGCCGCGGCGATCTACTGGTGCCTGAGCCTGTGCTTCGAACGTTTGCAAAGCCGCCTCGAAAGCAAGCTGGGACAGGCCCACAAATCGAACTAAAAACGCAAATCAAAAACGCGACAGCAGATCGATCTGGCTGACCAGGGGCGTGGCTTCGCCAGGGTCGGCCCTATGGTAGCTGCCGTCGCTGTCCATGTCCCAGGCCGACGCATTGTCCTGCAAATGCACCAGCAAACTCTCTTCGATCACGCGCCGCTTGAGCTTGCCGTCGAGGATAGGGAATGCGGTTTCGATGCGGCGGAACAGGTTGCGGTCCATCCAGTCGGCGCTGGACAGCATCACGTGTTCCTCGCCGTCGGCATAGAAATAGAAAACCCGGTGATGCTCAAGAAAGCGCCCGATGACCGAACGCACCTTGATGTTTTCCGACAAGCCCGGCACGCCGGGCTGCAAGGCGCATACGCCGCGGATCAGCAGCTGGATCTTGACGCCGGCCTGTGACGCCAGGTACAAGGCTTCGATCACCGTCGGCTCCAGCAAGGCATTCATCTTGGCGATGATGTAGCCCTGCTTGCCGGCCTTGGCGGCGTCGACTTCTTTCTGGATCGCATGCAGCACATTCGCGTGCAGGGTGAACGGCGATTGCCACAAGCGCTTGAGCGCTACCTGCTTGCCGAAACCGGTCAGCTGCTGGAACACGTTGTGCACGTCTTCGCAAATCTTGTCGTCGTTGGTCATCAAGCCGAAGTCAGTGTACAGGCGCGCGGTTTTCGGATGGTAGTTGCCGGTGCCGAGATGCACGTAACGCTTCAACCTCATATGCTTGGCGTGGCGCTTGCGGCGCACGATCAGCAGCATCTTGGCATGCGTCTTGTAGCCGAACACGCCATACACCACATGGGCGCCGACAGCTTCCAGCTTGGCCGCCCAGCCGATATTGGTTTCTTCGTCGAAGCGCGCCATCAGTTCCAGCACCACCGTGACTTCCTTGCCGTTCTTGGCCGCCTGCATCAACGCGCTCATCAGCGGTGAATCGTTGCCGGTGCGGTAAATGGTTTGCTTGATGGCCAGCACATCGGGATCGATCGCCGCCTGCTGCAGCAGCTCCAGCACCGGCTGGAAACTTTCGTAGGGATGATGCAGCAGCACGTCCTGCTGGTCGATGATGTCGAACACCGAAGCGCCGGTAACAAAGGCTTTCGGCAGCACCGGCGCATGCGGCGTGAATTTCAGGTCAGGCCGGTCGACCAGGTCCGGCAAGGGCATCAGGCGCACCAGGTTGACCGCACCGTTGACCCGGTAGCAATCGCCAGGCGCCAGGCCGTTCTGGTTGAGCAGGCGCTGCACCAGCGAGGCCGGCGTGCCGTCCGCCACTTCCAGGCGCACCGCATTGCCCAGCTGGCGGGTCGGCAGCTCGCCTTGCAGCGCCAGCCGCAGGTCGGTGACTTCGTCCTCGTCGACAAACAGGTCGCTGTTGCGCGTCACGCGGAATTGATAACAGCCGCCGATGGACAAGCCTGGAAACAGCTCGCCGACAAAACGCTGCATGAAACTGCTCAGCAGCACAAAACCGTAAGCGTGCGCCGATAGATGCTCCGGCATCCGGACCAGGCGCGGCAGCACTCGCGGCGCCTGCACGATAGCCAGTTCGGTCTCGCGGCCGAAGGCGTCCTTGCCGCTCAGCTTGACCGCGAAATTCAGGCTCTTGTTGAGCACCCGCGGGAACGGATGGGCCGGATCGAGGCCGATAGGCGTCAGCACCGGCAACAGCTCAGTCTTGAAAAATTCATGCGCCCAGGCGGTCTGCTCTTCGTTCCACTCGGATTCCTGGTAGAAAGCGATGCCCTCTGCGTTCAGCGCCGGCAGCAGCACATCGTTGAACAAGGCATACTGGCGCGCCACCAGTTTCTGGGCGCGCTCGCTGATGGTGCTGTACGCATGCTGCAGCGACATGCCGTCCGGCGTCACGCCATCCACCGCCACCCGGATCTGCTCCTGCAGGCCGGACATGCGAATCTCGGAAAACTCATCCAGGTTGCTGCTGGTGATACAGACAAAACGCAGCCGTTCCAGTAAAGGGACCGCAGGGTCTTCGGCTTGCGCCAGGACCCGCTCGTTAAAGGCAAGCACGCCGAGTTCGCGATTGAGCAATGGGAAAGTCATGGTCTGGTCAGAAAATGGTCGGGGGAAAGGACACGGGCGGATTTTTCAGCAATTACCAATATGGCAATCCCGATTGTAAGGATGGAATGTGACGCGGGAATGACAAGGAGAAAGCCCGGCAGGCAGGCCTGGAGGCTGGCAGACGATCGCCTTGCAGATGCGGCTGTCCCGGTGTTTCCGAGATGAAGCCGCAAATGCAAGGCTGTTTTCAGCTACGCAAAATCACGCCATCAGAATTTCCATGCGATGTTTGCCTTGATGGCGTTATCCCTTACCTTGTCGCCGAACTGGCCCGAATATCCCAGGCCCAGCGTTGCGCTCTTGCTGATGCTGACGTCGATCCCCGCTTCCACCAGCATGGCGTCGCGCGCTACCGGTACGCCGGTCACCGCGAACGACGCCGCGGCGTTGCTCTTGAACGCCAGGTCCGCGGTCGGCGTTACGCCGCCGAATGCGTGGCGCCAGCCGACCGTGCCGCGCGCAGTGACGCTTGAGCCCGGAGCGCCGAGACGGGTTGCAGCCCTGACGCCCAGCGTGGAGAAGGTCACGTCCTGGCTATCGCTCTTGCCGCTCAAGGCCGCGGCGCCGCCGTTTTCACTGAAGCCGTCGGTATGCAGGTTGACATACGCCAGGCCGGCAAACGGTTCCAGCGCTACCTGGCCTGCCGCGACGGCGTAGCCCAGTTCGCCGAAAACCTGGGTGGTGTGGGCATCGTAGCTGGACTTGGCGCTGTCCGAGAACCCTGGGAATACGATGGTGCGGTCGGTATCCAGCTTGTTCCAGGTATACGCCGTTCCCAGCCGTACGCCGAGTGCGCCGAACTGGGCATCGCCGTATAGCGCCAGGTGGTAGCTGTCGACTGAACCCGAGCCGTTGGAGCGGCTGGTGTCGAACGAGGTGTGGCCGATACCGCCGGCGACGCCGGCCCGCCAGGTATCGTTCAGCGGCGTATCGACGCCGACAATGAAGCCGCCGCTGCTGCGATTCACATTGGCGACGCCGTTTTCTCCATCCAGGTTGCTCTTGGCGCCATACACCTGGCCCCACACAACCCGCGCATTGCGCCGGTCGTCGTTGCACGCATTATCGGCGCGCAGCTGGTCGTTCTGCCGGGTCGCGCTGTCTGCCGTGCAGGTGGCTGAGCCGCCGCCGGAGAGTGCCGACAAGGTGCCTGAACGCGCAGCCGAACCCTGGCGAGCCCGGGCCGTGACCGCGTCCCTGATGTAGCGGCTGTCTTCCAGGAAGACGCTGCGCGCGCTGGCGTGAAGCTCGCCGGACAGGCTGTCGAACGCCGCTTGCGCGGATGCCAGGCCAAGCGAGGTGATGGTGTCGTAAATCGTGTTGCCGCCGCCGAGGATGGTGACGGCGTTTGCCACGCTTTGCTGGTTCGGCGTAGCGGCCGCCTGCTGGAACGACACATTGTTACGCAACAGCTGCAGGAATACATTATTGGCGTCGTAGCTCAGGCTGGGGGTCAGGAATACCAGGTTCGACGTCACCCCGGAAAATGCGCCGCTGAGGCCGCCTGCGGCTGTAAGAATCGTGTAGTTGCTGGTCGGCTTGTAGTCTCCGATCGCCGCCAGCACCTGCACCGTGCCGCCGCTCAAGGTGGTGCTGCCGCCGACGCTGATCAGGTCGCTCTGTTGTGGCGTGGCCTTTACCTGGTAAATCGATCCGGGCGCAAAGGCTGCGTTGCCGGCGACAGTCAGGCTGCCGATAGGCTGGCCGGCGCCTGCAATGGCGGCGGTGCCGCCGCTATTGACCAGCAGTCCGCCGATGGTCCCCGGCCCCTGTACGGTTGCGCCGCTGTTCACCGTGACAGTCGAGTTGGCGATCGACCCGCTTACCGCCAACGTGCCGCCATTCACCGTGGTTGGCTCGCTGTAAGTGCTGGCGCCGCTCAAATCCAGCACCCCCGCGCCCAGCTTGACTACGCTGCCGGTGCCGCTGATCACGCCGCCGTAAGTGATATTGTCGGAGCGGTTGAAAGCCAGCGTGCCGTTGTCGACCACGTTGCCGGCGATGCTGCCTGTGGTGCCGCCGTTCCCGACCTGCAATGTGCCGGCATTGATGGTGGTGCCGCCGGTGTAGGTGCTGGCGCCGGTCAGGGTTTCAGTACCGGTACCCTGCTTGATCAGGCCACCCGTGCCGCCAATCGCGCCGCCGAAGGTCTGGTTGGTTGCATCGCCGAAGGTCAGTGTGTTGGCGCCCAAAGCTACCGTACTGCCTGCCACACCTGCCAGCGAACCGATGGTCTGGTTGCCGCCTGCAGAAATATCCAGGCCGGCGCCAGCCGCTGCAACGTTGACCGCCACGGTCGGCGCCAGGCTGCCACCCGCGCCGAGGGCCAGCGTGCCGGCGTTGATCGTGGCGCTGCCGGTAAAGGTATTGGCAGCCGTCAGGGTTTCAGTGCCTGTACCCTGCTTGACCAAGCCGCCTGTGCCGCCGATGACGCCACCGAAAGTCTGGTTGGTGGCGTCGCCGAAGGTCAGTGTGTTGGCGCCCAAGGCTACCGCGCTGCCTGTCACGCCGGCCAGCGAACCGATGGTCTGGTTGCCGCCCGCGGAAATATCCAGGCCGGCGCCAGCTGCGGCGACGTTGACTGCCACGGTCGGCGCCAGGCTGCCGCCTGCGCCCAATGCCAGCGTGCCGGCATTGATCGTGGCGCCGCCGGTGAACGTATTGGCGCCGGTCAGGGTTTCCGTGCCGGCACCTTGCTTGATCAAGCCGCCGCTGCCGCTGATCGCGCCGCCAAAGGTTTGATTGGCGGCGTCGCCGAAGGTCAGCGTGTTGGCGCCTAAAGCCACCGTGCTGCCGGCCACGCCAGCGAGCGAACCAATGGTCTGGTTGCCGCCGGCGGAAATATCGAAACCGGCGCCGGCGCCGGCAACATTGACCGCCACGGTCGGCACCAGGCTGCCGCCTGCGCCCAGGGCCAGCGTGCCGGCGTTGATGGTGGCGCCGCCGGTAAAGGTGTTGGCGCCGGTCAAGGTCTCGGTGCCGGCTCCTTGCTTGATCAAACCGCCCGTGCCGCCAATCGCGCCGCCGAAGGTCTGGCTGGTCGCATCGCCGAAGGTCAATGTGTTGGCGCCCAAGGCCACCGTGCTGCCTGCCACGCCAGCCAGCGAGCCGATAGTCTGGTTGCCGCCCGCGGAAATATCCAAGGCGGCGCCGGCCCCGGCAACATTGACTGCCACGGTCGGCGCCAGGCTGCCGCCCGCGCCTAATGCCAGCGTGCCGGCGTTGATCGTGGCGCCGCCGGTAAAGGTATTGGCGGCCGTCAGGGTTTCAGTCCCTGTACCCTGCTTAACCAAGCCGCCCGTGCCGCCGATGAGGCCACCAAAAATCTGGTTAGTCGCGTCGCCGAAGGTTAGCGTGTTGGCGCCCAAGCCCACTGTGCTGCCCGCCACACCGGCCAGCGAGCCGATGGTCTGGTTGCCGCCCGCGGAAATGTCCAGGCCGGCGCCAGCTGCGGCGACGATGACTGCTACGGTCGGCGCCAGGCTGCCGCCTGCGCCAATGGCCAGCGTACCGGCATTGATCGTGGCGCCGCCGGTAAATGTGTTTGCTCCCGTCAGGGTTTCCGTGCCGGCGCCTTGCTTGATCAAACCACCCGTGCCGCCGATGGCTCCGCCAAAGGTTTGATTAGTCGCATCGCCGAAGGTCAGCGTATTCGCCCCCAAGGCCATCGTGCTGCCCGCTGCGCCAGCCAGCGAACCAATGGTCTGGTTGCCGCCTGCGGAAATATCCAGGCCCGCACCGGCACCTGCAACGTTGACTGCCACGGTCGGCGCCAGGCTGCCGCCGGCGCCAATGGCCAGCGTGCCGGCGTTGATGGTGGCGCCGCCGGTGAACGTATTGGCGCCGGTCAGGGTTTCAGTGCCGGCGCCCTGCTTGATCAAGCCGCCCGTGCCGCCGATCACGCCGCCATAGGTTTGATTGGTGGCGTCGCCGAAGGTCAGGTTATTCGCGCCCAGGGCCACCGTGCTGCCTGCCACGCCAGCCAGCGAGCCGATGGTCTGGTTGCCGCCCGCGGAAATATCGAAACCGGCGCCGGCGCCTGCAACGTTGACTGCCACGGTCGGCGCCAGGCTGCCGCCGGCGCCAATGGCCAGCGTGCCGGCATTGATCGTGGCGCCGCCGGTGAAGGTATTGGCGCCGGTCAGCGTGGTAGTGGTGCTGCCATTTTTCACAATGCCGCCGGCGCCGGAAATGACGCCGCTCAAGCCAAGGTTATTGCTGCCCGCCAGGGTCAGGTCGGCTCCGCCTGCCAGGCTGATGTTATTACCCAGCGTCAGTCCGATGCTGGTATCCAGTGTCGCATTGCCTCCCACGGCCAGGGTCCCGCTACCGATGGCCGTCGCGTTCGCCAGGGCCAGCCCGCCGGCGTTGAGGTTGGTGTTGCCGCTATAGGTATTGGCGCCGGACAAGGTCAGCGTCCCGCTATCGTTCTTGGTCAATCCGCCGGCGCCCGAAATGATGCCCGATATGGTCAGCCCGCTGGCGCCCTGGACCGTGAGTCCGCTGCCTTGCAGGTTGAAGGTGTTGCCGAGGTTGAGCCCGCCGGCAGTAGCCTGGATCGCGCCGCCGTTCACCGAAACTGCACCGGTGCCGAAGGATGCCGAATTGTCGAACAACGCGAGGCCGCCGTTCAGCGTCGCATCCTGGAATGTCTGCGCTCCGCTCAGCGTCCAGCTGCCGCTGTTGAGCCCGAGGTGCTGGAAGTTGATATAGGTGCCGCTGGTAATGGTGCCCGAGCCGGTGCTGCCGCTGCCGGTGCCGGTTGCCGAATTTTGCAGGAGCAAGGTATTGTTGCCGCCGGCGCCGCCGTCGATTGTCCCGGTTGCGGCAAACCCGAGATTCAGGCCGGCCACGCTCAGCAGGTTGAGGCCCAGGCTGCCGCCTGAATCGACAACGGAGCCGGTCACCGCGGTAAAGGTATTGCTGCTGTTGGCGCCCATCGATACGCTGCCGCTGATGGTCCCGGAATTGATGAATGTATTGCCGGTGCCGGCCGTGCCCGAAGCCTCGAACGCAACCCGGCCGTTGATGGTCCCGGTGTTGACGAAGTTGACCTGGCCGCCGCCGTAGGCTGCGACCACCGGCGCATCGGATGCCAGCACCGAAACGCCCAGCAGCGGCGAACTGCCGATGGTGCCGGTATTGGAGAGATTGCTGACGCCGCCGGTGCCGTTCTGCACCGCCAGCGCGACACCGTTCAAATTGCTCAGGCTCACCCCCAGCAAGCCGCTGGTGCCCTTCATGGTGCCGCTGTTGTTAACGGTAACCGTGCTGGCCGCTGCATTGCCGATCACGGTGCCGGTCGATAACAGGCTGGCCGCTCCCAGCAGCGACGGATCTATGGTGCCGGCGTTATTCAGCGTGACATTGTTGCCGGTCAAATTCATGGCCGTGCCAAGCAGGCCCAGCAACACACCGGCGCTGGCGCCGGTGTTCACGTTCACTGTCAGGTTATTGGCGGCGCTGCTGAACGAAGGCGCCAGCAGCGATGCGGCGCCGGAGCAGGTGACCGTGGCTCCGGCGGCCGGATTGGCTGGGGTGCAGTTGGCCCAGGCCGCCGAACCGTTCAAGGCAAAAAAGCCGCTGGTCGCCAATGCCAGCAGCGCCGGCAAACGCCTCAGCTGCGGAACTGCGTCGTCGTGGTCGGACAGGTCGCCGGCGGCGCCGGCCGGAGCAGTCGACAGCAGCAGGTTGGAAGCTCCCTTGCCATTGGCCTTGGCAAGCTCCGATGTCACTACCAGCGCACCTTGTGTTTTGCTCCATACCAAACGATAGGTCTTGCTCATCACGTTCTCCGGGAAAATACAAAAAAACAGGCAAAAAGGAGCCCTCAACGCCTGGAACAGTCCGTGGCGAAGAAAATCGGCGTAAAAACAGGGATGTAGCCTCAGTCTGGATTGAGACCAAGCATGCCTAGTGCAGCGTTGCCCGTTTGGCTAAGCACTGCCGGCGATGCTTTTGAGGCGGCTCATCCCCAGCGCATTGCAGCGGCAACAAAGCTTTCTATGAGGCTGCACCTTGCCTGGATGACGAAGTACGCATGGGGGAAAGAGATATTTTCTGTGAGCGGGTAAATCCGTGTTGCCATGGCTGACTCCAATTGCTAGTCCAGGAACCTCTGGCTCAATTTCCGCGGCGGCAGCTACATCAGGAAAATGAGATGCAAGAAACCGACATGCTTGCCGCATCGTTGCAAGCGCATGATGCTACGCGATGCATCAGGCCCGGAACGACGCTGAATATCCGAAATCGTACTTTCCACACAAAAACAATTCCATATGGAAATTAATTGTCATTTTAGACGTATTTCAAAGATATTGAATATGAAAGTAATGTTTATTTTGTTAGTTAACAATAATTAACGTTTAATTTTCATTAATTAACATTCAAAGAATGTTTTTACAATTTTATATGGCAAATAAATGGCGTCCCTGCGCTCGGGTTTTACCCGATCCGGAACCACAAGGTGCAAGCACGACGCAATAGCTGCCTATATACGACGACGTTTAGATAACGCTAAATCCCGTTTATTTCCTGATCGGTCCGGATCAGGCACTACCTTATTTTGTTAAATAAAAATATTTCTAGAATTAACAAAATAATGTTTCAAAAATACAACATTACAGAGTCATCTTTAAATGCGCGATCGCCATAGGCGCTGGATACAAGGCTAGATACAAGACTAGATACAAGGCGAAAAAAAACGGTTTGCAGAATGATGTTCTGCAAACCGTTTTGACGGCGATCGTTCCGCCCGCCGCGGTATTTGAAATACTGGCCTTCAGGCGGATCAGATCACTGTAGCCAATCCCAGGGTCAGCAACAGCGCCACTACCGAAATGATGGTCTCGGCCACGGTCCAGGTCTTGAAGGTTTCCGTCACGGTCATGTTGAAGTACTCCTTGACCAGCCAGAACCCGCCGTCGTTGACGTGCGACAGGATCAGCGAACCGGCGCCGGTGGCCAGCACCATCAGCTCCGGCCTGACGGTGACGCCGGCGGCGGTGACGATAGGCGCGACGATGCCGCAGGCGGTAGTCATCGCCACGGTGGCCGAACCGGTGGCAACCCGGATCAGCGCCGCCACGAACCAGCCCAGCAGCAACGGCGACAAATGCGCATTGTTGGCAAGTTCGACAATTGCCTTGGACACGCCGCCATCGATCAGGATCCGGCCAAAACCGGCGCCCGCGCCAACGATCAGCGTGATGCCGGCGATAGGCGCCAGGCACTCGGTAGTAAACTTCAGGATTGCCGCACGATCAAAGCCGCGCGCCTTGCCGAAGGTATAAAAACTTACCAGCGTCGCAATCAGCAGCGCAATCACCGAGTTGCCAATCAGGCGCAGGAAATCGTTGGCAAAGGTTTTAGGAGTGAAAAACACATCGGCCCAGCTACCGATCAGCATCAGCGCCACCGGCAACAGGATGGTCGCAATGGTGATGCCAAAACCCGGCAGTTCGCGGTTCTTGTCTTCTTCCACGAACTGGGCGATCAATGGATTGTCCGGATTCGGCACGACGAAGCGGCTGATCAGCTTGGCAAACAGCGGGCCGGCGATGATCGCGGTAGGAATGCCGACAATCAGCGCATACATGATGGTGCGGCCGATATCAGCGTTGTAAGCGGTCACGGCGAACAGCGCGGCCGGATGCGGCGGGATCAGGCCGTGGACGACAGAGAGGCCGGCCACCATCGGGATCCCGACCATGATCATCGACGTCCCGGTACGCTTGGCGACGTTGAATGCGATCGGGATCAGCAGCACGAAACCGACTTCAAAGAACACCGGCAAACCGACAATCAGCGCCACCACCATCATGGCCCAGTGCACCCGCTTGGGGCCGAATACGCCGATCAAGGTGTTGGCCACGCGCTCGGCGCCGCCAGATTCGGCCATCATCTTGCCGAACATGGTGCCCAGCCCGACCACCAGCGCGATATGTCCCAAAGCGCCGCCGACACCGGTTTCGTAGGACTTGACGATGCTGGCCATCGGCATGCCGACCACCAGGCCCAAGATCACCGACACCACGATCAGCACGATGAACGGATTCATCTTTAACTTTGCGATCAGCACCACCAGTGCGATCACGGCAATCACTGCATAGAGCAGCAACATATTTCCCTGAACCATCTCCATCAAATCCTCCTAAAGTCCGATTTATTTTTTGACACCGCCACATGTCCGCTGCCGGCCTCGGCGCCGCAAATCCATGACGGCGCCATTTTGCAACTATTCCCTACCGGTTGCCAGTCTATTCGCCAGCCTGGACCCGGTTTATTTTTTATATGCGATGCAATCTACTTCCACCTTGCAATCGACCACCATGCTCGACTGCACGCAAGCGCGTGCCGGCGGGTTGGCGCCGAAATACTCCTTGAAGACCCGGTTGAACGACTGGAAATCGCGCGTATCATCGAGCCAGACGCCGCAACGCACCACGTGTTCCGGGCCGTAGCCGGCTTCTTTCAGGATCGCCAGCACATTCTGGATGGTCTTGTGCGACTGGGCGACGATGCCGCCGTCGATCACTTCGCCGTCCACCATCGCCACCTGGCCGGATACATACAGCCAGCCATCGGCTTCCACCGCCCGCGCGAACGGCAGATGCTGGCCGCCGGTTCCCGAACCACCTTCAACACCATATCGTTTGATTGTCATGACTACTCCTCAGTAAAAAACAAGATTCAACCAGCAAGACTGCCGCTGACGCCGGCCCGCCGCGCCAGGAAACGCCCCGCCCGCAACTCGGTCGGCGCTTTTTGCGCGCCGCCCAGGTAAGACAAGGCGCCATTCACCCATACCGCTTCGATGCCTTCGGCCGGCTGCATCGGATCGGCAAACGTGGCGGCGTCGCGCACGGTCTCGGCATCGAACAGCACCAGGTCGGCCCAATAACCTTCGCGCACCAGGCCGCGCTCGGTCAGGCCGAAACGCTCAGCCGACAAGCCGGTCATCTTGCGGATCGCCACGGCCAGCGGGAACAGCTTCTGTTCGCGGCTGTAATAGCCAAGCACACGCGGGAATGCGCCCCACAGGCGCGGATGCGGCAAGGGATCGTTAGGCAGGCCGTCCGAGCCGACCACGCTGGCCGGATGGCTCAAGATGCGGTTGACGTCGTCGTCCTGCATGCAGTGATAGACGGCGCCGGCCGGCTGCAGGCGCCGCGCCGCCGCCATCAGGTCGACCTGCCATTCGGCGGCGATCTCGGCCAGCAGCTTGCCGCCCATGGCCGGCTCGGGTTCGGACCAGGTCACCATGATGTCGATGGTGTCGGTCACCTGTTTCAGGTCCAGGGTGGATGAGCTGGCGGTATAGGGATAGCAGTCGCAGCCGACCGGCTGGTAGCGCTGCGCCTGCTCCAGCGCTTCCAGCACTTCGGCGCTGCGGCCCCAGTTTTCGACGCCGGCGCATTTCAGGTGCGAAATCACCACCGGCACCCTGGCGTGCTTGCCTATGCGGAATGCTTCATCCATGGCTTCCAGGATGTCGGCGAATTCGCTGCGCAAATGGGTCGCGTAAATCGCGCCTGCCTCGGCCAGCGGTTCCGCCAGCGCCAGCACTTCGGCGGTCGGCGCATTGATTGCATTGCCGTAGGCCAGGCCGGTGCTGAGCCCGAGCGCGCCATGCGCCAGCGCTTCGCGCAGCTGTGCGCACATGGCGGCGATTTCCGTTTCAGTGGCGGCGCGGTCCAGCCGGTCCATCTGGTTGCTGCGCAAAGCGGTATGGCCGATCAGCGCGGCGACGTTGATCGCCGGCCGGGCCTCGGTCACGGCTGCGACATAGGATGCAAACGTCGGATAGCTGAAAGCGCTGGCTTCGCCCAGCAGGTTCATCGGATCCGGCGGTTCCGCCTTGAGGCTGACCGGCGCGGCGCTGATGCCGCAATTGCCGACCACCACGGTAGTGACGCCCTGCGACAGTTTCGGCAGCATGCTCGGCGTGCGGATCACGTTGGTATCGTCGTGCGTGTGGACATCGATGAAGCCGGGACTCAGGACCTTGCCGCTGCCGTCCACCACCTGCCCGGCCTGCCAGCCGGAAAGCGCGCCGGCGCGGGCTTCGCTGTGCGGTTCGATATGCAGGATGCGGCCGCCGGCCAGCGCGACGTCGGCGACATAGGCCGGGCTGCCGCTGCCGTCGATCACCGATACGTTGCGGATCAGGGTGTCGCAGCTTAGGTCGCCGCCCGGCGCAGGCAATGCATTTGAATGTGAATCAGTGCTCATCTCAATCTCCCAACGGCTCGCGATTGCCGCCGCCGCGATGTGTATCCAGTGTGAATTTCAGGCGCCGCAGCAACTCCTGGCTGCGATCTTTTTGCAGCAATGCCAACTCTGTCATCAGCACGTCCAGCGCCATCATCATGGCGTAGCGCGATGATGATGGCTTGAAAATGAAATCGGTTTCCAGCGACTTCAGCGGCAGCAGCACATCGGCCATTGCCGCCAGCGGCGAGCCGAGGGCGGTGATCGCCACCAGCCGCACTCCGTACTCCTTGGCGATGGCGCAGCTGGCGTTGAGTTCGGGCACGTTGCCGGTAGTCGACAAGGCCAGGATGACGTCGTCCTTGTCAAGCGTCGCCGCCACCATTTTCTGCAGCATGGCGTCGTGGTAGGTGGCCACCGGGCGCCCCAGGCGCACCAGCCGATAGCGCGCCTCATCCGACAGCATAGTCGAGCCGCCGCCCATGCCAAAGGCGTAAATCATGCGCGCCCGCAGCAGCGCCTGCGCCGCCTGCAGCAGGTTGTCCTGGCTCAGCAGGCTGCGGTTGACCTCCAGCGATTTGTGGATATCGGCATAGACAATGTCGACGATTTGCGGAAGTTGGTTTTCAGCAATGGAATTCTCTACTCGCAAAAACCGTTGGCCGATCGCCGCCGCCTGGGCCAGGCGCATCTTCAGTTCGCGCACATCGCGGCAGCCGATAGCCTTGGCAAAACGCGTCACGCTGGCTTCGCTGACGCCGGCCTGCCTGGCCAGGGTCTGGATGCTGGCGCTTGCCGCAAACGGCAGGTCGCCCAGGATTGCCTGCGCCACTTTTTGCTCAGCCAGGCGCAGCTGGCTGCTGCGTTCGGCGATGCGCGAGACAATATCGAATAATTGGGTCATCGGCTTAGGTCATCCGCTGCTAATCCAGCAACACGGGTGGAATGGCAATAAAAGCGCAGCATCCCGGCAACGGACACGGCAGGAAGAAAACGGCATGTTACTTTGTAACATACTTTTAATATAGTAAATTCAAGGATATGATTACGTCAAATGAATTCTGAAGGAGGAGATTTGATGACTAATGTTATTAACTATCACAGCGACTATCATAGCGATTACGAAAATCCGGTAATCGATCCCTTGAACAAAGGCTTGGGTGCATTCGAGCAGGGATTACCCGCCGCCGAGGTCAAGGCGCGCAACTGGAACCTGCTGCGGGAAGACCTGAGCCTGCCTGCGGCCGTTCTCTCCGACGAGCGCATGACGCACAACTTGCAGTGGATGCAGCAGTTCGTCACGGAATACGGCGTCAAGCTGGCGCCACACGGCAAAACCACGATGGCGCCAAAGCTGTTTGCGCGCCAGCTGGCCGGAGGCGCATGGGGTATTACCCTGGCGACCGCCCACCAGACCCTGGTCGCCTACCGGCACGGCGTGCGGCGCGTGATCATGGCCAACCAGCTGGTCGGCAAGCAGAACATGGCGCTCATTTCCGATTTGCTGGCTGACCCGTCCTTTGAATTCTGCTGCCTGGTCGATTCGGCCGACGGCGTCGACCAGCTGGGCGCGTTCTTCCAGGCGCGCAAGCAAAAGCTGCATGTGCTGCTGGAACTGGGGCCGGACGGCGGCCGCACCGGCATCCGCAATGCGCAGCAGCAGGCGGCGGTGCTGGCGGCGCTGGCGCGCTGGCCCGAGAGCATCGTGCTGGCCGGCGTCGAAGTCTACGAAGGCGTGCTGAAAGAAGAAGCCGATATCCGCGCTTTCCTGCAGCATGCGGTGGCCTGCACCAAACAGCTGGCCAAGGATGGCCGCTTTGCTGCCCGCACCGGCGGCAGCGCGGCACGGCCGGTCATCCTGACCGGCGCCGGTTCGGCCTGGTACGACGTGGTCGCCGAGGAATTCGCCAAGACCGAGATCGGCCTGCCGCTGGACGTAGTGCTGCGCCCCGGCTGCTACCTGACCCACGATGTCGGCATCTATCGCGCGGCGCAGGCACAGATCCAGACCCGCAATCCTATCGCGCGCAAAATGCGCACCGAACTGCAGCCGGCCCTGCAGCTGTGGGCGTATGTGCAGTCGATCCCGGAAACCGGCAAGGCCATCATTGCACTCGGCAAGCGCGACGCCGCATTCGACGCCGGCCTGCCGTCGCCGGCGCTGCACTATCGTCCCGGCAGCACGGCGCCGGCGGCCACCCCGGCGCACTGGCAACTGACCGGCATGATGGACCAGCATGCCTATCTGCAGATCGCCGAAGGCGACGATATCAAGGTCGGCGACATGATCGGCTTCGACATCTCTCATCCTTGCCTGACCTTCGACAAGTGGCGCCAGATAGCGGTGCTTGATGCGCAGCACCAGGTGGTGGACGTGATCCAGACCTTCTTTTAATTTTTATGCCGGCACACGCAATGACTACAGATATCCTGGCCTATGGCGAAGCCATGGTGGAGTTCAACCAGCGGCAGCACGATGCGCGCATGTACTTGCAGGGCTTCGGCGGCGACACCTCGAATTTCTGCATCGCCGCGGCCCGCCAGGGTGCGCGCAGCGGTTATATCAGCGCGCTCGGCAACGATCATTTCGGCCAGAAACTGCGTGACCTGTGGCTGGCCGAACAGGTAGACGCCAGCCATGTCGCCAGCGATCCGCACGCCGCCACCGGCGTGTATTTCGTTTCGCACGACCAGGACGGCCATCACTTCGACTACCTGCGCGCCGGCTCGGCCGCCAGCCGCTATGCCAGCGCACAGCTGCCGCTGGCGGCGATCGCTGCGGCCAAGGTGCTGCATTTGTCGGGCATCAGCCTGGCGATCAGCGAATCGGCTTGCGATGCCGGCCTGGCGGCGATGGCGCATGCGCGCAAGCACGGCGTACGCACCTCGCTCGACACCAACCTGCGGCTGAAACTCTGGCCGCTGGAACGGGCCCGCGAAAAAATGCGCGAGGCGTTTGCGCTGTGCGACGTCTGCCTGCCCAGCTGGGACGACGTCAGCGCCCTCACCGGCCTTGACGACCGCGATGCGATTGTCGACGCCCTGCTGTCCTACGGCATCGGCCTGGTCGCCTTCAAGCTTGGCGCCGAAGGCTGTTATGTCGCTACCGCCGGCGAACGGCGTCTGGTGCCGGCTTACGGCGTGGAAGCAGTCGATGCTACCGGCGCCGGCGATTGTTTCGGCGGCGCTTTCATCGCGCGCCTGACGGCCGGCGACGATCCCTTCCACGCCGCCCGCTACGCCAATGTCTGCGCCGCCTTGTCGACGACAGGTTATGGCGCGGTTGCGCCGATTCCGCGCGCAGCGCAGGTCGAAGAAATACTAGGTTCGAATTAGTTGACCGGCTGTTGCATTGCTGCAGCAGCCTGCCGACGGCTCCCTGTACGGCAGCCGTCGGCGTCGGCGCGCCTGCTGTTCCCTCGTGGCGGCGAGCGTTTATCCCGGCTGCCCTCAAGGGGTGAGGCAAGTTCGCCGGCGATTTGGCAAAGCACTTGTTGCCGACGGCTGATCTGGCTTATTCTGTAGCCATGAGTATCACGCGTGAAGATCTTGAACAGGACCGCCTGCGGACCATCCTGGATAACACCCCGATTGCTTCCGCCCTGCTATCCGAAGCAGCGCTGGAGGCGTCCTGGCGCGCCGCCCTGGCGTCCCTGCCCGATCCCGACGGCGATGTCTGGCTGTTCGGCTATGGTTCCCTGATCTGGAATCCGATGGTGGAATACAGCGAGCGCGTGCCGGCCATGCTGTACGGCTATCACCGCGGCTTTTACCTGTATTCGCGCATCAACCGCGGCACCTGGGATAATCCCGGCCTGGTGCTGGGGCTGGACCGCGGCGGCTCCTGCCAGGGCATCGCCTTCCGCATCCCCGCCATCAGCATCGAAACCGAACTGAAAATGCTGTGGCGCCGTGAAATGATGACAGGCGCTTACCATCCGCGCTGGCTGCCGATGCAACTCAAGGGCAAGAACGGCCCGCGCGTCAAGGCGCTGGCGTTCGTCATGAACCGCCAGCATGAAAGCTATACCGGCCGGCTGCCGGACCCGAAAGTGGTTTCCCACCTGCGCGACGCCTGCGGACTCTACGGGCCGGCCAGGGATTATTTGCGGCATACCCTGGAAGGGCTGCTTAAAGAAGGATTCCGCGATCCATACCTGGCGCGGCTGTGGGCGCAGCTGGAATCTGGTTAGTAACGGTCGATGAAGACCATCGAATGCGGCTGCACGTACTCCGTGGACCGTTAAATAGGGTCGGAGTCGAATTATTGTTGTTCAATAATTCGACTCTGACCCTATTTAACTGCTGTTATAGCTGCGGGTTCAGTTTTTCGGACTTCGAGTGCAGTTTGTTGAGCGCTGACAGGTAGGCTTTGGCTGACGCCACCACGATATCCAGGTCGGCGCCGACGCCGTTGACGATGCGGCCGGCCTTGGACAAGCGCATGGTCACTTCGCCCTGCGACTGGGTGCCGGTGGTAATCGCATTGACCGAGAACAGCAGCAGCTCGGCGCCGCTGGCTACCTTGGTTTCGATGGCGTTGACGATGGCGTCCACCGGTCCGTTGCCCTCCGCTTCGCAGCTGGACTCCTTGCCGTCGATTGAAAACACCACGCTGGCGCTAGGCTTTTCGCCAGTCTCCGAATGCTGCGATAGCGACACGAAACGATAAAACTCCTTGTCGTGCGAATGCTGCTCATCCGAAACCAGGGCGATGATGTCTTCGTCGAATATCTCCGACTTGCGGTCCGCCAATTCCTTGAAGCGTGCAAAAGCCGCATTCACTTCCGTCTCCGATTCGAGCGCGATGCCCAGCTCTTCCAGCCGCTGCTTGAATGCATTACGTCCCGACAGCTTGCCCAGCACGATCTTGTTGGCGCTCCAGCCGACATCTTCGGCGCGCATGATTTCATAGGTGTCGCGCGCCTTCAGCACGCCGTCCTGATGGATCCCCGAAGCGTGGGCAAAGGCATTGGCGCCCACCACCGACTTGTTCGGCTGCACTGCAAACCCGGTGATCTGCGACACCAGCTTGGAAGCCGGCACGATCTGCGTGGTGTCGATGCCGATGTCCAGGTTGAAGTAATCGCGCCGGGTCTTGACCGCCATGACGATCTCTTCCAGCGCCGTATTGCCGGCCCGCTCGCCGAGTCCGTTGATGGTGCATTCGACCTGGCGCGCGCCGCCTATCATCACGCCCGCCAGCGAATTGGCGACCGCCATGCCGAGGTCGTTGTGGCAGTGCACCGACCAGATCGCCTTGTCCGAATTAGGAATCCGCTCGCGCAAAGTCTTCAGCATGTGGCCGTACAGTTCCGGCACGCCGTAGCCGACGGTGTCGGCGAAGTTGATTGTGGTCGCGCCTTCAGCGATCACTGCCTCCAGCACCCGGCACAGGAAGTCCATGTCGGAGCGGCTGCCGTCTTCCGGGCTGAACTCCACATCGTCGGTGAATTTGCGGGCATAGCGCACCGCCAGCCTGGCTTGTTCGAACACCTGGTCGGGCGTCATGCGCAGCTTTTTTTCCATGTGCAGCGGCGAGGTCGCCAGGAAGGTATGGATACGCTTGCGTTCGGCCGGCTGCAGCGCTTCGGCAGCGCGCGCGATGTCCTTGTCGTTGGCGCGCGACAGAGAACAGACCGTGGAATCCTTGATGATGCCGGCGATTGCCTTGATCGCCTCGAAATCGCCGGGAGAAGCGGCAGCAAACCCGGCTTCGATCACGTCGACTTTCATCCGTTCCAGCTGCTTGGCGATACGGATCTTTTCATCTTTGGTCATCGAGGCGCCGGGCGATTGTTCGCCATCGCGCAAAGTGGTGTCGAATATGATCAGTTTTTCGGGCGAGTTGGCTGCCATGCTGTGCTCCTGATTGGTCTTGTAAACCATCAATTTTAAAGACTTTGAGAGAATCCGGTATAAAAATCACAAAGCGGCGGCCGTAAAAAAACCGCCCGGGGCTTACCGGGCGGTTCTGTTCGGGTTGAATCCGAATTACTGTGGCGGAATACGCAGCATCTGGCCCGGATAAATCAGGTCTGGGCTTTTCAGCATTGGCTTGTTGGCTTCGAAAATTGCATTGTATTTGTTTGCATCGCCGTAGTACTCCTTGGAGATCTTCGACAGATTGTCGCCGCTGACCACTGTGTACCATTGCGACTCATCGACATCAGGCTTCAGGTTGTCGCTGTTCACGCTGGCGACGTCCTTGACATTGCCGCAGCACAGGATGATTTTCTCGCGCGTTGCCTGGTCCGGCGCTTCACCGCTGACGGTAACCTCCGATTTGGTTGCATCAAAGGCGAGCGTCAGGCCACTGGTGTCGATGCCTTGCGTGCCGACGTAGGCCTTGATCGCATCCGCTGCCTGGTTTTGCAGTTCTTCGACATTAGGAGCAGCAGCAACTTCCGCTGGTTTATGTCCCAGGAGCTTTTCACCGGCATCCTTAAAAAAAGAAAGTAAACCCATTTTTTTCTCCAGTAATAGTTGAAAAAGTATGATGCCACTTGCTGCCCTACAGTGCCGCTTGCAACCCAAGGTTTAACAACATTTAACCTTACTAATGTTTCACAGGCATTACCTTAGTCCTTATCGTCGTGCTCTAGTTCCGTCTGCACGATGCTGACCGGCTTGCCCTTGAACCAGCGCCAGAAATACACGCCAAAACCGGACAGGCCGTACAGCACGAACAGGCCGAACAGCACCTTCGACGGATCGCTGAAAATCGCCACCAGCGCCAGCACTACCATGAAAGCCGCGATGAACGGCATCGGCTTGCGCAGGTTGATGTCTTTAAAGCTATAAAAAGGGACATTGCTGACCATGGTCAGGCCAGCGTACAGGGTGATAGCCCATGCCGCCCAGCTCAGCGATGCGCCGCGAAAGCCGAGATCGTCCATCAGCCAGACAAAACCGGCCACCAGGGCCGCCGCCGCAGGGCTGGGCAAGCCTTGGAAATAGCGTTTGTCGACCACCGCGATGTTGGTGTTGAAGCGCGCCAGGCGCAAGGCGCCGCCGGCGCAATACACGAAAGCTGCCAGCCAGCCCAGCTTGCCCATGCCGCGCAAGGACCATTCATACACTACCAGCGCCGGCGCGGCGCCGAACGACACCATGTCGGACAGGCTGTCGTATTGCGCGCCGAACTCGCTCTGGGTATTGGTCAGGCGCGCCACGCGGCCATCCAGGCTGTCCAGCACCATCGCCACGAAGATGGCGATCGAAGCCTGGTCGAAACGCAGGTTCATCGCCATCACGATTGCATAAAAACCGCAGAACAGCGCCGCCGTGGTGAAGGCGTTCGGCAGCAGGTAGATGCCGCGCCGGCGTCGCACCGGCGGTTGGTCTCCTGCGTCCTGGTCCAGGTATTCGCTGCGTTCGGTGTTCTTGTTCGGGCGCAGCGCCTTGGGGAACTGCGCGATGTTGTTCTTCGCTTTACGGCGCTTGAATGTGGCCATGTAAGTTCCGTTTCAATCGACTCTGATTACCAGCAACACTGCTTAAAATTCGGCCAGGATGGTCTCGGTGGCGGATACCTTGTCGCCCACTGCAACCTTGGGCGTGGCCGTCAGCGGCAGGTAGACGTCGACCCGCGAACCGAAACGGATAAAGCCGTAGCGCTGGCCGCGCGCCAGCACGTCGGCCACCTTGACGTAGCACAGGATGCGGCGCGCAATCAGGCCGGCGACTTGCACGCAAGTCACGGTCTGGCCGTTGGCGGCGGTGATGACCAGGGCGTTGCGCTCGTTTTCGATCGAAGCCTTGTCGAGGTCGGCGTTGACGAACTTGCCCGGGAAATACTCTACCTTCTCGATCTTGCCGTCGACCGGGGCGCGATTCGAATGGACATTGAATACGTTCATGAAGACACTGATTTTCAGGGCTTCGCGATTAGCGTAAGGATCCATGGTTTTTTCCACTACCACGATGCGGCCGTCGGCCGGTGACAGCACTGCGGCCAGATTCTGTGGAATCACACGGGCCGGATCGCGGAAAAACTGCAATACGAACAAAGCAATAATCCAGAATGGCAGCGACCATGCAGGAGAGAAAAACGTGATCAGCAGCGCGACCGCAAAGGCGATGCCCAAAAACGGCCAGCCCTCGCGGGCAATAATAGGATGGGGGTAATTATTCAACTGCACTCCGGATTATCTGGGTAAATGATGGAAATTTGAAAGCGTGGCTATTCTAGTCGAGCGGGAAATAAATGTAACCTGCCGCTTTATTGCTTGCCGGGGGCGCACAGCCAGTTCTGCCAGCCGCCATGCTGCTTCTTGGTCAACTAACGCTGGCAAGTCGGTGATATGAGGCCGCCTGCATGATATCAGGGGTCTGGATGTTCATCGAAAGAAACAGCGCCTTGGCATTGTATAAAAAGACCAAGCTTTTCGCTCGGTTTTATTGGCCTGGATAAACACAATCAGGGAAATATTTTTAATATGACAATAAATATGCGGGATATCGCAGAAAAAAGAAGCTGAAGCGAGCGCTCCAGCTTCTCTTTCTTATTTCTGCTGTTCTTCTTCAGCTGCCTTGGCCTTGTCTTGGGCCTGCTGCAACTGCTGTTCAACCCCTTTTGCCTTTTCCAGCGCATCGGTCTGGGCCTTGAAGACTTGCGGCGTCGGCGCCGACGGCTTGCAGGCGGCCAGCGCCAATGTCATGCCCAGGGCCAGGCTAAAGACGGCCAGGCGGCTCATTTGAAGCGGACTTTGCCGACCACGCGCATGTTCAGGGTGGTTTCGCCCGGTTCGAAACTAGGTTCTTCCACTGGCGCGGAATCCATCGACGCAGCGCGCATCATCATCGCCTTCGGCGCCGCCGCGGATTCCTGGGCATAGTTGCCTGAACCTTCAAAATCTATCGTGTCGAGCACGGCGTCCGACGCATTGCGGCCCATGGCGCGGGCGATGGAAGCGATGCGCTCGGTCAGGTTCTGGTAGGTGGCGGCGATCCGCTGGTCATCCAGCTTTTTGCTGGTGGCGTCGCTCAGGCCGAAATACAGGCCGTTGAGGCCCAGGATGCTTTGCACCGCGGCGACCGTTTTCGGCAGGTTGTTCAAATTGGTGGTGGTGGCATCGAGGTACTGGCCGACGCGCCAGCCGGTTGGCTGGCGCGGCTTGTTGGCATTGCCGCGCGGCTGCGGCTGGTCTTCCGGATAGACCGGGTAGGTGTAATAACCGCGTGTCTGCAAGATCGCCTGCGGGTCCTGGCGCTTGAGGATATCGGTGCCCTGCTTCATCTTCAGGTTGACGCGGGAAGCCGCCGCCGCCTTGTCCTTGTCCTGCTCTTCAACGTTGAAGGTAATCCTTACCTGGTCATTGGCGTGCTTGACTTCACCGTAGGCCGGCACCACTACCAGGGTACCGCTGGTCGGCGCCTGGGCGTGCGCGGCGAAACCCGTTGCAGCCAGCAGTGACGACAACATCAATTTGCGTGATCGCGACATATTCTTCTCCAAGAAAAAATGGAGCGCTACCGGAAGTGCGCCCCAAAGACTATCAATTACAGACCAACCTTCGATTGTGTTCTGTCGAATTAGTTCGCTGACAATATTGCCTGCAGTTGGCGGCAAACGCAAGATCGCAAAAAGCCGTGGCGCAGCCTTATTTTTCCGGCGGATCCTGGTGCACATTACGGCCCATGCGGCCTCTGAATTCCGCCAGCGTGCTGAACGGATCGGCGCCGGCTGCGGCGGCATCGTATTGATAGGGCTCCAGCTTCTCGCCGCAGTGTTTGCAAAACAGGGAATCGGCTTCATGCCCTTCGGTCAGGCAATGGGTGCAGGTGCGGGTAGTCGGCGTGCCCTTCATCATGGTCATCGCCAGTTCCACGCCGACGATCCCGGTCGGCAAGGCGATGATGCCGTAGCCCAGCAGCATGGCGCAGGAAGTAATCAGCTGGCCCATCGGCGTTTTCGGATGGATGTCGCCATAGCCGGTGGTGGTGAGCGTCACAATCGACCAGTACATGCCGACCGGGATGCTGGTAAAGCCGTTTTCCGGCCCTTCGATCACATACATGATGGTGCCCAGAATCACGCTCATGATCAGCACCACGCCGAGGAACACCAGGATCTTGTGGCGGCTGTTGCGCAGCGCCTGCAGCAGGACCTGCGATTCGTCGAAATAGCGCGGCAGCTTCAGCACGCGGAATACGCGCAGCATGCGCAGCAGGCGGACATCGATCAGGAAATGGAATTCCGGCAGCAGGATCGCCAGGTAGGTCGGCAGGATCGATATCAGGTCGATGATGCCGAACAGGCTGAGGGCATAGCGCAAGGGGCGCTTGACGCACAGCAGGCGCACCACGTATTCGAGGGTGAACAAGATGGTGAACAGCCATTCGAGAATATTCAGCGCCAGCAAATCGCGCGAACGCACGGCGCCGACGCTGTCGATGATCACAGTCGCCACGCTGAGCACGATGATGATCAGCAAGGCGGTATCGAAGCGGCGCCCGGCGGCGGTGTCGGCCTCAAAAATAATCGTGTACAGGCGCTCCCGCCAGCCGCGGTCGGGCTTGCCGAATTTGCTGCCGATTGTGTTAGTTGCCATATTGCCCAAGGAATAAAAAGCCGCCACGATTGAGGATCGTCACAATCTAAACAATGTGGGAGTGCAGGTCAATCGCTTCTGCCTGAATCCCTGAAATGAAAAAAGGACGGCAATGCCGTCCTTTTTCGCCGGAGCTAATCGATTTCTGATTAGTTCTTCGATTGGTCAACCATTTTGTTTTTCTTAATCCAAGGCATCATGCCACGCAGCTGCTCACCGACTTGCTCGATCTGATGTTCTGCAGTGATGCGGCGACGGGAAATCAGGGTTGGCGCGCCAGCCTTGTTTTCCAGGATGAAGCTCTTCGCGTATTCGCCGGTCTGGATGTCTTTCAGGCACTGGCGCATGGCGTTCTTGGTGTCTTCGGTAACGATGCGCGGGCCGGTGACGTATTCGCCGTATTCAGCATTGTTGGAGATCGAATAGTTCATGTTGGCGATGCCGCCTTCATAGATCAGGTCGACGATCAGCTTCAGTTCGTGCAGGCACTCGAAGTAAGCCATTTCAGGCGCGTAGCCGGCTTCCACCAGGGTTTCAAAACCAGCCTTGATCAGTTCCACCGCACCACCGCACAGCACGGCTTGTTCGCCGAACAGGTCGGTCTCGGTTTCTTCGCGGAAGTTGGTTTCAATGATGCCGGCACGGCCGCCGCCGTTGGCGGTTGCATACGACAAGGCGATGTCGCGGGCGCTGCCGGACTTGTCTTGATAGACGGCGATCAGGTGCGGTACGCCGCCGCCCTGGGTGTAGGTCGCACGCACAGTGTGGCCAGGCGCCTTGGGAGCGATCATGATCACGTCCAGGTCGGCGCGCGGCACGACTTGGCCGTAGTGCACGTTGAAGCCGTGGGCGAATGCCAGCGTAGCGCCTTGCTTGGCGAACGGTGCGACGTTTTCCGCATAAACCTGGGCGATGTTTTCGTCCGGCAGCAAGATCATGATGACGTCAGCGGCTTTCACCGCATCGTTGACTTCAGCCACGTTCAGGCCCGCGTTCTTTGCCTTGTCCCACGAGGCGCCGCCCTTGCGCAGGCCGACTGTGACCTTGACGCCGGAATCGTTCAGGTTTTGTGCATGGGCATGGCCCTGCGAACCGTAACCGATGATGGCAACGTTCTTGCCTTTGATCAGGGAGAGGTCGCTGTCTTTGTCGTAGAAAACTTTCATTTTTGATCCTATATAGGTAATTTGATGTGAATTTTGCTTTAAAACGCGCTGGACGCTCCAGCGCGATGACTGCTTATTTTATTTAAACTTTGAGGATGCGCTCGCCGCGGCCGATGCCCGAGCCGCCGGTACGGACGGTTTCCAGGATCGCCGCGCGGTCGATCGAATCGATGAACGCATCCAGCTTGCCCTTGTTGCCTGTCAGTTCCAGGGTATAGGACTTGTCGGTGACGTCGATGATGCGGCCGCGGAAAATGTCCGCGGTGCGCTTCATTTCTTCACGTTCCTTGCCGACTGCGCGCACCTTGATCAGCATCAGTTCGCGTTCGATATGTGCGCCTTCGGTCAGGTCGACCACTTTGACGACTTCAATCAGACGGTTCAGGTGCTTGGTGATCTGTTCGATCACGTCATCCGAACCGCTTGTCACGATGGTCATGCGTGACAAGGTGGCATCTTCGGTCGGTGCGACCGTCAATGTCTCGATGTTGTAGCCACGGGCGGAAAACAGGCCGACCACGCGCGACAAGGCGCCCGCTTCATTTTCCAGCAGTACAGAAACGATGTGTCGCATGATTACAGATCCTCCGAACCGAGCAGCATTTCAGTCAAGCCCTTGCCCGCCTTGACCATAGGCCAGACGTTTTCGGTTTGATCCGTAATGAAATTCATGAATACCAGGCGATCCTTCATGCCGAACGCCTCTTTCAGCGCGCCGTCGACGTCGCCCGGCTTTTCGATCTTCATGCCGACGTGGCCGAAGGATTCCGCCAGCTTGGTGAAATCCGGCAGCGAATCCATGTAGGACTCGGAATAGCGCGAACCGTAATCGATCTGCTGCCATTGCCGGACCATGCCGAGGAAACGGTTGTTGAGCAGAATGATCTTCGGCGTCAGGTGATATTGCTTGCAGGTAGCCAGTTCCTGGATGCACATCTGGATCGATGCTTCGCCGGTGATGCAGGCCACGGTCGAACCCGGGTTGGCCATCTGCACGCCCATTGCGTACGGCAAGCCGACACCCATGGTGCCGAGGCCGCCGGAATTGATCCAGCGGCGCGGCTTGTCGAAGCCGTAGTACTGGGCCGCCCACATCTGGTGCTGGCCGACGTCGGAGGTGATGAACGCGTCGCCGTCGGTGATCTGCCATACCTTCTGCACCACGGACTGCGGCTTGATCACTTCGTTGGAATCGGCAAACTTGAGGCACTCGCGGCCGCGCCAGTCGTTGATCTGCTTCCACCAGTTGGACAAGGCCGGCGCATTCGGCCGGGTCTCTGCGGCATCCAGTTGCGCCAGCAGTTCCTGCAGCACATCCTTGACGTTGCCGACGATAGGGATATCGACCTTGACGCGCTTGGAAATCGACGATGGATCGATATCGATATGGATGATCTTGCGCGAGACCGAGGTGAAATTCTTCGGATTGCCGATCACACGGTCGTCAAAGCGGGCGCCGATGGCGATCAGCACGTCGCTGTTCTGCATCGCCATGTTGGCTTCATAAGTGCCATGCATGCCGGGCATGCCGACAAACTTGTCGCTGGACGACTTGTAGCCGCCGAGGCCCATCAAGGTCGTGGTGCATGGGTAGCCCAGGCGGTCCACCAGCTTGTTCAGCTCAGGCGAGGCATTCGCCAGGATCACGCCGCCGCCGGCGTAGATCATCGGCCGTTCCGCGCTCAGCAGCAGTTGCACCGCCTTGCGGATCTGGCCCGAGTGGCCTTTGTCGACCGGTTTGTAGGAACGCATTTCGACTTCCTTCGGATAGTCGAAAACGTGGCGGTGCATGGAGATGTCTTTAGGGATATCCACCAATACCGGGCCGGGACGGCCGGTTCTGGCGATAAAGAAAGCTTTCTTGATGGTCGACGCCAGGTCCTTGACATCCTTGACCAGGAAGTTGTGCTTGACGCAGGGACGGGTGATGCCGACCGTGTCGCATTCCTGGAACGCATCCTCGCCGATCGCATACGACGGCACCTGGCCCGAAATCACCACCATCGGGATCGAGTCCATGTAGGCCGTGGCCAGGCCGGTCACCGCATTGGTGACGCCGGGGCCGGACGTGACAATGGCCACGCCAACCTTGTTCGAACTGCGGGAATAGGCATCGGCTGCGTGGATCGCAGCTTGCTCATGACGTACCAGGATATGCTGGAATTTTTCTTGCTGGAATATGGCGTCGTAGATGTACAGCACTGCGCCGCCGGGATAACCGAACACGTGTTCGACACCCTCTTCCGCCAGGCAGCGCACGAGAATTTCCGCGCCGGTAACAGGCAGGTTTGTATCTTTGCTCATGATGACTAGATCCTTTCAAGGTCCATTGGAAATTGATCGGATGCTCTTTCCTGACGAAATGGCGCAGCGTACCAGTGCCACGGCGTCCCTTTTTTGTGCGATCACGTCATTCCGTTGCGTAGCCGTAGATACGATTCAAAATGGCGCTAAACGCTACTCGTTCGGCCGAAAATTCTGATTACGCCGTTGCCTGTTTCTCGCGCTTGTGGCACGGGTTGGAGCAAACAGCTTACAAATGTGAAGCATGCCTGTCCGTTGAACAACATCTTGAGTCGTCAGCGAAAAGGCTGGCACTCCAGGGTTCTGAAGTGGATAGCTACCATAATGCGTAGTTTCATTCCGGTCAAGCCAAATTACATGAAATCCAAGTTAAATCGTGTCTTTTGCAGTAGATTTGCCCACAAACCCCGCCTTTTTTGCTAGCATTCGGCCAGTCTGGAAATTAATCGCAAGCCATCGTAATGAAGGCAAGGCGAACCGCGATTTCCAGGCACAGGCCAAGGGCGGCTAGCGTAAACCAGTCAACACCGGGGCCTCCCTGCCTGTGACTGTGTTCCGGCCGCATAACAGAATTTTGAGAATCTTGAATCAGCAGTAGTGTATGACCCAATCCGCCGCGATGCATGGCCACCGATAAAGAACTTTCCGATTTCCTTGAAAACGTAGAACGCCGGGCTTTCAAGCAGGCGGTCTACGCCGTCCGCAAAGACGAATCCGCGCTGGACATCGTCCAGGACGCGATGATCAAGCTGGCGGAAAAATACGGCGACAAACCCGCAGCCGAGCTGCCGATGCTGTTCCAGCGCATCTTGCAGAACACGATCCATGACTATTTCCGCAGGGAAAAAGTACGCAACACCTGGGTCAGCCTGTTTTCCAGCATGGGGCGCAACAACGCCAATGACGAGGATTACGACGTCCTCGAGACCTTCGAATCGGATGAAGATTCGCAAGCGACCGAATCCAGCGCCAACAAGCTGGAACGTGAGCAAATTCTCAACATCATCGACGAAGAAGTACAGAAGCTGCCGCCGCGTCAACGAGAAGCCTTCCTGATGCGTTATTGGGAGGACATGGATGTTGCCGAGACCGCGGCCGCAATGGGATGCTCGGAAGGCAGCGTGAAAACGCACTGCTCTCGTGCAACGCACGCCCTGGCGCTATCGCTCAAGGCCAAAGGAATCAGTTTATGAACCACAAACAAATCAATTTCGCTTTCAAGGTGCGGCACGCACTGAATGAAAACCTGGACAATTTGCCGGCCCCGACCGCCGACCGCCTGGCGGCTGCCCGCAAGGCGGCCATGGCACGCAAGAAAAAAGATGCGCCGACCCGCGTCCTGGCGCGCCAAGGCGTGCTGGCAGGCCACGCCGGCAGCTTTTTCGGCAACCGCCTGTCCTGGCTGACGCGGCTCGGCGTCGCTGCGCCTATCCTGGTCGGCATGGTGCTGCTGTCGGGCCTGTACCAATATGAACAGCAACATCGGATCGCCGCCACCGCCGACATCGACGCTGCCGTGCTCTCGGACGAATTGCCGCCGTCGGCCTACCTGGATAACGGCTTTAGCGCCTATCTCGCCCAACAGCAGCAAGACCAATGACGCCAACCTCCTCTTCCAAGCCAGGCATGCTGAGCAGCCGCCGCAAGCGCCTGATCGGCGCCGCCTGCGCACTGCTGGTGAGCGGCGGCGCGGCGCTGGCGGTGCTGGGGCCGTTCACATCGACCCAGGCTGCGGCACAGCCTGCAGCTGCACAGCCGGCTGTCGTCAGTGTCAAGCCGGCCCCGCTGCCCCCTCCAAAAATGACCAAGGTGGTGGGCATCACCGCGCCTAACTGGAATGAATTGAGCGCTGTCCAGCAGCATGTGCTGGAGCCGCTGGCAGGCGACTGGAACAAGCTGAAGCCGGCTACCCGCAAGAAATGGCTGGAAATCAGCAACCGCTACGCCAGCATGACGCCGGCTGAGCAGGAGAGGCTGCAGGCTAGGATGCGCGGCTGGGTAACATTGACTCCTGAACAACGCCGTATCGCGCGCGAGAATTATGCCCGCGCCAACAAGCTCGATACCGAACAACGGGCCTTGCGCTGGCAGCAGTACCAGCAATTGTCGGAACAGCAAAAGAAAGAGCTGGCCGAACAAGCCGCGCCGAACCACAAGCGGGTAACCACCATGCCACCGGCCAAACTGAACAAGCCTAAACCTGCCGCGCCAGCCAGCCTGACGCCGGCGGCCGGCCAGGAACAGACTGCCGTGGTCGCTCCTGCGGCGGCGACGGCGCCAGGCCCGAGCCCGGTACTGGCGCCAACCGCGAAATAAGCATTTTGGATCCTTCCGCTACCAGCGCGCTCCCCAGCCAGCAGCAAACGCCATCGCTGAAACGCCGTTTCGGCAGCATCATGTATGAATCCATGCTGCTGTTCGGCATCCTGTTCATTTCCGGCTGGATTTTTTCCACCTTGCTGCAGCAGCGCCACGCGCTATACCTGCGGCACGCCCAGCAAGCCTGGCTGTTCCTTGTGCTGACCCTGTATTTCGTCTGGTGCTGGAGCCACGGCGGACAAACGCTCGCCATGAAAACCTGGCGCATCCAGCTGGTCAACCGAGACGGCAGCGCAGTCAAGGCCGGCCGCGCCGCCATCCGTTTCCTGCTCAGCTGGTGCTGGTTCCTGCCCGGGCTGGCGCTGGCGTGGGCGTTAGGCGCGCATACCTGGATGCTGGTCTGGATCCCGGCCGCGAATTTCCTGCTGTGGGCGATGACCGCTTACCTCGATCCGCAGCGCCAGTTCCTGCACGACCGCATCGCCGGCACCAAGCTGGTCAACATGGCGGATATCGCCAAACGTCCCGGCAAGCACAAGTGGTATCACTAGGCCGGACGCCTGCTTAGCCCCTGCTCCACCTCCTGCAGCAAGACCTGCAATTCTGCGTCGGAAAAACCCGCCGCCCTCCTCGCCTCCAGATTGAACGGCCCGCGCAGCTGCGGCGCCTTGTGCTGCACGGCCAGGGCGGCGAATGTCGCCAGCGGCTCCAGTCCGCGCGCCTGGCACAGCCAGCCATACCAGCGGTTGCCGATCGCCACATGGCCGATCTCGTCGCGCAGGATGATGTCTATAATGGCAGCCGCCTGTTCGTCGCCGGCCTGCGCCAGCTTGGCGCGGGTGCGCGGCGACGCATCCAGGCCGCGTGCCTCCATCAGGCGCGGCACCAGCGCCATCCTGGCCAGGATGTCATGGCTGGTCTTCTCGGTCAGCTCCCACAAGCTGTCATGCGCCGCGAAATCACCGTAGGCAAACCCGAGGCTGCGCAAATGCCTTGCCAGCAGGCTAAAGTGATAAGCTTCTTCCTTGGCCACACGCAGCCAGTCGGCATAATAATCGTGCGGCATGCCGGCGAAGCGCCAGATCGCATCGAGCGCCAGGTTGATGGCATTGAATTCGATATGCGCCAGGGCGTGGATCATGGCGGCACGCCCTTCCACAGTGGCCATGGAGCGATGCTTGACCTCGCGCGGCGGGACCAGCAGCGGCTGCGGCGGACGTCCCGGTATGCCCAGGGCCGGACGCAATTCAGACTCGCTGTCCAGCGCCATGGCGGCATTCTCCCAGGCCGTCGCCATCGCCTCGACGCCGGCGACCTTGGCAGCGACATCTGCCTCGCACAAACAGTGCAAGGCAGCGCTACGCAAGTCGGCTGGCGCGGCAAAGAGTGAATGGTTCATGTTGACAGCGGTAAAATGGCGCTACGGTTGAAAAATCGCAACTTGGACCTATCTACAGGAATTGAATCAGGGCCATGCCCGGCAACCAGCATTTTACGGAAATTTATGGCCATCTACCAATTGGGCGAACATGCCCCCGATATCGACCCTTCTGCGTATATTGCGCCTTCCGCCAACCTGATCGGCAAGGTCAGGATTGAAGCCGACGCCAGCGTCTGGTTCGGGGTCAACATCCGCGGCGACAACGAGCTGATCACGGTCGGCCAGGGCAGCAACGTGCAGGAGAGCTGCACATTGCATACCGACATGGGTTTTCCGCTGACGCTGGGCAAGAACGTGACGGTCGGCCACCAGGCAATGTTGCACGGATGCACGATTGGCGACGGCGCCTTGATCGGGATCCAGGCGGTGATCCTGAACGGCGCCAAGATCGGCAAGAACTGCCTGGTCGGCGCCGGTGCGCTGGTTACCGAAGGCAAGCAATTCCCGGACAACTCGCTGATCATCGGCAGCCCGGCCAAAGCCGTGCGCACCCTGAGCGAGCAGGACGTGGCGGCGCTGGCCGGCAACGCCAGGCACTACATAGAACGCGGACAAGAGTACAAGAACGGCCTGAAGCAAATCGGGTAACAATCGAACAACAAGCAGCAGCAATCAAGCAATAAATCAGCGGATAAAAAATATGGACGTAACAAAGATGACGGATGCAGGCGATGCGCATGGCGATTCGCTGCAAAAATTCATGGTGGAGAATGCCGCCGTGCGCGGCGAGCTGGTGGAGTTGTCCTCCACCTGGCGGCAGGTGCTGGCGCACCGCCACTACCCGGCACCGGTGAAGACCTTGCTGGGCGAGATGATGGCGGCAGCGGCGCTGCTGTCGGCCAACCTGAAATTCAACGGCGTCATCGTCATGCAGATCCATGGCGACGGCCCGATCCGGCTGCTGGTGGTCGAATGCGATTCGCAGCTGCAGATGCGCGCCACCGCCAAGCTGGCGCCAGACGCGGTGATCGATCCCGACGCCAGCATGCCGCAGCTGGTCAACCTGAACGGCCAGGGACGTTTTGCCATCACGCTAGACCCGCAGGACAAGATGCCGGGCCAGCAGGCTTACCAGGGCATCGTACCGCTGGACGGAGAGAATGTCGCGACTGTCATTGAAAACTACATGCTGCGTTCGGAACAGCTCGACACCAAGCTGTGGCTGGCCGCCGACGACAAGGTCGCACGCGGCCTGCTGCTGCAGAAACTGCCGAATCACGGCGGCATCGACGTCCCGGTCAACGATGAGCTGGAAACATGGAACCGCTTCCTGGCGCTGGGCGGCACCTTGCGCCCTGAAGAAATGCTGTCGACCGACATCCAGACTTTGCTGCGCCGCTTGTTCTGGGAAGAAACCATCCGTGTTTTCGAACCGCAGCAGCCTAGCTTCCAGTGCAACTGTTCACGTGAAAAAGTCGGCAACATGCTGAAGATGCTGGGCCAGCCCGAAATCGAAGAAGCGCTCGCCGACCTCGGCAAGCTGGCGGTAGACTGCGATTTCTGCGGCCAGCATTATGAGTTCGACAAAGTCGATTGCGCGCATCTGTTTGCCAGCGCGGCGCCGGTTGAAGCGCTGCTGCCTACCGGCAGCAGCAAACATTAAGAATCAAGTGGGGACCGGGGCGCTGCATACTGCATGGGCGCGCTGCCGGTTGAGGAATATCAGCGTTCTGGTTTCTTTTCCGTCGGCACCGCGACCGCTACGGTCTTTTCGACCGCCGTCAATGCGGCATTGGGCGGCGCCGGCGCATCGGCCGGATTGCCGTTCGGATCGAGGATCTGGATAAAGATCTCGTCCTGCTTGATCATGCCCAGCTCGGTGCGCGCCCGTTCTTCGACCGCGCCGGTGCCTTCTTTCAAATCGTGTACTTCCGAATCCAGCTTGGCGTTGCGGGCTTTCAATTCGTCGATCTTGTCATGCGCCGCATGCACTTGCTGGTCCATGTCCCAGACGCGCAGCCACCCCCCCTTGCCTAGCCACAGTGGGTACTGGACCAGTATCAGCAAGGCAGTCAGGAAAATGGCAATCAGGCGCATCGTTTCGGGCTTGGTTCTACTGTCTTATATGTAAATCGGGGCGGACACTGATGCCCACCCCGGCTTGATTACTTCAGATTATAAAACGCGCCGCGCCCAGGATAGCTGGCGATGTCGCCCAGGTCTTCTTCAATGCGCAGCAGCTGGTTGTACTTCGCCATGCGGTCCGAACGCGACATCGAGCCAGTCTTGATCTGCAAGGCGTTCATGCCAACCGCGATATCCGCAATGGTCGAATCTTCAGTCTCGCCCGAACGGTGCGAGATCACCGCGGTATAGCCGGCGCGCTTGGCCATTTCGATCGCAGCGAAAGTTTCGGTCAGGGTGCCGATCTGGTTGATCTTGATCAGGATCGAGTTGGCGATGTCTTTCTCGATGCCTTCCTTCAGGATCTTGGTGTTGGTGACGAACAGGTCGTCGCCTACCAGCTGGATCTTCTTGCCGAGTGTTTCGGTCAGCAGTTTCCAGCCGTCCCAGTCGTTTTCCGCCATGCCGTCTTCGATGCTGATGATCGGGTACTTGTCGCACCACGACGCCAGCAGGCCGGTGAACTGGGCGCCGGTCAGGGTCATGTTTTCGCCGGCCAGCACATAGCTGCCGTCTTTGTAGAATTCGCTGGCGGCGCAATCCAGGCCGAGGGCGATCTGGGTGCCCGGCTCGTAGCCTGCGGCTTCGATCGCCTGGATGATCAGCTTCAGCGCTTCTTCGTGGCTGGCCAGGTTAGGCGCAAAGCCGCCTTCATCGCCGACCGCGGTCGACAGGCCCTTGTCGTGCAGGATTTTCTTCAGCGCGTGGAACACTTCGGCGCCGTAACGCAGCGCTTCGCGGAAGCTCGGTGCGCCAACCGGGATGATCATGAATTCCTGGATATCCAGGTTGTTGTCGGCATGTTCGCCGCCGTTGATGACGTTCATCATCGGCACCGGCATCTGCATCGCGCCGCTGCCGCCGAAATAGCGGTACAGCGGCAGGCCGGCTTCTTCAGCTGCGGCCTTGGCCACCGCCATCGATACCGCCAGCATGGCGTTGGCGCCCAGGCGGCCTTTGTTTTCGGTGCCGTCGAGATCGATCAGGGTGCGGTCCAGGAACGCTTGTTCGCTGGCGTCCAGGCCCATGATGGCTTCGGAAATTTCAGTGTTGATATGCTCGCAGGCTTTCAAAACGCCCTTGCCGCCGTAACGGCTCTTGTCGCCGTCGCGCAGTTCGATCGCTTCGCGCGAACCGGTGGACGCGCCGGACGGCACGGCCGCACGGCCCATGACGCCGGATTCCAGCAGGACGTCGCATTCGACTGTCGGATTACCGCGCGAATCAATGATTTCGCGGCCAATGATGTCAACGATTGCACTCATGTATTTCCCTATCAAATAAAAATATGCGCGATATTAAAACCATTTGCGGGATCAGACTTCACGCACCGCCACTTGCTTGTATAGCGGCAGCGATATATTCCATCCCTCAAGCAATCAACCGAAATTGCTTTCGATAAAGCCATTCTTCTTGACGACCCGGTCCAGGTCTATCATGGTCGACAACAATTCTTTGATACGGTTCAGCGGCACCGCATTCGGTCCGTCCGATTTGGCTTCGGCAGGGTTCGGATGGGTTTCCATGAACACGCCGGCCACGCCCACCGCGATAGCAGCGCGCGCCAGCACCGGCACGAATTCGCGCTGGCCGCCGGATGTGCTGCCCTGGCCGCCTGGCAGCTGCACCGAGTGGGTGGCGTCGAACACCACCGGGCAGCCGGTTTCGCGCATGATCGCCAGCGAACGCATGTCGGACACCAGGTTGTTGTAGCCAAACGAAGCGCCGCGCTCGCAGGCCATGAAATTGTCTTCAGGCAGGCCGGCTTCGCGGGCGGCGGAGCGCGCCTTGGCGATGACATTGATCATGTCGTGCGGCGCCAGGAACTGGCCCTTCTTGATATTCACCGGCTTGCCCGACTGGGCGCAAGCGTTGATGAAATCGGTCTGGCGGCACAGGAAGGCCGGTGTCTGCAAGACATCGACCACCGCCGACACCGGCTCGATTTCATAGATTTCATGGATATCGGTCAGCACCGGCACGCCGATTTGCGCTTTGACTTCAGCCAGGATCTCCAGCCCTTTTTCCATGCCGAGGCCGCGGAAAGAAGAACCGGAAGAACGGTTCGCCTTGTCGAAAGACGATTTGTAGATGAAGTTGATGCCCAGTTCGCTGGTGATCTCTTTCAGTTTCCCGGCAGTGTCGAGCGCCATCTGGCGCGATTCGATCACGCACGGACCGGCGATCAGGAAAAACGGCTGATCCAGGCCGATGTCAAAGCCACAAAGTTTCATGTTCTTTCCTTACGCTGCAGTTGCAGTATTAGCTTGCTTGTGCGCCAGCGCAGCCTTGATGAACGAAATAAACAAGGGATGGCCATCGCGCGGAGTCGATTTGAATTCCGGGTGATACTGGACGCCGACATACCACGGATGGGCATTCTCGCCGGTGCGCGGCAATTCCATGATTTCACACAGGTCTTCAGTCGGGGTGCGGGCCGACACCACCAGGCCGGCCGCTTCGATCCGGTCCAGGTAATGGTTGTTGGCTTCGTAGCGATGACGATGGCGTTCGGTCACGGTCGGGCCGTAGACTTCGGCGGCCAGGGTGTCCGGCTTGACATCGCAGGTCTGCGCGCCCAGGCGCATGGTGCCGCCCAGGTCGGAATTGACGTCGCGCAGCTCTACCTTGCCGTCGTGATTCTGCCATTCGGTGATCAGGGCCACTACCGGCTGGTCGGTCTGCGCATCGAATTCGGTTGAATTGGCGTGCGGCAGGCCGGCCTTGTTACGCGCATATTCGAGCAGTGCGACTTGCATGCCGAGGCAGATACCCAGGTAAGGGATCTTGTTTTCGCGGGCGAAACGCGCCGCCGCGATCTTGCCTTCGACGCCGCGCTTGCCGAAACCGCCCGGCACCAGGATCGCATCGTACTTGGCCAAGGCACCGGTGCCGCTGGCTTCAATTTCTTCGGAGTCCAGGTATTCGATATTGACCCGGCTGCCGGTATGGATGCCGGCGTGGCGCAATGCTTCGGTCAGCGACTTGTAGGATTCGGTCAGGTCGACATATTTGCCGACCATGCCGATGGTGACTTCGTAGGTTGGATTTTCCAGCGCGTGCACCAGCTTGGTCCAGACCGAGAGGTCGGCAGGCTTGGGCGACAGGCCCAGCTTTTCGCAGACGATCGCGTCCAGCCCCTGGTCGTGCAGCATCTGCGGAATCTTGTAGATGGTGTCGGCGTCCCACACCGAAATCACGGCGTCGCCCTGGACGTTGGAGAACAGGGAAATCTTGGCCCGTTCGTCATCCGGGATCGGACGGTCGGCGCGGCACAGCAAGGCGTCCGGCGAAATACCGATTTCGCGCAGTTTCTGCACGCTGTGCTGGGTCGGCTTGGTCTTCAGCTCGCCGGCCGACACCAGGTAAGGCACCAGCGTCAGGTGGACGAA
This sequence comes from Collimonas rhizosphaerae, assembly GCF_038896935.1. Taxonomy (NCBI): domain Bacteria; kingdom Pseudomonadati; phylum Pseudomonadota; class Betaproteobacteria; order Burkholderiales; family Oxalobacteraceae; genus Collimonas; species Collimonas rhizosphaerae. Next base: position 306,600 of record NZ_JBANDC010000002.1, read on the forward strand.
AGCCGCAGCCTTGCGGCCTGCGCGCAGGCTCAGCTGGCGCGCAGCTTCAAGGAAAGGCAAGGATTCGATATCGCCGACGGTGCCGCCGATTTCCACCAGCGCCACGTCGAAACCTTCGGCGCCGCGGTAGATGTAATCCTGGATCTCGTTGGTGATATGCGGAATAACCTGCACCGTCTTGCCCAGGTACTCGCCGCGGCGTTCCTTGCGGATCACCGATTCGTAGATCTGGCCGGTAGTGAAGTTATTCACCTTCTTCATCTTGGCCGTAATGAAGCGCTCATAGTGGCCGAGGTCGAGATCGGTCTCTGCGCCATCGTCGGTCACGAACACTTCGCCGTGCTGGAACGGGCTCATGGTGCCTGGATCGACGTTGATGTACGGATCAAGTTTAAGAAGGGTGACTTTAAGGCCGCGCGATTCCAAAATCGCGGCGAGAGAGGCGGCTGCAATCCCTTTACCAAGGGAAGAGACAACGCCGCCGGTAACAAATACAAACTTAGTCATTACGGAAGGTGCCGAACGGCACATGCGGGAAATTCGAATTATACATCAAACAGGCGCCGCGGCAGCCGCCGGCGATCTGAAAAATAACGCCTTTTTGCCGGCCGCCCCGCGATCGCCCGGTCGGCGGCCAGGCCCGGTGCCTGCGTGGAATTGCGCTTCATGTGATAATTCGCGGCTTCCGCCCCGCCCAATCAATGCTTTCCTCATTCTATTGTCGCCCGTGCCTATCTCGCCATTATTTCAAACAAGTGTTGCGCCAAAGCCGCGCCGCCTCGCTGCATGAGCCGGCTGTTCGGCGACCTGCCCGAGGATGACGGCCTGCCCGGAGCAGCGCGCCGGGTAGCGATCATCGTCATGATCCTCGGCACCAGCATGACCGTGCTGGACGGCTCCATTGTCAACGTCGCGCTGCCCATGATCGCGCGCAGCTTGCAGGTCGACCCGGCTGCCGCGGTCTGGATCGCCAACGCCTACATACTTGCCGGTGCCATGACCATGGTCACTTTCGCCTCGCTGGGCGAAGTGCTGGGCTTTCGCCGTGTATATATGAGCGGCATCCTGGTGTTCACCCTGGCCTCGCTGGGCTGCGCCCTGTCGCCGTCGCTGGCGATGCTGAACGGTATGCGATTCTTGCAAGGCGTCGGCGGCGCTGCCGCCATGAGCATCGGGCCGGCGCTCTACCGCAATATCTTCCCGACCCGCCTGCTGGGCGCGGCGCTTGGCATCAACGCCTTGGTGGTGGCCTCCTCCACCGCTGCCGGGCCGGCCATCGGCGGCCTGATGCTGTCGGTGCTGAGCTGGCAATGGCTGTTTGCGGTGAACGTGCCGATCGGCATCCTCACCCTGCTGCTGGCGCGCCGTGTGCTGCCGCGCGATCCGGGCCGCGGCGGCCGCTTCGATGCGCTCGGCGCCCTGCTCTCGGCGCTGGCCCTGGGCGCCATCGTCATGGCGGTCGACGGCTTGTCGCGCCACGACAGCTGGACTCAGGAGTTGCTGCTTGGCGGGATCGCCTTGGCATCGGTGGTTTTGTTTATCATTAGACAACGACGGTATTCCGCACCGCTGCTGCCGCTTGACATTTTTGCATCGCAACGCTTTTCGATGGCAGTCGCCACTTCGCTCTGCTCTTTTGTCGGGCAAGGAATTGCCTTTATTGCACTACCGTTCCTGTTCCAGGGCGCATACGGCTTCAGCCCGCTGCTGTCGGCCGCGCTGTTCACACCGTGGCCGGTGGCGATCGCCATCACCGCGCCGATCGCCGGGCGCCTGGCCGACCGCTATTCGGCCTCGCTGCTGTCGACCTGCGGCCTGCTGGTGCTGACGCTGGGCCTGGTGCTGCTGGCCTGCCTGGGCGCGCACGCATCGGTGCCGGACATCCTGTGGCGCGCCTTCGTCTGCGGGCTCGGCTTCGGTTTTTTCCAGAGCCCCAACAATCGCGAAATGCTGAGCAACGCGCCGCGCGCACGCAGCGGCACCGCTTCCGGCGTGCTGGCGATTGCCCGCACCTTCGGCCAGTCGCTCGGCGCCGCACTGGTCGCGGTAGTGCTGGCGGCGACCAGCATCGCCCAGGCCGCGGCTGACACCGCCCAGATCGACGCCAGCGCAGTCCACATGTCCTTATGGCTGGCGGCCAGCGCGACCTTGCTTGCGACCATCATCAGCGCATTGCGCATCAAACACGGGCGAAACTGACAGAATTGTCATATTAGCGACAGCGTCCCGTACCGCAGCAAGCTATAAAGTGTTTCCAAATACTGTCCGATGCTGCGCTTGTTGTTGACCTGCACATCGGATATTTCATCCGATGTGCCGAACGTGTCAGCTCAGGACTCATGAATTTTCCCCCTTCCCCAAGAACTTTCTCAGCCACCGTCATGGCTGCCGCGGTTGCGTTTGCGCTGGCAGGCTGCGCAGTCGGCCCCGATTACGTGCGCCCTGCCATGGACGTGCCCGCCGCCTATAAAGAGACCGGTCCGTGGAAACAGGCGCAGCCGCAACAGATAGACAGCAGCAACTGGTGGGAAGTCTATGGCGACGCCACCCTGAACGGCCTGATACAGCAAGCCAACCAGGCCAACCAGAACATCCGCGTGGCAGAGGCCCAGTATCGCCAGGCGCGTGCCGCCGGCGACGTGGCGCGCGCCGGCTTCTGGCCGACGGCGGGCGTCAGCGCCGGGGTAGACCGTTCGCGCAGCAACACCAATGGCGTCAAGATCGGCAACAGCTACAACGCCGGCCTGCAAGGCAGCTGGGAGCCCGATATCTGGGGCAGCGTGCGGCGCTCGGTGGAAGCCGGCGATGCCGGCAGCCAGGCCAGCGCGGCCGACCTGGCCGCCGCCCGCCTCAGCATCCAGGCGACCCTGGCGCAAGACTATCTGCAACTGCGCATCACCGACCTGCTCAAAGATTTGTACGCGCGCACCACGGCTGCCTATGCCCGTTCGCTGCAGCTGACCCAGAACCAGTATGCCGCCGGCGTGGCGCTGCGCTCCGACGTGGCGCTGGCCGAAAGCCAGCTGAAAACCGCGGAAGCGCAAGCCATCGACCTGCAGGCGCAGCGCAGCCAGCTGGAGCATGCAATCGCCATCCTGACCGGCAAGGCGCCTTCCGGATTCAACCTGGCGGCGTTGCCGGCCGACACGCAAATGCTGAGCAAGATGCAGGCAGGCTTGCCGCCGGTCCCGGCCGGCCTGCCATCCGACCTGCTGGAACGCCGGCCCGACATCGCCAGCGCCGAACGCCATGTGGCGCAGGCGAACGCCAATATCGGCGTCGCCAAGTCGGCCTTTTTCCCGGCGCTGACCCTGAGCGCCAGCGGCGGCTTCAATGGCGCCAGCCTGGCCCAGTGGTTCGACACGCCCAGCCGGGTCTGGTCGCTCGGCGCGGCGCTGGCCGAAACCATTTTCGACGGCGGCCTGCGGCGCGCGCATAGCGACCAGGCCATCGCCGCCTACGACGCCGCGGTAGCGCAATACAAGCAAACCGTGCTGGGCGGCTTCCAGGAAGTGGAAGACAACCTGGCCACGCTCAATGTCCTCGACCAGGAAGCAATCGCCCAGAAGCAGGCGGTGCAAGCTTCGCAGCTGGCGGAACGGCTGGCGCTGAGCCAGTATCGCGCCGGCACCGCGACTTACCTGACCGTGGTCACCGCGCAAACCCTTGCCCTGAGCAACGAGCGCACCCTGGTGCAGCTGCTGGGACGCCAGCTGCTGGCGAGCGTAGCGCTGATCAAGGCCGTTGGCGGCGGCTGGGATGCCAGCCGGCTGAACGGCGACCAGGCGCAAAACGATACGCAGCACACAAACAAAACGACAGATTAATTCCGCGAGCCGATAAACATGACCCCCACACTTTCCAAACCGCGTTCCACGCTGCTGATCACCGCCGCGATACTGGTCCTGATCGGCGCCGCCGGCTGGACCATGGTCCACAAGGCCGACGCCCAGACGGCGCCGAAGGCTGCCGCCGGCCCGATCTCGGTCAGCACCGCCAGCGTCTCGCAACAGGATGTGCCGATGTACCTGAGCGGAGTCGGCACCGTTACTTCGAATGCCAGCGTCACCGTCAAGGCCCGCATCGACGGCCAGCTCGACAAGGTCGGTTTTATCGAAGGCCAGGACGTCAAGGCCGGCCAGCTGCTGGCGCAGATCGACCCGCGCACCCTGCAGGCGCAGCTGGACCAGGCCGTCGCGCAAAAAGCCAAGGACCAGGCGCAGCTGGCCAACTCCAGGCTTGACCTGCAGCGTTACACCACGCTGGTGCAACAGGACGCCGCGACACAACAGACGCTGGATGCCACGCGGGCGCAGGTCACGCAGCTGCAGGCCGCGGTGCAAGCCGATGAAGCGCAGATCAACTACGCCAAGGTGCAGCTCAGCTTTACCCGCATCCTGGCGCCGATCAGCGGCCGGGTCGGCGCGCGCCTGGTCGATCCGGGCAATATCGTCCATGCCGCGGACGCCAACGGCCTGGTGGTCATCAACCAGATCGATCCGATCGCGGTGGTGTTCACCCTGCCGGAAGAAACCTTCCAGAGCATCAACAGCGCCCTGCGCGGCAGCCAGAAGCCGCTCAGCGTGTTGACCTATGCGCGCAACAGCAGCGCCCTGCTGGCGCAGGGAAACCTGGCGCTGCTCAACAACCAGATCGATACCAGCACCGGCACGGTGCAGCTGAAAGGCATTTTCCAGAATCCCTCGCATGTATTGTGGCCAGGCCAGTATGTCAATGTCAGGCTGGTCCTGGGTGACCGCAAGCAGGCGCTGACGGTGCCGGCGGCGGCAGTGCAGCGCAGCCAGGACGGCACCTACGCGTATGTCGTCAACGCCGACAGCACGGTGAAAATACAGGCGATCCAGGTCGCCAATATCCAGGACGGCCTGGCTGTGATCGACAAGGGACTGGATGCGGGGCAACGAGTGGTGGTCGACGGCCAGTACAAGCTGAAACCCGGCGCCAAGATCGTGGACGCCGGCGCTGCGGCTAGCCCCGCTCCTGCAGCCGCGGCAGAAAAAGCAAGCAAGGCCGGCAAATGAGCATCTCCGCGACTTTCATCAAACGGCCGATCGGCACCACGCTGCTCGCCATCGCGATTTTCCTGATCGGCGCCGCGGTGTGGCCGCTGCTGCCGGTGGCGCCGCTGCCGCAGGTCGACTTCCCGACGATCCAGGTCTCCGCCAACCTGCCCGGCGGCAATCCGGAAACCATGGCGTCGAGCGTGGCGCAGCCGCTGGAGCGGCAGTTTTCCCTGATCGCCGGCCTGTCGCAAATGACTTCGACCAGCTCGCTCGGTTCTACCCAGATCACGCTGCAGTTCGACCTCAACCGCAGCATCGACGCCGCGGCGCTCGACGTGCAGGCAGCGATCACCGCCGCCAGCGGCCAGCTGCCGGCCAACCTGCCGAGTCCGCCGACCTTCCGCAAGGTGAATCCTGCCGACTCGCCGATCCTGGTGATGGCGGTGCAATCGGACGCGTTGCCGCTGATCCAGGTGAATGACTATGCCGACAATATCCTGGCGCAGCAGATTTCGCAGATTCCCGGCGTCGGGCTGGTGAATATCGGCGGCGTGCAAAAGCCGTCGGTCCGGATCCAGGTCGACCCGACCAAGCTGACGGCGATAGGCATCAGCCTGGAAGATATCAGGGGCGTGATCGCCAGCCTCACCGTCAACCAGCCCAAAGGCACGGTGGACGGCGCCAGGCAAAGCTTTACCGTGTACACCAACGACCAGCTGCTGAGCGCTGAACCGTGGAACGACATGGTGCTGGCCTACAAGAATGGTGCGCCGATCAGGGTGCGCGATGTCGGCGTCGCCGTCGATGCCGCGGAAAACCTGAAGGTCGCGGGCTGGGCCTACGCCGGCGCCGCCGCGCCGGCCGGCAACACGATTACCAACGGCCGTTCGATCGTGCTGGCGATCACCAAGCAGCCGGGCGCCAACGTGATCGAAACCGTGGACCGCATCAAGGCTGCCCTGCCGCGCCTGCAAGCGGCAATCCCGCCGACGGTGCACGTCAACACCCTGATCGACCGTACCCAGACCATCCGCGCTTCGGTCGCCGACGTCGAATTCACGCTGGTGCTGACCATTGCCCTGGTGGTGCTGGTGATTTTCCTGTTCCTGCGCAACGTCCCCGCCACCCTGATCCCGAGCGTGACCGTGCCGCTGGCGCTGCTCGGCACTGCCGGCGTCATGTTCCTGCTCGGCTTCAGCCTCGACAACCTGTCGCTGATGGCGCTTACCATCGCGGTGGGCTTCGTGGTCGACGATGCGATCGTGATGCTGGAGAATATCTACCGCTACGTCGAAGAAGGCATGCCGCCGATGGAAGCGGCCTACAAGGGGGCAAGCGAAATCGGCTTCACGATTATCTCGATTTCGGTCTCGCTGGTGGCGGTGTTCATTCCGCTGCTGCTGATGGGCGGCATCGTCGGCCGCCTGTTCCGCGAATTTGCGATCACCGTGACGCTGACGATCGCAGTCTCGGTGGTGATTTCGCTGACCTTGACGCCGATGCTCTGCTCGCGCTTCCTTAAATCGCATACGGCCGAATCGCATGGCCGCATGTACCAGATATTCGAACGCGGTTTCGACGCCATGCTGAACGGCTACAAACGCGGCCTGAATGTGGTGCTGCGCCATCAATTCGTCACCCTGATGGTGTTCTTCGCCACCATGGCTGCCACCGTGGTGCTGTTCATCGTCATCCCGAAGGGCTTCTTTCCGCAACAGGACACCGGCTTCGTCTACGGCTTTGCCGAATCGGCGCAGGACTCTTCCTTTGTTTCGATGAACAAGCGCATGCTGGCCCTGGCTGACGTGGTGCGCAAGGATCCGGACGTGACCGGCTTCGGCATGAGCGGCGGCGGCAACACCTTCAACACCGGCAATTTCTTCATCAGCCTGAAACCGAAGGACGAAGGACGCACCGCCAGCGCCGATGAAATCATTACGCGCCTGCGGCCGCAGCTGGCCAAGGTGCAAGGGGTCAACCTGTTCCTGCAGGCAGGCCAGGATATCAACGTCGGCGGCCGCCTGTCGCGCACCCAGTACCAGTACACGGTGACCGACTCCAACCTGGATGAACTGAACGTCTGGGCGCCGAAACTGCTGAACCGTTTCCGCCAGCTGCCGCAACTGACCGACGTCGCCTCCGACCAGCAAAATGCCGCCGCCGCCGCCAACCTGACCATCGACCGTGCGCGCGCTTCCAGTTTCGGCATCACGCCGGCGCTGATCGATTCGACTATCTACGACGCCATCGGCCAACGCCAGGTGGCCCAGTACTTCACCCAGATCAACAGCTACCACGTGATCCTGGAAGTCACGCCCAAGCTGCAGGAAGATCCGGAACTGTTCAACAAGCTCTACCTGACCTCGCCGGTAACTGGCCAGCAAGTCCCGCTGTCGACCTTTGTCACCATCGACACCAGCAAGACTTCGTACCTGTCGATCAGCCACCAAGGCCAGTTCCCGGCAGTGACGATTTCCTTCAACCTGGCGCCGAACGTGGCGCTGGGCGAGGCGGTCGAGGCTATCCAGAAGGCGCAGAGCGAGATGGGCGTGCCAACCACCCTGACCGGCGCTTTCCAGGGTACGGCCAAGGCGTTCGGCGATTCGCTGTCGTCGCAGCCCTACCTGATTGCGGCGGCGCTGGTTGCGGTGTATATCGTGCTTGGACTGCTGTATGAAAGTTATATCCATCCGCTGACGATCTTGTCGACCTTGCCGTCGGCCGGCGTCGGCGCCCTGCTGATCCTGATGATGGGCGGTTACGACCTGAGCGTGATCGCCCTGATCGGCATCATCCTGCTGATCGGCATCGTCAAGAAGAACGGCATCATGATGATCGACTTTGCGCTGACGGCGGAACGGCAGCACGGCATGAAGCCCGAAGACGCGATTTACCAGGCTTGCCTGCTGCGCTTCCGCCCGATCATGATGACCACCATGTGCGCCCTGCTGAGCGGCTTGCCGCTGATGCTGGGCCATGGCGCCGGCTCCGAACTGCGGCGGCCGCTGGGTTATGCCATGGTGGGCGGCCTGGTGCTGTCGCAGGCGCTGACCTTGTTCACGACACCGGTGGTTTACCTGTACCTGGACCGCGCCCACTACTGGTACATGCGGCGCAAGGAAGCACGGCAGGCGCGCAAGGCGGCCCGCAAGGCTGCTGCATGATAAATTCAAGGTAACGCGACAAATATAATGCAGGCAATGAAACATCCTCCTGCATATCGGCACAGTGCCGGCATGCGGGAAACTAGCCAGGAGACAGGCTACACATGAAGATCCTGATCGTCGAAGACGAACTGAAGACAGCCGATTACCTGTGCAAGGGCCTGACCGAGCAGGGTTGCGCCGTCGACGTTGCGCACAATGGAACCGATGGCCAGCACCTGGCGCTGGAGCACGACTACGACGTCATCGTGCTCGACGTCATGCTGCCCGGCATAGACGGTTTTACGGTCCTGCACGCCTTGCGCGCCATCAAGCAGACGCCGGTCATCATGCTGACCGCGCGCGACCGCGTGGAAGACCGCATCAAAGGCTTGCAAGGCGGCGCCGACGACTACCTGGTGAAACCGTTTTCCTTCCTCGAACTGCTGGCGCGGCTGCAGGCGCTGACCCGGCGCGGCCGCGCCTTCGAGCCGGCGCAGCTGCGGATTGCCGACCTGCAGATCGACCTGATCAGCCGCAAGGCATATCGCGCCAATGTCCGCATCGACCTCACCGCCAAGGAATTCTCGCTGCTGGCGGTGCTGGCGCGGCGCCAGGGTGAAATCCTGTCCAAGACTGCAATCGCCGAGCTGGTCTGGGACATGAATTTCGACAGCAACACCAACGTCGTCGAAGTCGCCATCAAGCGTTTGCGCGCCAAGATCGACACGCCGTTCAGCCCCAAGCTGCTGCATACGATACGCGGCATGGGTTATGTGCTGGAACCGCGCACTCCCCAGGAGAGCAGCGAATGAAACGTTCCATCACCGTACGCCTGGTGGCGATGTTCGCGCTGGCGGCGCTGCTGATTTTTTCCCTGATCGGCAGCGCGCTGTATGGCGTGCTGCAACGCGAGCTGGCGCGCCACCAGCAAGACGAACTCAACACGCGTTTCCTCGATACCCGCTACATGATCGGCCACAACGGCGATCCGGTCCGCTGGCCGCGAGTGCAAGCCAAGCTGGACACCCTGACACCGGCCGACGGCAGCATCCGTTACTGGGTGCTAAGCGACGATCCCCGCTTCCAGTACGGCAAAGGCCTGGCCGACGTCGAGCAGCTGGACCGCAATCCGAACGGCATGGGCATCATGACGCTGCACGGCCGCGAATACCCGCTGCACACCATGGTAGGCACCATCGAGCCGTTCCAGGAACGGCCTGCGGTGCGCCTGATCGTGGCGGTCGACGCCGCGCCTTACATGCACACCTTGCATGCCTTCATGATTGCGCTGGTCGGCCTGTCCCTGCTGGGCGTGCTGCTGGTCATGCTGCTTGGCTACTGGATTGCGCAGGTCGGCTTGCGGCCGTTAAAACAACTGTCCAGCGCCGCGCAATCGCTGGGGCCCAGGACCTTGTCGCAACGCTTGCAGATTTCGCCGCTGCCGGGCGAGCTGTCGGACCTGACGATTGCCTTCAACGGCGTGCTGGAGCGCATGGAAGGCGCCTACAACCAGCTGGAAGCCTTCAATGCCGATGTCGCCCATGAGCTGCGCACGCCGCTGGCCAACCTGATCGGCGAAACCCAGGTAGCGCTGTCGCGGCAACGCACCGCGCCGCAGTTCGAGGAAGTGCTGCAATCGAACCTGGAAGAGCTTGAGCGCCTGCGCTCCATCATCAACGACATGCTGTTCCTGGCGCGCGCCGACCAGGGCGAGGCCGCCACCAGCCTGGTGCGCACTTCGATTGCGCAGGAAATCGGCAAGACCGTGGAGTTTTTTGAGTTTCTCCTGGACGATTCGAAAATGACGGTGAAAGTGGCCGGCGACGTGAACGCTGAAGCCTCCATCGAGACCTCGCTGTTCAAGCGCGCGATGAGCAACCTGCTGCATAACGCGATCCAGCATTCCAATCCCGGCGCCGCCATTGCGGTGACGATCACGCAGCAGCCCGAGGTGATCAGGATTGCCGTGTCGAACCCGGGCAAGCCGATCGCCGACAGCCACCTGCCGCGCCTGTTCGATCGTTTTTACCGGGTCGACGCCGCCCGCAACGACAAGGACCAGAGCCAGCTGCACGGCCATGGCCTGGGATTGGCGATCGTCAAGGCAATCGCCAAAATGCATGGCGGCGGCGTGTTTGCCGACAGCACGGACGGTACGACAACGATAGGCTTCAGTATTCCTGCCGGCGCATCGATGCTGCCTTGACAAGCTCGGGCTTGCACGGATGGTGACGCTTGCCATGAATAAACGGCAACCGCGAAGACGAACGTGGGGAGTAATACGGAAATAACTAGAGGATAGAGGCGAGCCTTGTCTGCGGCACTTGCAGGAAATGGCTGTGGCTGCTTCGTTCCCGACCTGACCAGGTTGACCACGCCACAATGCGCAGGGGCCCGCCGGGGTGAATTGTACCGCATTGCGGCATTGCTGGCAGGGCTTTTTCATCCCTGCCGCCATTTTCTGCCGGCACCGCCGGCAAACCCCGCCTAACAAGCCTCGCTTTATATGCCCAGTTCCTGCCAGATCTGGTCGACGCGCGTCTTCACCTCATCCGACATGCTGATGGTGCGCCCCCACTCGCGGCTGGTTTCACCCGGCCACTTGTTGGTGGCGTCAATCCCCATCTTGCTACCCAGGCCGCTGACCGGGGAGGCAAAATCGAGATAATCGATTGGCGTGTTGTCCACTATCGTGGTGTCGCGGATCGGATCGACCCGGGTAGTGATCGCCCAGATCACTTCATTCCAGTCGCGGATGTTGACGTCTTCATCGACCACCACGATGAACTTGGTATACATGAACTGGCGCAAGAAGCTCCAGACGCCAAACATCACCCGCTTGGCATGGCCGGCATACGCCTTCTTCATCTGCACCACCGCCATGCGGTAGCTGCAGCCTTCCGGCGGCAGATAGAAATCGGTAATTTCGGAAAACTGCTTTTGCAGCAAGGGGATGAACACTTCGTTCAACGCCACGCCGAGCACCGCCGGCTCGTCCGGCGGCTTGCCTGTATACGTAGAGTGATAAATCGGCGACTTGCGCATCGTGATGCGGTCGATGGTAAATACCGGGAACCAGTCCTGCTCATTGTAATAGCCGGTATGGTCCCCGTATGGCCCTTCCAGCGCCATTTCATAACCGGACGGATGGGACGGGTCGGGATTGATATGCCCTTCCAGCACGATCTCGGCCGACGCCGGCACCCGCAGCTCGCTGCCGATGGCCTTGACCAGCTCGGTACGGCTGCCGCGCAGCAGGCCGGCGAACTGGTATTCGGACAAGCTGTCCGGCACCGGCGTCACCGCACCTAATATAGTAGCGGGGTCGGCGCCGAGCGCTACCGCCACCGGATACGGCTTGCCGCCGGTTGCAATCGCGTGCTCGCGGAAATCGAGCGCGCCGCCGCGATGCGCCAGCCAGCGCATGATCACCTTGTTGCGGCCGAGGACCTGCTGGCGGTAGATGCCAAGGTTCTGGCGCTTCTTGTGCGGTCCTTTGGTAATCACCAGGCCCCAGGTAATCAGCGGCGCGACATCGCCTGGCCAGCAGTGCTGGATCGGCAGCCGCGCAAGGTCGACGTCGTTGCCTTCCCAGACGATGTCCTGGCACGGCGCCGAACGATGCTCCTTGGGCGCCATGTCCCACAACGATTTGACTAGGGTGCCGAGGCCGAGGATGTCTTTAAAACCTTTCGGCGGCTCCGGCTCTTTCAGCATCGCCAGCACATGGCCGATGCGCCGCAATTCGCTGACGTCGTCGGCTCCCATGCCAAGCGCAACGCGGCGCGGCGTGCCGAACAGATTGCCTAGCACAGGTATCGAATGTCCGACCGGATTTTCAAAAAGGAGCGCCGGGCCGCCTGCCCGCAAAGTGCGATCGCAGATTTCCGTCATCTCCAAATAGGGTGAAATCAGCGTCGAAACGCGTTTCAGCTCACCAATCTGTTCCAATTTGACAATAAAATCACGTAAATCTGAATATTTCATGGGTTTTACAATTTAAATGAATGTTAATTCAGCAATTAAGCCATTTTGGCCAAGTGCTTGATTTTATTGGCTTGCGGCGGCAAACCGGCGCATTCTTTAGACATAAAAGTTATTGATTTTGTTTTTCATAGTATTGACTTGATATAAAACGCCTCCTACAATGCGCCCAGCTTGAAGCAGTCGCATCGCCCAAAAAGCGATTTTCATGTCGACTCTCAATACTCACGGGATCGGGGTCCCACATGACATTTTAAGGAGTGTTTTCAAAAGGCGTCAGCCTTCTCCCCCGGACAAGTTGTTTGCCTGTAGCCGGCGCGCTCTACTGCGGCCGATCGATCCAAAGCTACTTAAGCGCAAGCAGCAACGACGCAGCGGCACACCGCAGATCATATGCGATGCCTTGCGATATTGATTACGGTGCACGCAGCATTCGGTAGATTCGCTCCAGCTTTAACCAGCCTTATCAAGGAGCCTGCATGCGCCGCGACGATTCAGGAGGTTCAATTGTTAGCAAGATCTACCAGAGCACTACCCGGTTGGGCGACGCTCGACCAAGCAAAGAAATTCGGCATGCAATCCGTTAATGGCGTGTTTTACGCCCGCGACACCGTCGGCGGCCTCATCGCCACTACCCGCATCACCGTACTGTTCAGCGCCATGCTGGCCATCATCGGCTTCACCACCATGCTGGTGAAACCTGACTTGGCATACAAGATTCAAAACCTGCCGCTGTTCGCCAGCAGCACTGAACCTAAAGCTGCGCCGCTGGCTGCGGCTGCACCGGTGCTTTCCAGCCAGGCCGATACCGCCCCCAAGGTGGCGAACCTGACTGCGCCGGCGACCGGCAACAATCATGTGCTGCACATGGACAGCTTGACGAACAAGGCCATCAAGCCGATCGACAGCTCGCGCCAGCAGCAATGGGTCACCAGCTGGCTGTCCAAGCGTTATCGGGTGGCAGGCGACGCCACCAACGTGTTCGTGACCACGGCCTACAAGACAGCGCGGGAAACCAAGCTCGACCCGTTGCTGATCCTGGCCGTGATGGCGATCGAATCCGGCCTGAATCCGTTTGCCGAAAGCCCGGTGGGCGCACAAGGCCTGATGCAAGTCATGTCTAAGGTACATGAAGACAAGTTTGAAAGCATGGGCGGCATCAAGGCAGCCCTGAATCCGACGGCCAACATCAAGGTCGGCTCCATGATCCTCAAGGATTATGTGACCCAGGGCGGTTCGGTCGAAGCCGGCTTGAAACGTTATGTCGGCGCTGCGGCGTTCGCCAATGACGGCGGTTACGGCTACAAGGTACTGGCTGAATATCGCCGCCTGCAAGACGTCGCCATCGGCAAGAATGTGCCTTCGACCGGTTCGACGGCACCGATCGCTACACCGAAACCGCGCGCAATCCAGACCACGGCGTCGCCAAGCGACGCCAGCCCGACACCGGCTGAAGCCGCTGTGACCGTGCCGGATGCGATTGAGCATCGGATCCAGCAGTCGGACAATCAGTTCAATTCGCTGCCGATGACCTGATCGCCCCTTCCGCCTGCAATAAAAAAAAGAGCCTATGGCTCTTTTTTTTTCGTTCCGGCAAACCGGCCGGGGTTGCGGACAACCCGGCCGTAGCAGTTATTCACCCAGGTATGCTGCCTTGACCTTAGGATCATCCAGCATGTCCTTGGCATTGCCGCTCATGGTCACCAGGCCGGAATCCATCACATAAGCCCGGTGCGCTGCTTCCAGCGCCAGCTTGGCGTTCTGCTCGACCAGCAGGATCGTGATGCCTTGCGCGGAAACGGTGCGGATCACTTCGAAGATCTTTTCCACCATGATCGGCGACAAACCCATTGACGGCTCATCCAGCAACAGCAGCTTGGGATGGCTCATCAGGGCACGAGCCATGGCCAGCATCTGCTGCTCGCCGCCCGACAAGGTGCCAGCCATCTGCGCGGCGCGCTCTTTCAGGCGCGGAAATACGCCAAACCACTTGTCGATGTCAGCCGCAATACCGGCCTTGTCGTCACGGGTATATGCGCCCATCAAAAGGTTTTCCTGGATGCTCATGCGCGTAAACACGCCGCGGCCTTCGGGCACCATGGCCAGCTTTTGCTTGACCAGGTTAAACGACGTCAGGCCTTTGGTGTGTTCGCCCAGGTAGTGCATCTCGCCTTCGACTTTACACTGCGGCAAGGTACCGGTGATGGCTTTCAGCGTAGTGGTTTTGCCGGCGCCGTTGGCGCCGATCAGCGTCACCAGTTCGCCTTCGTTGACCTCCAGGTTGATGCCCTTGACGGCCTGGATGCCGCCATAAGCGACTTTCAGGTTGCTGACTTTGAGGATATTGGTTGCCATTAGTGACCACCTCCCAGATAGGCTTCAATCACGGCCGGGTTCTTCTGGATTTCGGCCGGCAATCCTTCGGCAATCGGCTTGCCGTAGTCCAGCACGGTCAGGCGGTCGCACAAACCCATCATCAGCTTGACATCATGTTCGATCAGCAAAATGGTCTTTCCTTCATTCTTGATTTTCACCAGCAGCTCGCGCAGCGCCAGTTTCTCTGTAGCGTTCATGCCGGCGGCAGGCTCGTCCAGCGCCAGCAGCTGCGGATCGGTCGCCAGCGCGCGGGCAATTTCCAGGCGGCGCTGGTCACCGTACGACAGGTGACGCGCGGTACGATCGCCAAAACGGCCGATACCGACGAAATCCAGCAGCTCTTGGGAACGCTTGCGGATCGCCAGTTCTTCCATGCGCGCAGCCTTGTGGCGGAACACCGCGCCGAACACGCCCTGGTGGGTACGCACATGGCAACCCACCATGACATTTTCCAGCACGGTCATCTCGCCGAACAGGCGGATGTTCTGGAAGGTGCGTGCGATGCCCGCCTTGGCCACTTCATGCGGCGCCGACGGCGAATAGGGCTTGCCGGCCAGCTCGAAGGAGCCGGTGTCGGCCTGGTACAGACCGGTAATGACGTTGAAAAAAGTCGTCTTGCCGGCGCCGTTCGGCCCGATCAGGCCGTAGATCTGCCCTTTCAGGATCTGGATGTTGACTTCCGACAGGGCTTGCAAGCCGCCAAATCGCTTATTGACGCCGGAGATGCTCAGAATTGTAGGTGCGCTCATGTGATCTCCTTATGCCTCTACCACGCCGGTCGCCAGCGTAGGTTTATCGATATCGGCATCCGGCCGGTCCTCGTGCTTGGGCGCAGGCCACAAACCAGCAGGGCGAGTCAACATGATGACCACCATCGCCAGGCCGTACAGCAGCTGGCGCAAGACTTCGGCATCGATCAGCACCTTGCCGAACACCGCCATCTGCATCGGCTCCACGGTGTGCCGCAGCACTTCCGGCAAGGCAGCCAGCAGGATGCCGCCGAGCACCACGCCCGGGATATGGCCCATGCCGCCCAGCACCACCATCGCCAGCACCGCAATCGACTCAGTCAGAGAGAACGATTCAGGTGAGACAAAACCCTGGAACGAGGCGAACATGGCGCCGGCCACGCCGCCGAACGAGGCGCCCATGGAAAACGCCAGCAGCTTCATGTTGCGGGTATTGATGCCCATCGCCTTGGCGGCGATTTCATCTTCGCGTATCGCCACCCAGGCGCGGCCCAGCCGCGAATTCTGCAGACGGATCGAGATGAAGATGATCGCCATGCACAGGATCAGGAACAGGAAGTAGTAGGCATTGACCGACGGCATGCCGAAACCGCCGACATACACCATGGCGCTGGAACCGCGTTCGCCGGCCAGCGAAACGCCGAAGATACGGATCGGGTCGATCAGGTTGATCCCTTGCGGGCCGTTGGTGATATTCACCGGCGCGTTCAGGTTGTTCATGAAAATGCGGATGATTTCACCGAAGCCGAGGGTGACGATGGCCAGGTAGTCGCCGCGCAGCTTGAGCGTCGGCGCGCCGAGGATGGCGCCGAACAGGCCTGCCAGGCCAGCGCCCAGCGGCACGATCACCCACAGCGACAGGTGAATGCCGTTCTGGACAATCTCGGGACCGCAGACCATTACCAGGAAATTGCCGATGGCCGGATAGGTGTTGACGAAAGATTCCAGGACCGAAGCAAACTGCGGAGATGCCAGCAAGCCGGTCATGTAGGCGCCGATCGCATAGAAAGCGATGTAGCCCAGGTCCAGCAGGCCGGCGAAGCCGACCACGATGTTGAGACCTAGCGCCAGCATGATGTAGAGCAGCGCGAAGTCCATGATGCGGACCCAGGAATTGCCGAAATTCAAGGCAATGAACGGGAAGATCGCGAACAGGATCACAAGGGCGACCAGGCTGGTGTAAGCCTTGGTCGGGTTCTTTTTGGTGTCGAAGAAATTAGCCATATGTCCCCCTCCGGTCAAGCACGGTCAGCAACACGTTCGCCCATGATGCCGGACGGACGCAAGGTCAAGACGATAATCAGGACGATGAAGGCAAAAATGTCCTGGTAGTTGCTGCCGAAGAAATTGCCCGTCAGGTCGCCGATGTAGCCGGCGCCCAGGCTTTCGATCAGGCCCAGCAGGATACCGCCCAGCATGGCGCCGTAGATATTGCCGATACCGCCCAGCACCGCAGCGGAAAATGCTTTCAAGCCAGGCACGAAGCCCATGGCGAACTGCGCCGATGAATAGTTGGCGCCCCACATCACGCCGGCAACTGCCGCCAGCGCGGCGCCGATGGCGAAGGTCATCACGATGACGCGGTTGGAATCAACCCCCATCAAGCCGGCAACCCGCGGGTTCTCGGCAGTGGCGCGCATGGCGCGGCCCATCTTGGTTTTCTCGACCAGCATCACCAGGCCGAACATCGAGGCGGCGGCCAGCACCAGCAGCATGATCTGCGTCGGCGAAATCAACGCGCCGAAGATATGCACAGGATCGGAAGGCATGACTTGCGGCACCGGCAGCGGGCTGCGGCCCCAGATCATCATGGCGAAAGTCTGCAGCAGGATGGAAACGCCGATCGCCGTGATCAGCGGCGCCAGGCGCGGCGCATTGCGCAACGGCCGGTAGGCGACCCGTTCGATGATCAGGCTGATGATGACGCAGACCGGGATGGCGCCGATGATGGCGATCGCCAGCTGGACAATCCCGGGCAGGCCTGGCGCCACGTGCTGCAGCAGCTTGAGGATGGACAGTCCGACCATGGCCCCGATCATCAGGATGTCGCCGTGGGCGAAGTTGATCAGGTTCAGCACCCCGTACACCATCGTGTAACCGAGGGCAATCAACGCATACATGCTTCCCAGCACCAAGCCGTTGATAACTTGTTGGATAAAGATATCCATAATTTCCTTGTTCTATGTGTTTTGGGTCAAATCGGTCAGAACACTATTGCGACCATAGGCAGCACAGCAAAAATCATTCCCGATACAAAAACGGCACCCTGGATAAAGTCCTAGTGCCGTTGGGAGACGCCCTTCCTCTCATCTGCAACGATGGCTGGAAGGGTAATTTGGCATCGCGTGAATAGCCGGAATAAGAAAAAAGGATTGGGTATGCATACTCGTTTGTCTCCTATACGTCTTTCTGCAAAAACGTTTTTTGTCTTAGAGCGCCTTGCCGTGGCGGCAATGCACTATTACTGTGCAGATTATAGCTAACGTTGAGCGATAATCAACTCTGACAGTACTGCAATATTAACCTGCTGCCCGCGGTTCGCACAGTTTTTTACATTCAAACCGCAGCGCCGCAATGATAGCTAGGAAAACAAAAAACTATCGATGGAAAAGTGGAGTTTCTTCGAAATATAATTTCGCGCCAGAATAGGGCGGCAAGGCCGCTGGACGCGGCTTTTGCCAGGGAATCCAGGCAGACAAGGAATAGAAGTAACGCGGAAGTGAAATAGTATTACCAATAATTGTCACTAAATAATTATAGGCATATTGCCTGTTCCGCCATCTTCCCGCCTAAACCCTCGCCAGCCCCTTGGGCATGGGGAAAGTGACATTCTCTTCGGCGCCGTCCAGCGTACGCACATTCTTGGCGCCGCAGGCTTTCAGGCGGTCTATCACGGCCTGCACCAGGATTTCCGGCGCCGACGCGCCGGCGGTGACGCCGATCCGGTTTTTCCCTTGCAGCCAGGCCTGGTCGATCTGTTCAGCGTTGTCCACCATGTAGGCGACGGTGCCCTTCTTCTCCGCCACTTCGCGCAAGCGGTTGGAATTCGAGCTGTTCGGGCTGCCGACCACGATCACCATGTCGACCTGCGGCGCCATGAATTTGACCGCCTGCTGGCGGTTGGTGGTGGCGTAGCAGATATCGCCCTTTTTCGGCTCGGTGATGCTGGGGAATTTCTGCTTCAGCGCCGCGATCACGTCGGCGGTATCGTCGACCGACAAGGTAGTCTGCGACACATAGGCCAGCATGTCGGGATTGCCTACCTGCAGCCGCTCGACGTCGGCTACGGTCTCGACCAGGTGCATGCCGTCATTGGTCTGGCCCATGGTGCCCTCTACCTCGGGATGGCCTTCATGGCCGATCATGACGATTTCGCGGCCTTCGCGGCGCATCTTGGCGACTTCCATGTGGACCTTGGTCACCAGCGGACAAGTCGCATCGAACACTTTCAAGCCGCGCACTTCGGCCTCTTCCTGCACCGCCTTGGAGACGCCATGGGCAGAAAAAATCACGGTGTTGCCGGCCGGGACATCGGCCAGCTCCTCAATGAAAATGGCGCCCTTGTTGCGCAGGTCCGCCACTACATAAGCATTGTGGACAATTTCGTGACGCACATAAATCGGCGCGCCAAACTGCTCCAGCGCGCGCTCGACAATTTCGATCGCGCGGTCGACGCCGGCGCAGAAACCGCGCGGCTGCGCCAATAAAATCTCTTTATCCATATTCATATCCATGTTCATGCGCTTCGGCCGCAAACTACAAAATGCCGATGATTTTCACTTCGAACTTGAGCGACTGCCCGGCCAGGGGATGGTTGAAATCGAACAAGGCCCCCTGCTCGTCAATCTCGCGCAGCACGCCGGCAAACCGGCCGCCGCCCGGCGCCGCGAACTCCACCAGGTCACCGATACGATACTCCTCTCCCAGCTGGGAGTTCTGGCGCAGCGTGGCGCGCGAGACACGCTGGATCAGCTCGGGGTTGCGCGGCCCGAAAGCCTGCTCCGGCGGCAGATCGAAGGTTTGATGCGTGCCTTCCGGCAAACCCAGCAGGCAAGCTTCCAGGAAAGGCGCCAGCTGGCCCATGCCGAACTGCAGGGTAGCAGGCGATTCCTTGAAAGTGGTGACGATATCTTCGCCATCTTGCGAGGCGAGGCGATAGTGCAAGGTCAGATAGGATGCTTCGGTAACGACTGGGAGAGACAAATTAGACATAAATTAGGCAAAAGCACCATTAACAAAAAAATAACTGCCGATCAGAAGATGATATTGTAAGCCACCTTGGACCATATGACGTGGCCGATACCGGCCCTACCCCGATTACACCATGGCAATTACTGACTGGCCTGCGGATCAGAGGCCGCGCGAACGCTTGATCAAGCTTGGCCCGCAAGCGCTCTCCGATGCGGAGCTGCTGGCGGTATTCCTGCGGGTTGGCGCCGCCGGCAAAAGCGCGGTCGACCTGGGACGCGAGATGACCAGCCGTTTCGGCTCCCTGAATCGCCTGTTTTCCGCCCCGCTCAAGGAATTCTCTGCGATCAACGGCCTCGGCCCCGCCAAATTTGCCCAGCTGCAAGCGATACTCGAACTGGGCAGGCGCTCGCTGGTGGAAGAACTGCAGGCCGGCAGCAGCTTCGACGCCCCCGCCGCCGTCAAGCAGTACCTGCAGCTGCTGCTGACCAACAAACCCTATGAATCATTCCTGGTGCTGTTCCTGGACGTCAAGAACCGCCTGATCTGCGCCGAAGAACTATTCCGCGGCACGCTGACCCACGCCAGCGTCTATCCGCGCGAGGTGGTCAAGGCCGCGCTGCGGCACAATGCCGCCAGCGTCATGCTCGCGCATAACCATCCATCCGGCACGCTGGAGCCAAGCGCCGCCGATTGCCGGCTGACGCAAACCCTGAAGCAGGCGCTGGAGCTGATCAGCGTCAGAGTGCTGGATCATTTCATCGTGGCCGGCACGCAAGTGCACTCTTTCGCCGAGCATGGCCAGCTGTAAATCCCTGGATTTCAAATTGTTAAATCAACGAGCGCGCAGAAGACACAATTGTTTTCCGCAAGTCATTGAAAAATCTCATTTTTTTATATATACTCTCCTTTTTTCCAGTTTCGGAAATCTTTTAGGAGTAAAAACATGGCACGTGTCTGCCAAGTCACCGGGAAGGGGCCGATGGTCGGCAACAACGTTTCCCATGCAAACAACAAGACGAAACGTCGCTTTTTGCCTAACTTGCAAAATCGCCGCATTTTCGTTGAGTCTGAAAATCGCTGGGTCTCCCTGCGCTTGTCCAACGCCGGCTTGCGCGTGATCGACAAAATCGGCATCGATGCCGTGTTGACCGATTTGCGCGCTCGTGGCGAAAAAGTCTAACTAGCAGAATAAAGGAAGAATCATGGCGAAATCAGGCCGCGACAAAATCAAGCTGGAATCGACCGCAGGTACAGGTCATTTCTACACCACCACAAAAAACAAGCGTACGACGCCGGAAAAAATGTCGATCATGAAGTTCGACCCGAAGGTTCGTAAGCACGTTGAATACAAAGAGACCAAGATCAAGTAATTGACCCTGCTCTGCAAAAAGCCCCGCAAGACATCTGTCCTGCGGGGCTTTTTTACGTCCCTACGCTGCGGCAGGCGTCCGGGCCTGATGTGGCAACGCCCCCGCAAACACGTCAGGCGAAAAAAAACGGCCCGATTTGCATGGACCGTTTTCTTGGCAGGATCAGACGCTTCAATACATCAGCGCCCCGTCCCGCGGCTCAGGAATAACTACGCAGGCGCAGCGAGAAATCCTGTAGCGACTTGATGCCCGACGCTTCGGCACGTGCGCACCAGTCTTGCAGCTGATGCAGCAACTGATCGCGCGTAAAGTGTGAACGCTCCCATATCGCACCCAGCTCGACCCGCATCTCGTGCATGGTTTGCAGCGCTTTGCTATGCAGGAACAACTCGGTCAATTGCTGCTTCTGCGGCGCTTCCAGCTTGGTCGGTTCGCGTTGCAGCAGTTTCTTCGACGACTTCAGGAAAACGGCGCCCTGCTTGGCTTTGTCTGTCAGCTGGCCGCGCTCTTCATGCCAGGCGCTCTTCAGCGATTTGGCGTACTTGGCCATGACGTCGTAGCGGTTGGCGATCACCGATTGCAGCGTGTCCAGGTCCGGCACCAGCTTGGTGTGGTTGAATTTTGGCGCAGGTGCGATTTTCTTGACCTTGGCCAGGCCGCAGATTTCCAGCATGCGGATATACATCCAGCCGATGTCGAACTCGTACCACTTCGACGACAGCTTGGCGGAAGTGCCGAAGGTGTGATGATTATTGTGCAGCTCTTCGCCGCCGATGATGATGCCGAACGGGATGATGTTGGTCGCAGCATCGTTGCAATCGTAGTTGCGATAGCCCCAGTAGTGGCCGATGCCGTTGATGATGCCGGCAGCGGTAATCGGGATCCAGACCATTTGCACGGCCCAGACGCTGACGCCGATGACGCCGAACAGCATGATGTCGATAAACAGCATGGCTACGATGCCCAGGGCGCTGTGCTTGGTATACAGGTTTCTCTCGATCCAGTCGTCCGGTGTGCCATGGCCGAATTTTTCCATGGTTTCCAGGTTCTTGGATTCTGCACGGTACAGCTCCGCGCCTTCCCAGAATACTTTCTTGATGCCGCGCGTTACCGGGCTATGCGGATCTTCCTCGGTATCGCACTTTGCGTGATGCTTGCGGTGGATCGAAGCCCATTCCTTGGTCACCATGCCGGTCGTCAGCCACAGCCAGAAACGGAAGAAATGACTTGGAATCGCGTGCAGGTCGAGAGCGCGGTGAGCCTGGCAACGGTGCAGGAAAATAGTCACTGCAGCAATCGTGATATGTGTCACGACCAGCGTGAACACGACGACCTGCCAGGCGCTCGCGCCTGTTACGCCATTCGATAAGAAATCGAGTATTGCATTGAACACTATGTGTACTCCATGTGTAGATGGGTAGATGATGCCACTGCTTATTTTACAGTGAGATACGGGTAAGTTGACGGGTAGTTACCGAACAGTTACCCGAATTTCGAGTGCAATTGTACCCTTATTATTAGATGTTTTTAGGTTTTGGCGCGCCGCGCAGGCGATCTAATGGCAAATCTTGTTGCGAATCGGCGTCGAAATTACCTTTATGCAACTCCGTCTCGTGCATCATCCTGATATCTCGTTTCACTTGTGCAACCTTAATGTGACGGGCTTGCAACACGCGCCAGATAGCACGATTGACGTCTGACAACACATTCAGCCGGCCGTTCTCCGGATCCGTGATCCAGAATCCGACCTCTAGCTCTAGCCCATCGGGACCGATCTTCAGCAGCAAGGCCTGTGGCAAGATTTCGTGCGACACCCGCTCAACCTCGACCACAACCTGCTCCAGCAGCAACAATACGCTTTCGACATCGTCCTGATGCTCGATCGTCACATGCGCCGCCAGGCGCAGCACGCGATTGGTCAGCGAATAGTTCTGCACCGAATTGATCATGAAGACTTCATTCGGCACCACCGTATCGATCCCGTCCAACCCTTGCAGCACGGTGTAGCGGCTGTTGATCTGGACCACCTTGCCGTAAAACGTGCTGACCCCGACCATATCGCCGATCGCCAGGCTGCGCTCCAGCAAAATCACGAAGCCTGACACATAACTGCTGGCGATTTTCTGTAAACCAAGCCCCAGCGCCACGCCCAAAGCACCGCCGAATACCGACAGCACCGTCAGGTCGATGCCCACCAGTGACAAGCTCAGCAATACGGCAATCAGGATCAGGACAGCGCGCGCCATGCGCGCCACCACCGTGCGTACCGACGAATGCACGGTATTGACGCGCATCAGGCGCTCTTCCAGCGCGGCGCCGGCCCACAAGGCAATCACCAGCGTCACCAGCACCGAGACCAGCGCCTGCATGATCGCCAGCAGCGACACCTTGTAGCGGCCGATAGGCAGCACCGTGCCGTCCAGGTAGTCGAACAGGTCTGGCCACCAGCCGGTGATGTACAGCAGCAAGCCGATCCAGACCAGCACGCCGAAACTCTTTTCAAACAGCAGCAGGAAGGTGCCGACGCCGCTGTTGCGCGCGAAAACCCGGCGCAAGACATAAAACACGAAACGCATCAGCGCCAGCGAAGCCACCAATGGGATCACCAGCCGCATGATATCCACCGGCTGATGCCATTTCTGCAGCGCCAGTTTGACCAGTATCAGCAAAAGCAAGGTAATGATGGGGGTCAGGACCTTGGCAAAACTGCCGAGTCCGATCTGCATCGCCGGCGGCTGCGCCGTACTGACGCTGAAAGTGCGCCGCAGCAGGCGAGCCAGCAGCCAGCCCAGGCCTACGCACAACAACAGCAAGCCGACCTGCGCCGGCAAACCCGGTGCACGCAAGCTGTTCAGCAGGTCGTTGAGTAGTTCGGTAAAGATATCTGGCATTATTTTGCGTACAGCGTAACGTCCTGGCGGTTACGTCATCAGTCGAGCCGCTTGCTTATTTGCGCACGAACACCGCGGCAAAAAAACCGTCGGTCTGGTGCTGGTGCGGCAACAGTTTGAGATAGTCGCCCATCTCCAGTTCAATCTTTTGCTCGGCCAGTACATCTTTCATCGGCACCAGCGAGAAATCTTCGTGGCTGGCCAGGAACTGCGCCGCGATCGCGTCGTTTTCTTCATCCAGCAAGCTGCAGGTGCCGTACACCAGGCGGCCGCCAGACTTTACCAGGCGCGCTGCACTGGACAGGATCGCGATCTGCTTGGCATTCATCTCGACAATCGCTTCCGGCGTCTGCCGCCATTTGACGTCCGGATTGCGGCGCAGCGTGCCGAGGCCGCTGCACGGCGCATCGACCAGCACCCGGTCGATCTTGCCGGCCAGGCGCTTTACCTTGCCGTCATTCTCGTGCGCGATCAGTACCGGATGGATGTTGGACAACCCGCTGCGCGCCATGCGCGGCTTGAGTTTCGCCAGGCGTTTCTCGGAAACGTCGAAAGCATACAGGCGACCGGTGTTGCGCATGGTCGCGCCCAGGGCCAGCGTCTTGCCGCCGGCGCCGGCGCAGAAATCGACTACCATCTCGCCGCGCTTGGCGCCGACGATCTGCGCCAGCAACTGGCTGCCTTCATCCTGCACCTCGATCGCGCCGCTCTTGAACAGGGGCAGGTTTTGCAAAGTCGGCTTCTTGATGACGCGTAAGCCAAGCAGTGCATAAGGGGTCGGCTCGCACAAGATCGGCGCTTCAGCCAAAGCGGCAATGACGTCTTCCCGGTTAGCCTTGAGCGAATTCACACGCAGGTCGAGCGGCGCCGGCTGGTTCATCGCATGCGCCAGCTGCAAGGTAGCGGCTTCGCCGTCGCGCGCCACCAGTTTGTCGAACAGCCATTGCGGCAAGTTGGAACGCATCAGCGGCGGCATCAGGTTACGATCGATCTCGGCGACCCGTGTCAGCCATTCGGTTTCTTCTTCAGACAAGCCACCCAGCGACTCGATGCTGACCGCATCGGCCAGGCCCAGCAGGGTCATGCGGCGCATGGTCGGGCCGTTGCCGGATTCGGCGAAACTGGTATAGATCGCCTTATTGCGCAGCAAGCCGTAGACCGCTTCGGCGATCACGCCGCGCTCGCGCGAACCGAGCTTCGGATGATCGCGGAAATAGCGCGACAAGGTGCCGTCGGCAGGGCCGGTAAAACGTAAAATTTCGCGCAGGACTTCTTCGGTGTGACCGATGATCGCGGGAGGCAATCTCATAATGAATCTTTCATAAAAATCTTTTTAATCTGTTGGTCGCGCTCGGGCTTGCCAAACGCCGGTATTAGCGTTCGTGCGGAGCCGCACTGTTATGCACCAGTCCATCTTCGATGCTCAGCCGATTTTCGACAAACCAGCGCACTGCGCGCGGATATAGCTGATGCTCTTCGACCAGCACGCGCTGCTCCAGCGACTGTTCGGTATCGTCTTCCAGCACCGGCACCACGACCTGCGCCACGATCGGGCCATGGTCCAGCGCCGGCGTGACAAAATGCACGGTCGCGCCATGCACCTTGACGCCGGCCTGCAGCGCTTGCCTGTGGGTCGCCATTCCTGGAAAACTCGGCAGCAAAGAGGGATGGATATTCAGCATGCGGCCGGCATAATGTTCCACCAGCGGCGCAGTCAGGATACGCATGAAACCCGCCAGCACCACCAGGTCCGGGGCAAATCCGTCAATCACGACGCGTAAGGCGGCGTCGAACTGTTCACGATCAGGATAGTCTTTATTCGCAACCACTGCCGTTGGAATGCCTTGGGCAGCGGCAAATTTCAAACCCTCGGCATCTGCCCGGTTGCTGATGACAGCGGCGATTCTGGCAGGCCATTGTTCGGTTTGAGCGGCGCGGACGATGGCTTGCATGTTGCTGCCACGCCCGGAAATCAGGATAACAATGCTTCTCATGGCGCGCATTGTACCCGTTGCAATGCTGTTTTTGATTAAAAACAGCGGTAAATTTTGATTAAAACAGTGTTACTGGAATGAATAAAAAACGCGGAAAGCTACTTTTTTGTCGGCCCAGAAATCGGCGCTGTCGCGGAATACGTCGAGCAGGGTTTCCCGCGCTTCCTTGTCGAACTTGGGGGTATTCGGCAGTTGTTCGATCACCACAATGAAACCCGGCTGCGGGCCGGCTTTGTGGGCCAGATCGGTCAGGCAATCAGCCAGGGCGTCGAAATTCTTGCCGAAATGCTTGGGAAAATGGAAGGCGTGGGCGATATTTGCCAGTACTTGCTGTTTAGTCGTTGCTTCCGCGCAATAGGCATACAGGAAATGCTGCCCGAGGCGGCTGGCCTCCGCCTGCAGGTCGGTCACACGGAAGGCGCGGATGGACTGCACTACATTTGGCGGTACGGTTTTAAACAAACTCATTTTTCCCTCAGCTAGAGCAATGATGATGGATTGCTGTTGTTTTTTTATCTCAGTCACTCTTGGATGCGTCTGAAAGTTTGATAATGGTTATCAGTGTAGTAATACTCGCCTGAGGTCTGTGGATTGCCGCCGGCGATGATCCGGCGTGCGCCGCGGTTGCGGGCACGCGGCGTTTTCACCGTGAATTCGTGGTAATACCCGCGCCGCTGCCTGGGCAGCATCCCTTCATAATTGCCGAATACCACGCCATCCTTGGCGTACGGGAACGGTCCGCCCTGCTTAATCAATATCAACGTCGCTTGCGCTTCCTGCGGCAACTGGCTAACCGAAACCACGTCCTGCGGCAGGGATTCCCTTGCAAATACTTGAAAAGACAGCAGCAAGCCAAGCAACAGCAAGATTCCGTTACGCAATATAGCCGCGGCGAAATCGGAACTTAGACCAGGGAAATGGCGCCGGGTTGCGTGGCTTTTCATAAATTTAATATTTTATGGTTCTGATACCGTAGGGTAACGTGTTGATGAAAACGAATCAACCCGTATCCTTGTCACGGCTGCAAGTGTTGCAATATTTGACAATATTTACCGATCACAAGTTCTCCGCCGCTTGCCTGGCGGCCGGGCTCGGGCCAAAAAAATCGGCCACTTCATCGCGCCGCGCCAGCGTATCTTTCTGGCCCATGCGTATCAGTTCACGTGTATATCCCGATTCGAACAACAGATACGAGGCGAGACCGCCGCCGTGTGCATCCTTGGCGCCAAGGCCGCCGAGCAAGGTGCGGATCGGCAACGGCAAGCTGCCGAAATGCTTGGTAGCAATATCGTCGATCTGCTCCGATGGTGAAATGATCAGCATTTCCACAGGTTTCAGCGGCGTGCGCTGGCGTTGCTCGTCCGTCAGGAAGGAAAGCGTGTGATTGATGCGCTCCAGCCGCTCGATATCCACCGCCAGCCCATCCAGGAAAATGCTGGACAAGGCATGGCTGGCGATCTCCGCCAGGCTGGGGTAACGGGCAAACACGGGCGCATCGGTCGGCGCTTCCTTGCGGCGCCCTGCGCCCACCACCAGCACCTTGCTGGCGCCCAGGTGGATCGCCGGAGAAATCGGCGCCAGCTGGCGCATCGAACCGTCGCCGAAATATTCGCGGCGGCCGTCGCAATAAATCGGGATCGCCGGAAAAATGAAAGGAATCGCCGACGACGCCAGCAAATGGCCGACATTGATCTGGTCCCTGACCGCCCGCCGCTGGCTGCGGGTCCAGCCCTGGATTTCGACGGCGCTCTGGTAAAAGGTAATGTGCTGGCCGCCGCTGTATGAGGATGCGGTGATCGCCAGCGCCTCCAGGTGGCCGTTGACCAGCGCCGCATCGAGCCGCTCCAGGTCCAGCAGCCGGTGCAGCAAGGTAATCAGCGGCGTATTGTCGAGCAGGGAATTAGGCGGATGCGCGTGCCATTTGCGCAGCAGCCAGCCGAACGACAGCAGCGACAGCCAGCGCGCCCCCGAACGCAGCACGCCAAGCGAATCGGCGCGGTATACCTGTTCAACCGTGAAGTGTTCCCAGACATCCATCAGCTTTTGCACGCCCAGGCCGAAGTTCTCGACCCGGCAAGCCAGCGCCGTGGCGTTGATGGCGCCGGCGGACGTGCCGCAAATGATATCGAAGGGATTCTGTTCCGGCGCCCAGCCCTGCTCGCGCAAGATGGACGCCACCGCATCCATCACGCCAACCTGGTAAGCCGCGCGGGCGCCGCCGCCGGTCAGGATAAGGCCCGTTTTTTGTTTTGTCTCCATGGATATGAAGAGTAACAGGGAGAAGAAATTTGTGTAGGGCCCGGCTAGAACTCATTTCTTAAATATTCATGAGATGCGTTCTAAATAAAAGGGAGCGGCAAGCCGTGCCCGCCGCTCCCCTGGCCTCGCCAAATGGTTTAACGGACGCTGACTTCGACCCGCCGCGCCTGCGCGTTATCGCCGCTGCCGGTAGTCACTTGCGGTTTTTCCAGCACGATGGCGTCTTCAGCCACGCCCGCGATCAGCAGGATCGCTTTCACGCTCTTGGCGCGCTCCTTGGAAATTTCCTCGTTCTTGGCTGGGTCGCCGGTGGTGTCGTGAAAGCCGCTGACCACGACTTTGGAGCCGGCCTTGGCTTTCGCCGCATCCACCACGGCCGCCAGTTTTTCAGCGGTATCTGCCGGGGCTTCCGCCTTGCCGGATTCAAAGTAGATAACAGTCGCCGGCGAAGAAGCCGGGACCGCTGCTGTAGCCGCGGCAGCGCCGTTGTCGACGATGACCGCCGTCGCCGGGGCGGTTACCGGCACAGGCACCAGCACCACCGGCGCGCCTGCCGCCGCCTGCTGCATGCCCGAAGCCGGCAGCAGCGGCACCAGCAGCAAGGCCACGATATTGATGATCTTGATCAGGGGATTGACCGCCGGGCCCGCCGTATCTTTGTAAGGATCGCCGACCGTATCGCCGGTCACCGCCGCCTTGTGCGCTTCCGAGCCCTTGCCGCCATGGTTGCCATCCTCGATGTATTTCTTGGCATTGTCCCAGGCGCCGCCTCCGGTGGTCATCGAAATCGCCACGAACAGGCCGGTGACGATGGTCCCCATCAGCAGGCCGCCCAAGGCTGCCGGTCCCAGTATCAGGCCGACCAGGATCGGCACCACCACCGGCAGCAGTGACGGGATGATCATTTCCTTGATGGCCGATGATGTCAGCATGTCGACCGCCTTGTCGTACTCCGGCTTGCCGCTGCCGTCCATGATGCCCTTGATGTCGCGGAACTGGCGCCGCACTTCGATCACTACCGCGCCGGCTGCGCGCCCCACCGCTTCCATCGCCATCGCCCCGAACAGGTAGGGAATCAGGCCGCCGATGAACAGGCCGACAATCACCAGCGGATTCGACAAGTCGAACACCGTGCTTTTCCCCACCGAGTCGAGCGCATGGGTGTAATCGGCGAACAGCACCAGCGCCGCCAGGCCGGCCGAGCCGATGGCGTAACCCTTGGTGACCGCCTTGGTGGTGTTGCCGACTGCGTCCAGCGGATCGGTAATCGCCCGCACCGAATCCGGCAAACCCGACATCTCGGCGATGCCGCCGGCGTTGTCGGTAATCGGGCCATAGGCGTCCAGCGCGACTATGATGCCGGCCATCGACAACATGGCGGTAGCGGCAATCGCAATGCCGTACAGGCCGCCCAGCCAGTATGAAGCCAGGATGGCGACGCACACCGCCAGCACCGGATACGCAGTCGATTTCATCGAGACTCCAAGACCGGCGATGATGTTGGTGCCGTGGCCGGTAGTGGAAGCTTGCGCGATGTGCCGCACCGGCTTGAAATCGGTGCCGGTGTAATACTCGGTGATGTACACCATCAGGCCGGTCAGCACGATGCCGATCAGGGCCGAGCCCATCATCGGCACCCGCATCGGTTCCGGCAAGATCAGCCAGGTCACCACGACAAAGCCGATCAGGCTCAGGATCGCCGCCCACCACAGGCCGGTATACAAGGCCGACATGATTTTCTTGCCAGGCTTGGCCTTGACCATGGAACAGCCGATGATGGAAGCCAGGATAGACACCCCGCCCAAGGCCAGCGGATACAGCACGGCTTGCAGTTCGGCGCCGTGGATCAGCAAGGAACCCAGCAGCATGGTGGCGATCAGCGTCACCACGTAGGTTTCGAACAGGTCGGCCGCCATGCCGGCGCAGTCGCCGACATTGTCGCCGACGTTATCGGCGATCACCGCGGGATTGCGCGGATCGTCCTCCGGGATGCCGGCTTCCACCTTGCCTACCAGGTCGGCGCCGACATCGGCCCCTTTGGTAAAGATGCCGCCGCCGAGACGCGCGAAAATCGAAATCAGGGAAGCGCCGAACGCCAGTCCGATCAAAGGCCGGATGATGTCATGCAGGGAAAGTCCGGAAGGTCCGGCGAACGCCAGCAGCCACAAGAAGAACAAGGTCACGCCCAGCAGCCCCAGCCCGACCACCAGCATGCCGGTGATGGCGCCGCCGCGGAAAGCAACATCCAGCGCCGGCCCCATGCCCTTGGTGGCGGCCTGCGCGGTGCGCACATTGGCGCGCACCGAAACATTCATGCCGATGAAGCCGCAGGCTCCCGACAGCACCGCGCCGATCAGGAAACCGGCCGCGGTCACAAGGCCAAGCCCAGGCAGTATCGCGATAATGATGAACAGCACCACGCCGACGATGGCGATGGTGCGGTACTGGCGCGCCAGGTAGGCCGCAGCTCCTTGCTGGATCGCCGCGGCAATTTCCTGCATGCGCGCATTTCCGGGATCCTGTTTCAGGATCCAGCTGCGCGAGACCAGCCCATAGACAACGGCAATGATGCCGCAAGCGACGGCAAACCATAGACTTGATGCCATGTTCACTCCTCCAGTTTTTTTGTACGGCTTCACGACAAAGTAAGACAACTACACCATTTCACCTGCAACCATGTATCCCAAATAGGTGGACTGCCGGTCAATACTGCGTAATGCATTTCTTTTCGCTGCCCTTTTGTTCTTGGAGAGTTAGGCGGGCTGGTTTTCTATTGTGCTGTCGGTTGGTCCTGACGAATGATCCCTGGTGAATTCTAAATTATTTTGTTGATCAAAAGAAAAAGCGGACCGAAGTCCGCTTTTGTTTATGCTTCCAACGCCGCAAACGCGCTGTCGCGTATTTGTTCAACCGGACCGACGCCGGCGATCTTGCGGTACTTGGGAGCGCCCGGCAGTCCGGCCTTGGCCCAGTCGCCGTAATAGTTGACCAGCACCTCGGTCTGTTCGTGATACACCGACAGGCGCTTCTTGACGGTTTCTTCCTTGTCGTCGTCGCGCTGGATCAGGTCCTCGCCGGTGACGTCGTCCTTGCCTTCGACCTTGGGCGGATTGAACTTGGCATGGTAGGTGCGGCCGGACGACAAATGCACGCGGCGGCCGCTCATGCGTTCGATGATGGCGCTGTCTGGAACGTCGATTTCCAGCACGTAGTCGATCTTCACGCCGGCATCCTTCATGGCGTCAGCCTGCGGAATGGTGCGCGGGAAACCGTCGAACAGGTAGCCGTTGGCGCAATCGGGCTGCTTCAGCCGGTCCTTGACCAGGCCGATGATGATGTCGTCGGAAACCAGGCCGCCTGCATCCATCACCTTCTTCGCTTCGACGCCGAGCGGAGTGCCGGCCTTGACTGCTGCGCGCAACATGTCGCCCGTGGAAATCTGCGGAATGTTGAATTTCTCTTTAATGAAAGTCGCTTGCGTGCCTTTACCGGCACCAGGCGCTCCTAAAAGGATGAGGCGCATGTTAAAGTCCTAAGGTGAGTTTGTGAATTGATTGTGGCGACGGCGCGCCCAATGGTTGCTGGGTTTGTTGCGACGTCTCCGATATGCTTTTATTTGTACCACGCTATCTTTGCATGAAACTTACCATACAATTTTACCAAACAGCCAGTCCGCGGCACTATTTCTGTTGGTTCAACGATAATTTCCCGCCCGCTGCGTGATGCCTTTGCGCTCTTTTTGCACGCTATCAAGCGTCGAAAAAACGTCTTACCCGCTCCAGGTCTTCCGGCGTATCCACACCCACCGCAGGCGCCGCCGGCGCAATATGCACCGCAATCGGATAGCCGTGCCACAGCACCCGCAACTGCTCCAGCGCCTCGATCTGTTCCAGCGGCGACACCGCCAGGGTCGGATAGGTTTGCAAAAAACCATTGCTGTATGCGTACAGGCCGATATGGCGCAGCGGCAGGTAGCCTGCCGGCAAATCCTGGCGCGACTGCGCAAAGCCGTCGCGGTGCCAGGGAATCGTCGCCCGTGAAAAATACAGCGCGCGTCCAGCCTGGTTCAATACCACCTTGACTACATTCGGATTGAAGGCATCCGCCACCGAGTCGATCGCGTGCGCCGCGGTCGCCATCGGCACCTCGCCGGTGATCTGCGCCGCAGTGGCGGCGATCAGCTCCGGCTCGATCATCGGTTCGTCGCCCTGCACGTTCACCACCACGGCGTCAGCCGCCAGTCCCAGCGCCGCTGCCACTTCGGCAATGCGGTCGGTGCCTGACGGATGGTCGGCGCGCGTCAGGCGCGCGGCGATGCCATGCCGGGCGCAGACCGCCAGGATTTCGGCATGGTCGGTCGCCACGATGACCTGCGCCGCGCCGGACAGCGCGGCGCGCTCGGCGGTGCGCACGATCATCGGCTTGCCGCCGATGTCGGCCAGCGGCTTGTTAGGCAGCCTGGTCGACGCCAGCCGCGCCGGAATGATGACGGTGAAAGGCTTGCTCGAACTCACGATAAACGCCACCTATGCCGCAGGAGCTACAGCCGGCGCAGCCGGGCTGTTCAGGTCGCGCGCCTGGTCGGCCCACATGATGGGGATGCCGTCGCGCACCGGAAAAGCCAGCTTGTCGGCGTTGCAAATCAGTTCCTGGGCTTTTTTATCGTAATGCAGCGGACCTTTGCAGATCGGGCAAACCAGGATGTCAAGCAGTCGAATGTCCACGGAGTTTCTCCAGAATTTGGTGCGACAGCGCAGCATCGATCTGCGCCGTCACGGGAACGACCCAGATGCGCGGATCGTTCCTGATGGTTTCTATTTGCCGACATTTTACTGCATCCTTTTCAGTTATCAGGATGATCTCGGCCTGGAGCGCGGCAAACGGGTTGCCGGAAAAGTCATGATGGTCGGGCAAGGCGAGCGCCTCGAACTTCAGTCCGGCCGCGCTCAGCAGCGAAAAAAACCGCTGCGGATTGCCGATGCCGGCGGCGGCGGCAAGCCGCAAGGCCGGATCCTGCAGGCTGGCCAGCGGCCTGGTCCGGCTCGGATCGCCAAGCTGCTCGGCCTGCTCGCCCACCAGTTGCATGCGGATGGCGGAAGCCGGCATGGAGGCCGGGATGGTTGCCGCATTCACCACGGTAAAGTCGCGGCGGCGGCTTGCCGGTTCGCGCAGCGGCCCGGCCGGCAGCAGCCAGCCGTTGCCGGCGCCGCGCGCATCGAACAGCACGATTTCGATGTCGCGCTGCAAGCGATAGTGCTGCAGACCGTCGTCCGACAGGATCAGGTTGACTTCAGGATGCGCCTGCAGCAGCGCTTCGGCGGCCGCTACCCGGTTGCGGCCAACCACCACCGGGCATTGCGCGCGAGCGGCTATCAGCAAAGGCTCGTCGCCCACTTCGGCAGCCAGCGACGCCGAGGTCACGTGCCGTACTGCGGCCTGGCCGTCGCCGGACCGCGCGGCGTAACCGCGCGAAATCACGCCCGGCACATAACCGGCCTGGCGCAGCGCTTGCACCAGCCAGATCGTCAACGGCGTCTTGCCGGTGCCGCCGACAAAGATGTTGCCGACCACGATCACCGGCACCGGCAAACGCGTGCTGGCTTGCCAGCCGGCGGCGTACCAACGGCGCCGCAGCGCCGCCGCCAGGCCGAACAACAGCGACAGCGGCCACAGCAGGCATGCCAGCAAACCGCGCCGCTGCCAGGCGGCGCTCAGGACCGATTCCAGCGAAGGCTTATTTGTGCCCACTAGTCTGGGCGGCAAACGTGATCTTGTCGAAACCGGCCAGGCGCGCCGCTTCCAGCACATTGATCACGGTCTGGTGGGTCGCCATGGCGTCGGCGTTGATGATCACCACCGGGTCGCCCTTGGACTTGCCGTCGGCCTGCACCGCGTTCTTCAGGTCGAGCGCCAGCGATGCCGCATCCTTCGACGAGACCTGGACATTGTTGACCGCGTACTGCCCTTGCGGATTGACGGCGACGTTGATTTCCTGCGGCTGCACCATCGCCTTGTCGGCGTCGGCCGTCGGCAAGGTAATCTGCAGCGCGGTGAATTTGCTGTAGCTGGTGGTGACCATCAGGAAAATGACGATCACCAGCAAGACATCGATAAACGGAATCAGGTTGATTTCAGGGTCGTCGCGGCCCTTGCCTTTGCGGAAGTTCATTTGCGTGCGCCATGAACGGTATCGACAAATTTCACAGCCTGCTGCTCCATGTCAACGATGAAACTGTCCACCAGGGCCCGGAAATGGCGATAGAAAATCAGCGCCGGCATGGCGATCGCCAGGCCGAAACCGGTGTTGTACAAAGCCACCGAAATGCCGTGGCCCAATTGCGCTGGATCGGCGCCGGCGCCATTGGTTGCGCCAAAAATCTCGATCATGCCGACCACGGTGCCGAACAGGCCCATCAGCGGCGCCAGCGAGGCAATCGTGCCGAGCGTGGTGAGGAATCGTTCCAGTTCATGCGCGGTAGCCTGGCCGGCTTCCTCGATCGATTCTTTCATCAGGTCGCGCGGCGCATCGACGTTGCGCAGGCCGGCAGCCAGCACCCGGCCTAGCGGCGAGTTGGTTTCCAGGTTGGTCAGTACTTCGGTATTGATCTTGCCGTTGTGATAAACCCGTATCACTTCCTGCAGCAGCTGCGGCGGCAGGATGCGCGGCCGGCGCAGGTAAACCAGACGTTCGATAATCAATGCGGTGGCAATGATGGAGGCAATCAGCAACAGCCAGATCGGCCAGCCCGCAGCTTGAATAATGGCAAACAAAAGAAACTCCTTGGTGAAATCGCATTCAATATCGGCAAATGCGGATGAGGGGGTTCATCAGCATGGATGCAGAATGTAACTTGTTGAAGGCTTGTGAGCAAGGGCGAGTAGCGTTGCGGAGCGGAAATTTTTTCACTTAATTTCAGAGTGGCCGGGCAACGCTCCGAGTTCCACACATATTATGTGAACAAGACTGTGGACAAGTCCAAAACCGTGCATTGAAGTCCATGATTTCAAAGGACTTTTTTGTGCTGCATCAAAAACGTGCAGATTTCACCCGTCCACTCTGGCAAAACGGCCAGCCTCCGCCAGAAAATGTTGCACGGCCGGCAGCGTGTCCGCCTGCCGGCACACCAGCGTTAACGGCGCGCTGAATCCGCCGCCGCTTTCCAGCACACGGCAATACGCCACCTGGTCGGTATGGAAACCGTTCATGGATGCCGGCACGACGGAAATGCCGACACCGGCGGCTACCAGGCAGATATTGGTCAGCATGCGGTCGACTTCGACGGCGATGCTGGGCGAGAATCCGGCGCGTACGCAGGCATCGATGAAACCGGAATACATGCCTGTAGCGCCCGGATTGCGGACCAGGATGAACTGCTCGTCGCGCAACGACTTCAGGGGAATCACCGGCATGCCTTTTTTCGGCCGCTTTTGCAAAAGTGCATGTCCGACAGGCAGCACCAGCAGCATTTCCTCGTCAAGCAGGCGGTGGAACGCCAGTCCGGGAGGACGGCTGACCGGCATGCGCAGGAACCCGAGATCGAGTTTTCCCGAAGCGACCGCGCTCGTCAGTTCGGCCGCATTGCCTTCGCTGAATTTGACGGCGACGCCAGGTTTTGCCGCGCGGTGCGCCCGCAGGATTTCTGGAATCAGGGGATGCGCTGCAGCCGAACTGGTGAACCCTACCGAAATGATGCCTTCGATCCCGTTTGCCGCACGCGCCGCGCGCTGCGTGCCTTGGGCGACATTTGCCAGGATCGATTTCGCCTCGTGCAAAAACACCTCGCCGCCGATGCTCAGGTCGACGCCTTTCGGATGCCGGTGGAACAGCGCAAATCCCAGTTCGTTCTCCAGCATGCGGATCTGCTGGCTGAGCGGAGGTTGCTGCATGCTCAGCCGTTTCGCCGCACGCGTGAAATTCCTCTCCTCGGCAACAACCACAAAATAACGCAAGTGCCTCAATTCCATGCTGCCCTCAATGTAGTACATCGATACATATAAAGTATGGAGATGCCGTTTTTATTATATTTTACATTGGCCTACTGCCCTCTTATGATCAGTGGCGTAACCACATCGGCAATTTCAACGGGACTTTTGACATGGACAACATCAAACGGCGGACCTTGTTAGGAATGGGCGCCATGGGAGCATCGGCGCTGGTCGCTCCACGCTATCTTTACGCGGCATCCTCATCCGCGGAACAGCAGGAGATTCCGCTCTGGTCCAGGCCGCCCGGAGGAAACGGTCCCGAAGGGCCGGAACAGACCAATGCCAAAGGATCGGTCACCAACGTCTCGCGCCCGCGCCTGGTGGTCTATCGTCCCGAGCGGCCTGACGGCAGCGCGGCACTGGTGATTGCCGGCGGCGGTTATGGGCATATCGAGCGAGGCAGCGAAAGCATCCCGGCAGCCCAATGGCTGCAATCGATTGGCGTCACCGTATTCGAACTGGTCTATCGCTTGCCCGGCGAAGGCTGGTCAAACATCGCACCGTTCCAGGATGGCCAGCGAGCCATGCGGCTGATCAAGGCGCTGGCGCCAAAGTACGGACTGGCGGCCAATCGCATCGGTATCCTCGGTTTTTCCGCCGGCGGACATCTGGCGGGAACCACAGCGGCAGAAACGGATGCCCGGCGTTACGCGGCCATCGACGCCGCGGATCAATTTTCCGCCCGCCCCGATTTCGCCGGCTTGATCTATC
The DNA here is from genome assembly GCF_038896935.1 of Collimonas rhizosphaerae. Taxonomy (NCBI): domain Bacteria; kingdom Pseudomonadati; phylum Pseudomonadota; class Betaproteobacteria; order Burkholderiales; family Oxalobacteraceae; genus Collimonas; species Collimonas rhizosphaerae. The sequence goes on from NZ_JBANDC010000002.1 coordinate 343,281, forward strand.
CCGTGCTTACTTTCATGCCGCCCTACGACAACACGCGCTCGCGCCGTGAAATCGTCGGCAAGCATCCGGACCTTGCCGCCAGCGAAGAATTTTCGGTGGAACGGCATGTCGGCAGCGGCATGCCGCCAACCTTCCTGGCGCAAGCCGCGGACGATCCGATTGCGCCGATCCAGAACAGCCTGCTGATGTTCAACGCGCTCAAGGCCGCGCAGATCCCGGCGGAAATGCATGTGTTCCAGGATGGCGGACATGGCTGGGGACTGGGGAAACCAGGCAGCCAGCCGCATGCCTGGCCGCGCCTGTTCGAGTCCTGGCTGGCGCACAACGGCTGGATAAAAGCAGCCTGAAACAGCGCCCGGCGCTTGCCATCCGAAGTTCCACACATATTATGTGAACAAGATTGTGGACAAGTACTTAGTTCGAAACTTAAGCCGATGATTTGAAAGGATTTTTTCGTGCTGCACGAAAAACGTGCAGGATCTTCGGGCGCCACCTCGGCAAAGTTCTCCACAGATTTTGGGGATGACTTTGCGCGCAGGTGCACTGGATTCAAAAGATGTCCTTGATTGGAAACCTCTTTTTGCTACCTCATCCGCAGCAAATCCTCACGGACCCTCGCAATAGGCGTAGCCCAGTCGCCAGCGACGGGTTGCTGGAACAGCCTCAGGACACCGGGATACCATGGCGAGTCGTCACGTTCCTCCAGCCATCGCCAACAGCCGTCGAACCGCGATAGAACCCAGACCGGCTTGTTCAGCGCGCCAGCCAGATGGGCGATCGCGGTATCCACGGTAATCACCAGATCGAGATTCTGGATGATGGCTGCCGTGTCGCCGAAATCCTGGACCGCGCCCATGAGATCCAAGGGGCGCAAATCCGGCGGCAGCTCTTCTAGCTGCGCGCGGGCGGCTTCATCTTTTTGCAAACTGACAAAGGCGATGCCAGGCAGCTGCAGCAACGGCAGGAAGTGTCCGATATGCATCGAGCGACGCTGATCAACGGCATTCGCGTTGAAATTGCCAACACGCGGATTGCCCGACCAGACCAGGCCCACTTTCAGCTTGCGCGAGGGTAATCGAGGCAGCCAGGCCGCTACGCGTTCGGCGGCGGCGCGCAGGTACGGCAACCGATCGGGGATTGTATCCAAGGTGGTGCTCAGATGCAGCGGCAGGCTCATGACAAATGACCAATAGTCGTGCGCAGGCAGAGATTCGGTCTCGGTCACCACGGCATCTATGCCGTCGACGGTTTCCAGCAAAGATTTGATAGCTGGCGTGCAGACCAAAGTGAGACGAGACGCACCGCACTGCTTGAGCATCGATGCATATCGGGCAAACTGGATCTGATCGCCGAACCCTTGCTCCGGATAGAGCAGCAGGGATTTATTGGAAAGGGATTCCCCTCGCCATTGCGGATACGGGAGATCCGGCAAAACAAATTCCTGTTTTTCCCGCTCCGGGCTGTAGCGCAGCTCATAGTACGGCCAGGCTTCGGCATAGCGCCCAAGCGCCAGCAGTAAAAGACCCAAGCCAAAGAGAGCCTCTGCATAGTCGGGTTTCAGCTCTAATGCACGACGATAAGCGCTTTCCGCTTCAGGAAACCGCCGCGCTTCATAGAACAGCTTACCCAGATTGCCATGCGCCTTGGCAAAATCCTGATCCAGCTCCAACACGCGGCAGTAAGCCGCTTCCGCTTCGACAGGTCGCCTGGTCATGTAAAACAGGTTGCCCAGATTGTAGTGAGCCTCTGGAAAATCTGGATTAAGCTTGAGTGCACGGAGCAAGGCACTTTCTGCTTCGGCAAACCTTCTGGTTCCATTGAAAAGATTGCCCAGATTGTTGTGGGCTTTTGCGAAATCCGGGTTCAGTTCCAGTGCGCGACAAAAGGCGTTTTCAGCTTCGGCGAGCCGGTCGGTATCGTGGAGAAGATTACCCAGATTAAAGTATGCCTCTGCATAACCGGAATTCAATTCCAGCGCGCGGCGTAAAGCCGCTTCTGCTTCTGCAAGCCGCCCGGTTTCACAAAGCAGGCTGCCCAGATTACCCAAGAAAACGGCATCTTCGCGATAGGCGAGCGCCTTGCGAATCAGCGCTTCCGCTTCGACCGGGTCGCCTCTTTGCACTGCGATCACTCCCAGCAGGTGGATGGCATCTGCGTGGGACATGTCAACCGACAAAATTCGCCGATAGCCTGCTTCAGCCTCAATGAACCGGCCTGCCCGATGCAAGGCAACAGCCGATGCCAGCAAATCGGCGGCAAGTTCCTGCGGCACAGCCGGCATGCCATCGTTCATCATCGAAGTCGGGAGTTCTTGTTCATCGGACATAAGGAGGAGCAGCGTTGTCTTCTGGATGCAGCTAAGGGTCGGTGTTTTAAGCCGCGGATTGTACCTTACCGGAAAAGCAGGAACAGCTTCTTGTCCAATGCTCAGCGGGCTCAGCTTGCCCGACAGCGATGCAAAAAAATAAAAACCAGCATGCGGTTTGCAGCAAGATATAGTACCGTTCACTATCAGCGAAACACAGAAAATTCCGCAAAAAAAAAACGCAAAAATACGCTGGCAAGCGAAGCAAGTTAGGCGATTCGGATCAGCCGGCTGCATGATAGACAGAATTTTTACTCCCCCCCTCCCCGACCGATAGAACTAGCCACCAAGTTCCACACATATTATGTGAACAAGATTGTGGACAAGTACTTAGTTCGAAACTTAAGCCGATGATTTGAAAGGATTTTTTCGTGCTGCATGAAAAACGTGCAGGATCTTCGGGCGCCATCTCGGCAAAGTTCTCCACAGATTTTGGGGATAACTTTGTGCACAAGCCCACTCGATTCACGCGAAGTCCTTGATTGGAAACGCCTTTTCACTATTGTTGGTGATAGGTGCAAATGCAGCTTAAACAGCCGTTTACAGATAGCGGCGACGATTTTCCTGCATCTTTCCCGGTGGTTTTGCCACAGCCGCGGCGACGGATATCCACAAGCCGCGGCTGATCCACAGTTACCCACAGAATTTGTGGATAAGCTTGTGCGCAAGCACACTGCAATCTGGACAAGCCCTTGATTTGTTTCGCTTTTCCATTGATGTTCAGCGACCGTGCTTTACAATGGCAACGCTCCAGCCAATCAAGAACCCCGGAAAGCCCGTATGAATTTCTCCAGCGACACCGACAACCGTTCCAGCGGACCGCCAATACTGACGGTTTCTGCCTTGAATCAAGCCGTGGCGCGTTTGCTGGAACGCAGCTTTCCGCTGGCCTGGGTCGCGGGCGAAATATCGAATTTCAAAAGTTACGCTTCCGGCCATTGGTACTTCACGCTGAAAGACGATGCGGCGCAAGTGCGCGGCGTGATGTTCAAGGGCCGTGCCCAGCACGCCGGCTTCACCCCGCGCGACGGCGACAAGGTGGAAGTGCGGGCGCTGGTGACGCTGTATGCGGCGCGCGGCGACTACCAGCTCAACGTCGAAGCGATCCGGCGCGCCGGCGTCGGCAACCTGTATGAAGCATTCTTGCGCCTGAAAGAAAAACTGAATGCGGAAGGCTTGTTCGATCCGGCCCGTAAACGGCCGCTGCCGCAATTCGCCCGCACCATCGGCATCGTCACCAGCCTGCAGGCTGCAGCGCTGCGCGACATCCTGAGCGCGCTCGCGCGCCGTGCGCCGCATGTGCGCGTGATCCTTTATCCGACGCCGGTGCAAGGCGACGGCGCAGCGGAGAAAATCGCGCGCGCCATCAATACCGCCGCCGCACGCGCCGAGTGCGAACTGCTGCTGGTGTGCCGCGGCGGCGGCAGCATCGAAGACTTGTGGTCGTTCAATGATGAAGCGGTGGCGCGCGCCATCGTCGCCGCGCCCATGCCGGTGATTTCCGGCGTCGGCCACGAAACCGATTTCACCATCGCCGATTTTGCCGCCGACCTGCGCGCCGCCACCCCGACTGCCGCCGCCGAACTGGCGACGGTGGCGCGCGCCGACTGGCTGGCGACATTGGAAACCCATGCCGACGACCTGACGCGCGCCTTGCGCCGGCGGCTGGCCGAAACCAGCCAGACCCTGGACTGGCTGAGCCGGCGCCTGAGCAGTCCGGCCACCACCATCGCCCACGAACGCGTCAAGCTGCAAAGCCTGCAAGCCAGGCTGCTGCACGCCACCCGCATCCCGCTGACGCAATCGCGCCATGCACTGTTGAATCTGCACACCCGCTTGGCTGCGCACATACCCAGCACGGTTGCATCCCGCACTGCGCTGCTGGAGCAGAGCCGTCGCCTCAACGGCGCGATGGCTGCGCAAAACCGCGATCGCCGCCAGGCATTGGCAGCGCTCAGCGCCCAGCTGGAATTGCTGAATCCGCAGCGCACTCTGGAGCGCGGCTACGCCATCGTCTCCGACGCCAAAGGCCAGGTAATCCGGACGCCGCGGGCGCTGCAGCCGCGCCACGTGATTACCGTGCAGCTGGCTGAAGGCAGCGCCCAGGTCGGCATAGACAGCGTGCAGGCGACGCTTGATTGAGGGCATGTTTCTTTGCGACGCAAGTCACATGGCGGATTGAATAAAAGCGCGAGCATGCTGCATGGAATAGCTAAGCGCTTTACAATAGCCCTCTCCGGGAAACTGTTCACGAGATAGATGTATAGGCAACAGCTTCCTTGTAATCCCAATAAAACTATAGAAAGGACGCACCATGGCACACACACTCCCGCCTCTCCCGTACGATCTGGACGCACTGGCTCCGCACATCTCCAAGGAAACCCTGGAATTCCACTATGGTAAGCATCACCAGACCTATGTGACCAACCTGAACAACCTGGTTCCAGGCACAGAATTCGAAAACGCGACTCTGGAAGAGATCGTCAAGAAATCCTCCGGCGGCATTTTCAACAATGCAGCGCAAATCTGGAATCACACTTTTTACTGGGACAGCCTGTCGCCAAAAGGTGGCGGCGCACCAACCGGCGCACTGGCAGATGCGATCAACGCCAAATGGGGTTCGTTCGACAAGTTCAAGGAAGAACTGACCAAGACTGCAGTCGGCACTTTCGGCTCCGGCTGGGCATGGCTGGTGAAGAACGCTGACGGTTCGCTCGGCCTGGTGTCGACTTCCAATGCAGCCACTCCGCTGACTACCGACGCCAAGCCTTTGATCACCGTCGACGTCTGGGAACACGCTTATTACATCGACTACCGCAACGCCCGTCCAAAATACCTGGAAGCATTCTGGGCATTGGCGAATTGGGAATTTGCTTCGAAGAATTTCGCATAAGACAAATTTGTCATGGCCGGTAAGGAATAAAATCTTATCGGCGCCGCAAATGAAAATAGCGCCGGCTTTATTGCCTGCGCTATTTTTTTATGGGCAAGCCAGATTTGCCTAAACCGGTTCAGGCTTGGCGATGGCCCGCCACAGCATCCTGAACAGCGCATTGGCCTGTAATGCCAGCGGCTCTTTTGCGCCGCGCATGGTGTGCATGTGCACCAGCCTTTCCAGGATGCCGATGAAATAATCGAGCAGGATCTTTTCATCCACTTCGTCGGTCAGCACGCCTTGCGCCCTGCCGTCGGCCAGGGTTTTCATCAGCACTTCCATCATTTCCGGCTGGCGGAAAGTACGGTCGCGCCCCCATGCGCTGATCTGCAGCGAACTCATGATCAGCTGGCTGACCTTGGGATTGCGGTCGAAAAAATCCAGCACTACCCAGAACACCTTGCGCAGCTTGTCCTGGCAACTCTCGATGCCTTGCAGGTGATCGAGCATGCGCGACGCCAGGGTGCTCAGCCAGGTCTCGAGGCAGGCAAACAGCAGCGCTTCCTTGCTGCCGTAGTATTTATAGATAGTCTGCAGGGAGACACTGGCGGCGCCGGCGATTTCTCCATAGGCGACGCTGCGGAATTCGCGTTCTGAAAACAGATCCAGCACGGCGTTTTCTATCCTTTGCCTGATCACGGGCTTGAGCAGCGCACGATCCAATACGATTTTCTGTTTTTCAGAGGCCATGGGCTGAGTGATGGTTTTGCCATACGTGTAATTAATATTACTATCGCGCTCCAGGCAGTTTCTGCCCTGGTTTAGAGTAGATTACCAATTGACGCTGGCCATTGCTTTAACTACAGTGGCTGTTCAGCATGGATCGGACATCAAGCGAGACATCGATCGAAGTGTAATTATAATTACGCAAACATACAAGCGCATACAAGCGCATACAAGCAAATATCAGCCGGAGACGCTATGACTGAAGCCTATATTTTCGATTCCGTACGGACCCCGCGCGGCAAGGGCAAGAAAGACGGCAGCCTGCACCAGGTCTCGCCGGTCAACCTGCTGGCCCAGCTGCTGCAGGCGCTGCAGCAACGCAACCGCCTCGACACCTCGCAAGTCGACGATGTAGTGCTCGGCTGCGTGACGCCGGTCGGCGAACAAGGCGCCGACATCGCCCGCACCGCGGTGCTGTATGCCGGCTGGGACCAGTCGGTGCCGGGCGTGACGCAGTCGCGGTTTTGCGCTTCGGGCCTGGAATCGGTCAACCTGGCGGCGATGAAAGTCATGTCCGGCCAGGAGCAGCTGGTGGTGGCCGGCGGCGTTGAAAGCATGTCACGCTGGGCCATGGGTTCGGACGGCGGCGCCTGGTTCATGGATCCGCGGATCAACCAGATCACCGGCTTCGCGCCGCAAGGCATAGGCGCCGACCTGATCGCGACACTGGAAAATTTCTCGCGCGGCGATGTCGACAGCTTTGCCGTGCAGTCGCAGCAGAAAGCCGCGCGCGCCCGCGCCGAAGGGCGCTTCAGCAAGTCGCTGGTCGCAGTCAAGGACCTCAATGGCCTGGTGCTGCTGGATCATGACGAATACATCCGCGCCCAGACCACCATGGAAAACCTGGCAGCACTGAACCCGTCCTTCGAACAGATCGGCCAGATGGGTTTCGATGCGACCGCGCTGCGCAAATACACTACCGTCGAAAAAATCAGCCATGTGCACCATGCCGGCAATTCCTCCGGCATCGTCGACGGCGCTGCGCTGGTGCTGGTCGGCAGCAAGGAGATGGGCCAGAGGCTGGGACTGAAGCCGCGCGCCCGGATTGTCGCCGCCGCCGTCACCGGCTCGGAGCCGACCATCATGCTGACCGGCATCGCTCCTGCCGCCCGCAAGGCGCTGGCCAAGGCCAGGATGTCAGCCAAGGATATCGACCTGTTTGAAATCAATGAAGCGTTTGCCGCGGTCGTGATGCGCGCCATCCGCGACCTCGATATCGACCCGGAGCGGGTCAACGTCAATGGCGGCTCGATCGCCATGGGCCATCCGCTGGGCGCAACCGGCGCCATGATCCTCGGCACCGCGCTCGACGAACTGGAGCGCAGCGGCAAGGCAAGCGCCTTGATCTCGCTCTGCGTCGGCGGCGGCATGGGCATCGCCACCATCATCGAACGTGTCTAACGGACTGGATCCAGATCATGAGTGTAAATTTCCAAAAAGACAGCGACAATATCGTGACCTTGACCCTGGACATGCCAGGACGGTCGATGAATGTATTGAACGAAGCGCTGACGGCGCCGTTCATGGAGGCGATTGCCGCCATCGAAGCCGATCCAGCCATCGCCGGCGTCATCATCACCTCGGGCAAGGCGGATTTCGTCGCCGGCGCCGATATTGAAAAACTGTTCCAGATCACCGACGCGCAAGCAGCCTTCGACCTGGTGCAGGAATTCAAAGGTTTCCTGCGCCGCCTGGAGTTGTGCGGCCGGCCGGTGGTGGCTGCGCTGAACGGCACCGCCCTGGGCGGCGGCCTGGAGCTGGCGCTGGCCTGCCATCACCGCATCGCCATCAACAACCCGAAAGCCAAGTTCGGCCTGCCGGAAGTCAAGCTCGGCCTGCTGCCGGGCGGCGGCGGCACGCAGCGTTTGCCGCGCATGATCGGCATCCAGGGCGCATTGCAGCTCATGCTGGAAGGCAAGGAGCTGCGCGCCGAAGAGGCGCTGCAGCAAGGCATCGTCCAGGAACTGGCGAGCGACAGGGAACAGCTGCTGGCAAAAGCCAAGGCCTGGTGCCTGGCCAATCCCAAGGCGAAGCAGCCGTGGGACGACAAGAAATTCCGCTGGCCCGGCGGCGACTCGCGCAGCCCGGCCAACGGCCAGCTGTGGGCCATCGCACCGTCCATGGCAAGCGCCAAGACGCACGGCAATTATCCGGCGGCGACCAATATCATGAGCTGCGTATTCGAAGGCGGCATCGTCGATTTCGATACCGGCTGCGAAATCGAATCGCGCTACTTCGTCAATTGCGCATTGTCGCCGGTGGCCAAGAACATGATCGGCACCTTGTGGTTCCAGCTGAACGCCATCAACAAGGGCAAGTCGCGCCCGGAAGGCTTTGCACCGTCCAAAGTCAGCAAGGTCGGCATCCTCGGCGCCGGCATGATGGGCGCCGGCATCGCCTATGCCTCGGCCAAGGCCGGCATAGACGTGGTGTTGCTGGACAACAGCCTGGAAACCGCGGCACACGGCAAGGATTATTCCAGCAAGCTGCTCGACAAGGCGATCAAGCGCAAGCAGCAAACCGCGGAAGGCAAGGAAGCCCTGCTCAAACGGATCACGCCTACCGTGGATTTCAATGACCTGGCCAACTGCGACCTGATTATCGAAGCGGTGTTTGAAGATCGCCAGGTGAAGGCCGAGGTGACTCGCAAGACCGAGGCGCTGATCAGTAAAGACGCCGTGTTTGCGTCGAACACCTCTACCCTGCCGATTACCGGCCTGGCGCAGGCCAGCGTGCGGCCGGAAAATTTCATCGGCCTGCATTTTTTCTCGCCGGTAGACAAGATGCCGCTGGTAGAAATCATCGTCGGCCAGCAAACCAGCCAGCAAACGCTGGCGCGCGGCTTCGACTACGTGCAGCAGATCAGGAAAACCCCGATCGTGGTCCACGATTCACGCGGCTTCTATACCTCGCGCGTATTCGGCACCTACGTGATGGAAGGCTTGCAGCTGCTGATGGAAGGCCAGCATCCGCGCGCCATCGAGATGGCCGGCTTGCAGGCCGGCATGCCGGTAGGACCGCTGGCCGTGCATGACGAAGTCAGCTTGTCCTTGTCCCTGCATATCCTGGAACAGACGCGCAAGGATTTTGCCGAAGCCGGCAAACCGTTCGCCGGCCATCCGGCCGATGCCGGGCTGGAAAAAATGGTGACCCAGCTGGACCGCAAGGGGAAGAAAGCCGGCAAGGGATTTTATGATTATCCCGAAAACCAGAACAAGCACCTGTGGCCCGGCTTGCAGCAAGCGTTTCCGCTCGCCGCCACGCAGCTGCCGCAAAAGGACCTGATCGAGCGCATGATGTTTGTGCAAGCCAACGAGGCGGCAAAATGCTACGAGGAACAGGTAGTGCTGACCGTTGCCGACGCCAACATCGGCAGCATTTTCGGCTGGGGTTTCGCGCCGTTCCAGGGCGGCGCCCTGCAATACATCAATGCCTACGGCGTCGCCGATTTTGTCCAGCGGGCAAACCAGCTGTCAGCCCGGTTCGGCAGTTATTTCGCACCGGCGGCAATCCTCGTGACAATGGCGGAACAGGGCAAGCGCTTCGAGTGATACAGGGATACGCTGAGGCTCTTCCTCGGCGACGACGAAGAGCTGCAGGCAACTCAGCCGATCTTGCTGGCGTCAAACAGGGAAGGAATGCGCTGGGCCAGCATCATGTCGCCCTTGAGTTTCAGCTTGCCGCTCATGAACGCCATGGCGCCGTTCAGCTCGCCTTTCAGCATGGCCTTCAAGTCTTCATCGGCCATGGTCAGCGCCACATCGGGGGAGTCGACCACGCCTTCGTGCGCGGCGCAGGTTCCATGATCGATCAGCAGGTACATCGGCTTCGAAATGTCGAACTGGATGCTGCTTTTCATGTCCGCCGCCGCTACGGTGTTCAGGCAGGACGGCATGAGCTTGATGATATCGTTGACTGTCATTGCATTTCCTCTGGTTGTTTAAAAATCTGTTGCCGGCAGTAATGCAAGCGGATGCAGGCAAGCGGCCTGTCATTCCCATCCGACTGCATCCCGCACCTGCAGTTCCTTCTCCATCAACGCGGCGTAGCGTTTTTCCACTTCGCCGCGCTTGACTTTCATGGTCGGCGACCGGATTTTTTGCAGGTCCATGGCCTCTCCTCGCACATCGATCTGGATAACCGTTTACCGATATTTTTGCTGAACAGCCTTGCTTCAAATCGCGCCGCTTGCGTGCAACGCGGCCAGCGCTGCCGCATCAAATCCCAGGCCCGCCAGCACATCGGCAGTATCCGCTCCCAGCGCCGGACAATCGCCAGCCGTGCCGGCAGCATCGCTGAACCTGATCGGCAGGTCCGATACAGGCTTGCCGTCTTCCATGCGGACCAGGCCGCGCGCCTTGACCTGCGGGTTGTCCAATGCTTCCTGTGGCGTGTAGATGCCAGATACGCAGCAGTCGCGGCCGGCCAGCAGTTGTTCCCACTCATCGCGCGAGCGGGTCTTGAACAATGCGCTTAAAGCCGCTCTCAAGGCTGCGCCATCCGCTCCCGGCGCGAGCGGCAAGGCCGCGAGGTCGGGCCGATCCACCGCCTTGCAGAAATTGAGGAAGAATTTAGGCTCCAGTGCCGCCAGCGCCACATGTTTGCCGTCGGCGCAAGCGTAGATGCTGTAGTTGGCCAGGCCGCCGCTCAAGATATCGCCGCCGCGCTCCGCGCTGCCGCCCAGCGTGCGGATAGTGGCCAGCGATAGCGCCTGCAGCGCCAGCGTGCCGTCCAGCATGCCGACATCGACCATGGTGCCCTGGCCCGAGGCGCGCGCGCCGATCACCGCCGCCAGTATCCCGAGGGCGCAGGTCAGCGCACCGCCGGCGAGGTCGGCGCCCTGGAAATTCGACAGCACCGGCGGGCCGCCGGCAGCGCCAGTCTGGTCCAGCAAGCCGGCATAGGCGCAGTAATTCATGTCGTGCCCGGCACGGTCTTTGTAGGGGCCGGTCTGCCCGTAACCGGTGAGCGCGGCGTAGACCAGCCGCGGATTGATCAGCTTCAGGTCGTGGTAGCCGCAGCCCAGCTTGTCCATCACGCCGGGCCGGAACGATTCGATCAGGACATCGGCCTGCGCCGCCATGACCTTGAGCACGGCGACCGCTTGCGGCTGCCGCAAATCCAGGGTGACCGATTTCTTGCCGCGGTTGAGCAGGGTAAACAGTTCAGGCGACAGCATGCGCGCGTAATCGCCGCCTTGCGGCTCTTCCAGCTTGACCACCTCGGCTCCCAGCTGCGCCAGGTAAAAGCTGCAGAAGGGGCCAGGCAGCAAACGGGTCAGGTCGAGCACCCGGATGCCGGACAGAAGCGGATTAGCCATTACGCTTCATGGCTTGCCCTGGCCGAAAGGCGAACCGACGTCCTGCACGATGGATGTCAACGATTCGCCTATGCTGGCAGGATAAGTCGCGTCGTCGAAATCGACGATCTCTTGCCAATGCCGGGCCACCTGCTCGGGACCGAAAGCCTGCCCGTGGAAATGATGGCCTTGCGTGCGCTGCCAGCGCAGCTTGGCGTGGAAACCGGCGCCGACTTCGAACAGGCTGCCGTTTTCCCTGCAGCTCTCGTGGCACAGGTATGCCGCCAGCGGCGCCACGAACTCCGGCTTGAGCGCCGCCATCATCTGCGGCGGCATCACCGTTTCCGAGATGCGCGAGCCGGCCAGCGGCGCGATGGTATTGACCAGCACGTTCTTGGCGGCGCCTTCGATCGCCAGCGTATTCGCCATGCCGACCAGGCCCATCTTCGCCATGCTGTAGTTGGCCTGGCCGAAATTGCCGTAGATGCCGGCAGCGGAGGTGGTCATGACGATGCGGCCGTAACCCTTGTTGCGCATGTGCGGCCAAGCCGCATGGGTGACACGGAACGCCCCCAGCACGTGCACCCGGTAGATCAGGTCCCAGTCGTCCTCTGTCATCTTGGCGAAACTGCTGTCGCGCAAGATGCCGGCATTGTTGATCACGATATCGACGCCACCGAAATGATCGAGCGCGGCCTGCACGATCTGGCTGCCGTCTTCCACCGAATCGTAGTTGGCGACCGCGCTGCCGCCGGCAGCTTTGATCTCCGCCACCACCTGGTCGGCGGCAGCGCTGGACTTGCCGCCGCCATGGACATCGCCGCCCAGGTCATTTACCACCACATGGGCGCCGCGCGCACCAAGCAGCAAGGCATGCACCCGGCCCAGGCCGTTGCCGGCGCCGGTGACGATCGCCACCCGGCCGTCGTAGCGCAATGCATTTTGCATTTCATTTTCCATAGTTTCTGTCTTTATTCAAAATAGAAAAACCCGCACTCATATTGACCGAGAAATGATCTCTTTCATGATTTCGTTGGTGCCGCCGTAAATCCGCTGGGCGCGCGCATCGATATAGGCGCGCGCAATCGGGTACTCCTGCATGAAACCGTAACCGCCATGCAGTTGCAGGCATTGGTCCAGCACCTTGCCTTGCAGGTCGGAACACCAGTACTTGGCGGCAGCGGCGGCATCCACCCACAGCTCGCCTTCGACTTCCAGCTCGACGCAGCGGTCGACAAACACGCGCGCAATCTGCAGTTCGGTTTTCATCTCCGCCAGCTTGAAGCGCGTATTCTGGAATGACGATACGGTACGGCCGAAAGCCTGCCTGTCGCGCGTGTATTCGATGGTTGCGGCGAGCATCGCTTCCGCATTGGCCACCGAGGTAATCGCAATCAGCAGCCGTTCCCAGGCCAGCTCTTGCATCAGCATGGTGAAGCCGGCGCCGACCTGGCCGATGATGTTGCTCTTCGGGACCCGTACGTTGTCAAAGAACAGCTCGCAGGTATCCTGCGCTTTCATGCCGATCTTCTTCAACGGCTTGCCTTTGCTGAAACCGGGACGCCCGGCTTCTATCACCAGCAACGATACATTCTTCGCTCCGCGGCTCTTGTCGCCCACCTTCACCGCCACCACCACCATGTCGCTGTTATAGCCGTTGGTGATGAATATCTTGGCGCCGTTGACGATGTAGTCGTCGCCATCTTCGATGGCCGTGGTCTGGATCGCCTGCAGGTCCGAACCGGTGCCCGGTTCGGTCATCGCGATCGCCGTGATCGCGGTGCCGGCGGCCATCTTCGGCAGCCAGGCTTGCTTCAGTTCTTCGCTGCCGTAACGCAGCAGGTAAGGCGCGACGATGTCGGAATGCAGCGGCCAGCCTATGCCCGACGCGTTGCTGCTTGCCAGCTCTTCCAGCACGATGGTGCTGAACTTGCGGTCGACGCCGGAGCCGCCATAGTTTTCCGGCATGTTGGTGCACAGGAAGCCGAGCTCGCCGGCGCGCTGCCAGATATCGCGGTCGACAAACCCTTGTTCCTCCCAGCCGGCATGGCGCGGCAAGACTTCAGCCTGCAGGAAGCGCCGCAGGCTCTGGCGAAACTCTTCATGGTCGGAATTGAACAACAGGCGCGGGATCATGCGTTGCTCCGGCAAACGGCAAGCGCAATCAAGCCGGCGGTACGGCAGGCAAATACGTGAGGCATGGCGTCTCCAGATATTTTTACCGTGTAATTTAATTTACACTTTCATCGATCACAATTCAAAAACAACCCTGATTGATGGTATTTGAGAATACGCCGGTTTGCAATATGAATGCTAGAGACAGACCTCTGACTTTTTGGTAATTATTATTACACCATATGCGATTCCAGAAGCTGCGCTTATCCGGCAACTGCGAGCCGCAAACCAAGCCCGTCAACCGGGCCGCATTCCGGCTTTCATCGCGCACAAGGAAAACAAACATTGCGCGGCTGACAAACTCACCTATAGAATCCGGCTTTACAGCGAGGCTGCTGCTGTCATGCAGTCGTCATATGATTTCGCTACCATAAAAAATTTTACGGAGGCCCTGATGAAATTGAAAGCACTGGCTATTGCTTGCACACTAGCGACCATGAGCATTGCGGCGCACGCCGCCACCGAGATATCGTGGTGGCACTCGATGGCCGGCGCTCTCGGCGACCGCGTCAACGGGCTGGCCGACGAATTCAACAAGAGCCAGTCGGAATACAAGGTCACCCCGGTTTACAAGGGCGCCTACGACGAAGCCATGGCAGCGGCAACCGCCGCCTATCGCGCCGGCAACGCCCCCGACATCCTGCAGGTGTTTGAAGTCGGCACCGCCACCATGATGTATTCCAAGGGCGCCATCAAGCCGGTGTCGGAAGTCATGAAGCTGGCCGGCGAACCGTTCGATCCTTCCGCCTATGTACCGGCCATCGGCGGCTATTACGCCGCACCAAAAGGCGGCGGCCTGCTGTCGCTGCCGTTCAACAGCTCGACCACCGTGATGTTCTACAACAAGGACATGTTCGCCAAGGCCGGACTGGATCCGAACAAGCCGCCGGTGACCTGGCAGGAACTCGCGGTCGACGCCGCCAAGCTGAAAGCCAGCGGCGCCAAATGCGCCTACACCACTACCTGGCAATCGTGGGTCGAACTGGAATCGTTCTCGACTTGGCACAACGTTGAATTCGCCTCCAGGAACAATGGTTTCGACGGCCTCGACACGCGCCTGAAATTCAACAGCCCGCTGCACGTCAAGCACATCGAAAACCTGGCCAACTGGGCCAAGCAAGGCTACTTTACCTACGCCGGCCGCAAGGATGAAGCGACTTCGAAATTCTATGCCGGCGAATGCGGCATCCTGACCGGTTCTTCGTCCAGCTATGCGGACATTGCGAAAAATTCCAAGTTCAAGTTCGGCATCGCTACCCTGCCGTATTACAACGACGTGCCCGGCGCACCGCAAAACACCATGATAGGCGGCGCTTCGCTGTGGGTCATGGGCGGCAAGAAAACCGAAGACTATAAAGGCGTCGCCAAGTTCTTCAAGTTCCTGTCGAAACCGGAAGTGCAAGCCAAATGGCACCAGGAAACCGGCTACCTGCCGACCACCACGGCGGCTTACGAAATCACCAGGAAATCCGGTTTCTATGAGCGCAATCCCGGCACCGATGTCCCGGTCAAGCAGATGATCACCAAGACCACCGACAAGTCGCGCGGCATCCGCCTCGGCAACATGCCGCAGATCCGCACCATCATCGACGAAGAACTGGAAAACGTCTGGACCGGCAAGATCACGCCGAAACAGGCGCTGGATACCGCGGTGGAACGCGGTAACCTGCTGCTGGAACGTTTTGAAAAAACCAACAAGTAAAACCAGCGGATACCTGGTTTCCCCCGCAGTGTTGACCTGCACTGCGGGAATTGCTCCTGTCATGCCCTGAAATCCCGCGTCAACGCGGATGCCCGGTAAGAAAGCCTCATCTTGGAAAAACGCGCACGCTTCAAGTCTGCCTGGCTGCCCTATGCGCTGGTCGCGCCGCAGATCATCGTTACCCTATTGTTTTTCGTCTGGCCGGCGGTGCAAGCCCTGTACCAGTCGATGCTGCTGCAGGACGCCTTCGGCGGCTATTCCGAATTCGTCTGGTTCGACAATTTCCGCACCCTGTTCGCTGACAGCAATTACCTTGCCTCGTTCAAGACCACCGCGGTCTTTTCGATCCTGGTCGCGGTGCTCGGCCTGTCACTGTCGCTGATGCTGGCCGCGTTTGCCGACCGCGTGATAAAAGGCGCGGCCATCTACAAGACCTTCCTGATCTGGCCTTATGCGGTGTCGCCGGTGGTGGTCGGCGTGTTGTGGATGTTCATGCTGAGCCCTACGCTCGGGATCGTGTCGAACTGGCTGCATCACGTCGGCATCGACTGGAACCACGTGCTCAACGGCCGCCACGCGATGATACTGATCGTCATCGCCGCCGTCTGGAAACAGGTCAGCTACAACTTCCTGTTCTTCCTGGCCGGCCTGCAGGCCATACCGAAATCGCTGGTCGAAGCCGCCGCGATCGACGGCGCCGGCCCGGTCAAACGTTTCGCCACCATCATTTTCCCGCTGCTGTCGCCCACCACCTTCTTCCTGCTGGTGGTGAACATCGTCTACGCCTTCTTCGACACCTTCGCGATCATCGAAGCCACCACCCAGGGTGGCCCCGGCAAGGATACCGAGATCCTGGTCTACAAGGTCTTCATCGACGGCTTCAAGGGCGGCGACCTGGGCAGCGCCGCGGCGCAGTCGGTGATCCTGATGACCATCGTCATCGTGCTCACCGTGGCGCAGTTCAAGTATGTTGAAAAGAAAGTCCAGTACGCATGAAAAACCTCATGAAAGCCGCCCGTGATTGAGCGCCGCCCCATCCTCGACATGGTCAGCCACCTGGTGCTGATCCTGGGTGTCATCATCATTGCCTTCCCGCTGTATGTGGCTTTTGTCGCCAGCACGCAAACCGCGCAGGAGGCCGCGGCGGCGCCCTTGTCGCTGCTGCCCGGCAGCCATCTTGTAGAAAATTACGGCGCCCTGCTGACCAAGGGCGCGTCCGGCAACGTCTCGGCGCCGCCGGTGGCGCGCATGCTGCTGGTGAGCCTGGTGTCGGCGCTGGCGATTGCGATCGGCAAGATCTCGATTTCCATGCTGTCGGCATTCGCCATGGTGTACTTCCGTTTCCCCGGGCGCTCGCTGTTTTTCTGGATGATTTTCATGACGCTGATGCTGCCGGTGGAGGTGCGCATCACGCCGACCTACCAGGTGGTTTCCGATTTCCACATGCTCAACACCTATGCCGGACTGACCATTCCGCTGATCGCATCGGCCACCGCCACTTTCCTGTTCCGGCAGTTCTTCCTGACCATCCCGGACGAACTGGCCGAAGCCGCGCGCATCGACGGCGCCGGCCCCTTGCGCTTTTTCAAGGACGTGATCTGGCCGCTGTCGCGCACCAATATCATCGCGCTGTTCGTCATCATGTTCATCTACGGCTGGAACCAGTACCTGTGGCCGCTGATGATCGCCACCAACCAAAACATGTACCCGATCGGGATAGGCATCAAGACCCTGATCGCCGGCGGCGATTCGGCGGTGGAATGGAACATGGTGATGGCTACCCTGGTGCTGGCGATGCTGCCGCCGGGCCTGGTGGTGGTAGTGATGCAAAAATGGTTTGTTAAAGGTCTGGTTGATTCCGAGAAGTGATATGGCAAAAGTACACCTAGAAAACGTCAAGAAAACCTATGGCAAGGCGCCCAAGGCGGTCGATGTCATCCACGGCATCTCGATCGATATCGCCGACGGCGAATTCATCGTCATGGTGGGCCCTTCCGGTTGCGGAAAATCGACCTTGCTGCGCATGGTGGCGGGGCTGGAAGAAGTCACCTCGGGCGACATCGTGATCGGCGACCGCGTGGTCAACCAGCTGGAACCGAAAGACCGCGACATCGCCATGGTGTTCCAGAATTATGCGCTGTACCCGCACATGAGCGTCTACGAGAACATGGCTTACGGCCTGAAGATCCGCGGCCTGGGCAAGGACGACATCGAAGTCCGGGTGCAAAAGGCAGCCAAGATCCTGGAGCTGGGCGCCCTGCTGCAGCGCACCCCGCGCCAGCTGTCCGGCGGCCAGCGCCAGCGCGTGGCGATGGGACGCGCCATCGTGCGCGAGCCGGCGGTGTTCCTGTTCGATGAACCGCTGTCCAACCTGGACGCCAAGCTGCGCGTGCAGATGCGCCTGGAAATCCAGAAGCTGCACCGCACGCTGGGCACCACCAGCCTGTATGTAACGCATGACCAGGTCGAAGCCATGACCCTGGGCCAGCGCATGATCGTCATGAACGGCGGCCGCGCCGAACAGATAGGCACGCCGGCCGAGGTCTACGCCAGGCCGGCCACCACTTTTGTCGCCAGCTTCATCGGTTCGCCGCCGATGAACCTGCTGCACGGAAAACTGGCAGCGGACGGCAACAGCTTCACGCTGGCCAACGCCGATGCCGTCGCGCTGCCCTCTACCTGCAGCACCATCGCTGGCCGCGATTGCATCATGGGCCTGCGCCCGGAACAGCTGATCTTCGGCCGCCCCGGCTTGAACCTGCGCGCAGAACTGGTGGAAGCGCTGGGCGCCGACCTGCTGGTGCACGCTTCGATAGGAGACCAGCTGCTGGTGATGCGAGTGCCAGCCGCGACCGCGGTCGTGACCGGGCAACAGATCACCGCCGGTTTTGACGCCGCGGCCCTGCACTGGTTTGATCCGCAGACCACGCAGCGCATCGGGCAAGCGTAAAAAAAGGGCGCTGACCGGCGCCCTTTTTACTTTCCGCCGGCAGCTCAGTTTTCCGGCTGCAGGCGAATCCTCTGCACAGTGGCTTTCTCCACCGCCGCCCGCGAATACAGCAGCGGGAAATACTCGCCCTTGAGCCACTTGTCGGCCAGGTCGCGATAGTGCGGACTATCCGGATCGCCCGACTGTCCCGGCGAATTGACCGCACGCGAGTTATCCCAGTTGCCGACATCGACCACCACCCGGAACGAAGGGCCGTTGGTCTGCAGGAAATCGCTGCTGCGATAAGTCGACTGATTGGGCGAATACGCGCCGCCATGGGTCGGCATGGGACCGACATTCAATTTTGCCCGGGTAGCATCATCCACCGCGGCCGCCAGCGGATGCTCCATCAGGTTGTGATGCAGCTTGCCCCACTGCCACTGGCTGGCGTCCTCGCCTTGCAGCTTCTGCAGTTCGGCATACGCCTCGCCCAAGCTGCTTAACAGCAGCTGGTCGCGCTTGCGTACGGCATCCGGCCCAAAACGCGTTTGCGGCTGCTCCAGGGTATCCAGCAGCACGGCGGTGTCGGGCGCGCCCATCGCCTCCGCCGCGGCCGGACTCAGCACCGCTGCCTTGAACGCCTTGCCCAGATGGCGCGAGAGCCAGACTTCAAACAAGGCGGCCTGTGCCGAATCGGCGCGCTCGACGAAATCCCAGCCGGTGAATACATCCAGCGCCGCCTGGGTCCGGGCGTCGCTGGAAGACAGCGGTTTCAGCAATGCAGCCAGGCGCCGCGCCGGAATCGACAGGTCGTCGTTTTGCAGGCGCATGGAATCTTCCAGCGAAACCTTGTTCAGCGCCGACAGTACTTCGCTGATGCGCGTAAAGCGCGAATTGTTGGTCCATTCAAAACCGAGCTTGCGTTCACGGTACGGATAGCCATCCGGCAGGTTCATCTGGTTGGCGGAGGCGAACCAGCCCTGTTTTGGATTGTAGCTGGACGGCAGCTGGTCGCCGGACCAGAAGCCGGCCCATTCATAACGGCCGTCGCCCGGCACCGGCAGCAAGCCGTCCCAGTTGGGGCGGATCGGCGCCAGGCCGCCCGGCACCCAGCCGATATTGCCCTTGGTGTCGGCATATACCTGGTTCTCGGTCGGTGCGCCCCAATGCAGCAAGGAGTGCTTGAATTCGGCAAAATTCCTGGCGCGCATATAGTCAATGCTGCCGAAATACGGCGACATGCCCGGCTCCAGCCAGCCGGACCGGACGGCAAAGGCGCGATTTTTCCCCGGTTCGGAAAAAATCACCGGGCCATGGCGGCTGAACACCAGTTCGGCAGTCACGGGCGCAGCATCCTTGACCTGGATCTGTTCCATGATGATGTTGAACGGCTCCCACTTTCCCCGGTATTCATACTGGTCGGAATGCTCAGGGTTAAGCTTGTAGACGTACAAATCTTCCTGGTCGATATTGAAGATGGTCAGGCCGAAGGCGACGCTGCCGTTATGCCCGATCGAAATGCCCGGCAGCGCCGGTTCGCCGGCGCCGATCACGTTCAAGCCCGGCGCATTGATATGGGCGATGTAACGCAAGGACGGCGCCGAATAGGCGCGATGCGGATCGTTCGCCATGATGGCGCGGCCGGTGGCCGATTTTGCCGGCGCCACCACCCAGTTGTTGCTGCCCTCGGCGACCTCTTCCGGATTCTCCGCAACGGCCATCACCGCGGCGTCGCTCTGCCCTTTCTGCAAGCTGTCCTTGTTGATCTTGACACCCTGGGTCGCCAGCTTGAACACTTTCAGCAAGTCCTTCGGCAGGCACGGATCCAGGCCGTCCGGCATCGTCGTCTCCCATTTTGGCGTGAGGCCGAAACGGATTTCATCGGATTTCAGGTCAGCTTTGCAGGCGACGTTGGCGCGCGCCACTTCGCTGTCCAGGTTGCGGGTAAGGCCGTGGCTGCGGATGCGCACCACATCTTCCGCCTGCCACCTGGCCGGCGCATAACCCAGCTGCCTGAACTCGAACGGCAATTTTTCGGGATGGGCGTTGACATGATC
Source organism: Collimonas rhizosphaerae (assembly GCF_038896935.1). Lineage (NCBI taxonomy): Bacteria > Pseudomonadati > Pseudomonadota > Betaproteobacteria > Burkholderiales > Oxalobacteraceae > Collimonas > Collimonas rhizosphaerae. The sequence goes on from NZ_JBANDC010000002.1 coordinate 363,469, forward strand.
GACATAGGCATTGATGCCGGCCACGAAGGTATTCGCCACCTGCTGCGCATGCGGGCCGTAGGACTGCCACTCGCGCTGCATGTCGCCGCGGTACAGGAACAGCCGCGCGGCGCGGTCTTGCTGGACGTAGGCCGGACCGAACACCTGCGCCAGCAGTCCCAGGCCGCGGCGGCGCCACAAATCGATCTGGAACAGGCGGTCGCGCGCTGCGTTGAAACCCTGGACAAAAAAAGCATCGTCCTGATTCGCGGCGTATATGTGCGGTACGCCCCATTGGTCCACCAGGATTTCCGCAGGTTTTTTCAATCCTGCAATCTTGTAAGTGGTGACAAAAGTCGGCGGCGTGTCCCTGGCCTGGCTCGAGGTTGCGGCCAACAACCCCAGCAGCGCCGCCGCAGCGCAGATAGATCGTTGCATGAGCATTTGTCTCTTTTGTATTTTTTTACAAACCGGCGCTTGCCGGGCAACTGCCGCCGCGGAAGAATTTATTCGGTCAGCGCAACCAGGTTATCCACCTCGATTTTTGCAAATTCGACGCTGCTGTCATAGGCGGTAGCCAGGCTGGTGTGCGCGCTTTCGGTGTTGGTGCGGCTGGAAACGCTGGTCCCCGCCTTCAATATCTGGTAGCCGTCATGCCACAGGTCATCATGGCCCTGCACCGGTTTCGGCACGATGACGTAACCGCGATATTCGACGTTTTCATTGGTGTGATCGCTCATATTGGCCTCGCTGCAAAATAAGGCTTAATCCTAGCATGAGCCCGAAATGCACACATCGCGGCAAAATCGTGTACCTTGAACCTATTGCAAAAGCATGCGTCATACCTAAGTAGTCCTATATCAGTCACAACCACATGGAGAGATTGATTATGCACAGAGGTAGCGAACAGAATACGCACTGGAAAATCGCCGACCTGGATTTTTCAAAAATCAACATCCCCAAAGTCCGGCCCGACGAAAACCTTTTTTACCTGGTCACCTGCGCGTCGTTTGTCGAAAGCGGCTCCGACCTGTACACACAGAACCTGGTGGATTACTACGGCGACGAGCCGGAAATCTCCACCTGGCTGCGCGAGCAGTGGGAAGTCGAAGAATTGCAGCATGGCCAGGCTCTGCGCGCCTATGTCGAGCACATATGGCCTGAATTCGACTGGCCGACGGCGTACCGCAATTTTCTCGACGAATATTCAACCTATTGCAAGGTTGAACTGCTGGAGCCCAGCAAGGGCCTGGAAATGGTGGCGCGCTGCGTGGTGGAAGCCGGGACCGCCACCTTCTACGGCGCATTGTCGCGCAGCACCGATGAACCGGTGCTGAAGGACCTGGCCTCGCGCATCGCCAAGGACGAGGTGAACCACTACAAGCATTTCTTCCGCTATTTCCGCCGCTTCCGGCAGCACGAGGGACTGCGCCGCCACCGCATCTTCGGCGCCCTGCGCCGCCGCACCCTGGAAATGAAAAACGAGGACGCCGCTTGCGCCCTGCGCCATGTGCTCGGCACCAGGGCGCCGCGGCATGCCGACGACCAGGCCATGCTGCAGCAGATCCACAGCAAGATGAACACCACCATCCGCGCCCACCTGTCGCCCGACATGACGATCAAGATGATCATGCGCCCGCTGGACCTGCCGCCTGCCGTGCAGTCGCTGGTGGCCTACCCGGTTACGCAGATCATGAACAAGGTGTTCCTGCGTTAAGCCGCGCTACAGGCGGTAAAAGCGCTGCGCATTCAAGCCCATGACCTGCTGCCGCTGGAGCGGCGCCAGGCCGCCCAGCAAGACATCGGTGGCAGCCAGCCAGCTGCCGTAATCGGCCGCCAGGTTGACTACCGGCCAGTCGCTGCCCCAGATCACCCGCTCCGCGCCAAACGCATCCAGCACGTGAGATGCATACGGCTGCAGCTGGGCGACCTGCCAGCCGGGCGCAGCCTCGGTCACCAGTCCCGACAGTTTGCAATGCACCTGCGGCAATGCCGCCAGCCGGTCCATCGACGTGCGCCAGGGCTCCATCGCGGCGCTGGCGATCTGCGGCTTGGCGGCGTGGTCGATGACGATAGGCAGGTCCGGGTGGCGCTCGGCGAACTTCAGCAACGACGGCAAGTGGCGCGGCAGGACCAGCGCATCCAGGCTCAGCCGATGGCGCTGCATGGCGGCGATTGCCGGCGCCAGTTGCGGATCGCAGATCCAGTCGTCAGCCAGGTCCTGCAGCATGGGCCGCAACCCGCGCATTTTCGGGTGGCTGGCCAGCAGCTGTATCTGCGGCTCGGCGTTGGCTGCTTTCAAGTCGGCCCAGCCCACCACGGCCCTTACGAATTCGCTGCGTTCGGCCAGGCCGAGCATGAACAAGGTATCGCTCATGCTGGGCAGCGATTGCACCAGCACGCTGCCCGTCATACCGTGCTGCCGCAGCAAGGGTTCCAGCTGCGGCGGCAGAAAATCGCGGTGGATTTCCGCCAGTTCCGGCGGCGGCCATTGCCCTGTCCGGTTCGCCAGCAGCCAGAAATGCTGGTGGGCATCGATGCGTAGGGGAGCAGGCGTCGTATCAGGCATATTGTCGGTCTCGAATTGGTTTCCATGGATCAATTGCCTTGCACACAATTGGTCTATTGGATGGACCAATACTATCATGTGCAATTTTCGCAAGGCAATTGGAAATTTGCCGGCGCAGCGATTTATCGATAGCCAAGTCCGGGCATGCCTTTCATAATCCGCCTCATCGCCACATCGCCACATGCAGTCATAAAATAATGGCGTCCCAGAGACGGAAACAAACATGCGAATTTTGCTGGTAGAAGACAACAGGCCCCTGTCCGAATGGCTGGCGCTGACCCTGCACCGCAATAAATACACGGTCGATTGCGTTTATAACGGCGCCGACGCCGACCATTTGCTGCTGACGCAGCAATATGAACTGGTCATTCTTGACATGTCCCTGCCGAAACTGGACGGCAGCGAAGTGCTCAAGCGCCTGCGTGCGCGCCACAACAACGTGCCGGTGCTGATCCTGACCGCCAACAATTCGGTCGAGGGCCGTATCGTCGGCCTCAATACGGGCGCCGACGACTACATGGCCAAACCGTTCGACGTCAACGAACTGGAAGCCCGCATCCGTGCCCTGCTGCGCCGCTCCAACCAGCAGAGAAACCCGATCCTGCAGTGCGGATCGCTGAGCTACGACAGCAACAGCCTGATCTTCTCGATCGACGGCGTGGCGCTCACCCTGACCCGGCGCGAACATGCCGTGCTGGAAACCCTGATCATGAAAATGGGAAAAACCGTCAGCAAGCAAGCCCTGGCCGAGAGCCTGTACGCAATGGCGGAAGATGTGTCGCAGGATGCCATCGAAGTCTATATCCACCGCATCCGCAAGAAACTGGAACATGGCGACGCCGCCATCATCACCTTGCGCGGACTCGGTTACCTGCTCAAGCAGCACCATGAAATTTAGCAGCCTGCGCGCCCAATTGCTGCTGTGGCTGCTGGTGCCGCTGGTGCTGTTCGTCGGTTTCAACATCTGGGTCACCTACCATAATGCGATCAAGATGGCGACGGTGGTGCACGACCGCATGCTGCTCGGGTCGGCGCGCATCATCGGCGAACAGATCCATTACGAAGACGACGTATTGCAAGTGCCCATTCCGCCCGCCGCGCTGGAACTGTTCCAGTCGGATTCGCACGACCGCGTCTACTACCGCGTGGTCGCCGCCAACGGCAAGCTGCTGGCCGGGCAGCTTGACCTGCCCGCTCCGCCGCATATCCCGCGCAACGAAGAATCGGTCTATTTCAACGCCAGCTTCCGCGACGATCCGGTGCGCATCGTCGCCTTTTCACAGCCGGTGTTCGGCGTGCCCGCGCAGGAGCCGGTACTGATCGAAGTGGCGCAAACCCAGCATTCCTACAATGCGCTGTCGGACCGCATGTGGGAACACACCGTGCAGCAGCAGCTGGCGATACTGGTGCTGATGGTGCTGCTGCTGTTGCTCGGGTTGCGCCACGGCCTGGCGCCGATGATGCGCCTGCGCGACCGGGTCCAGCGCCGCAAGCCCGGCGCCCTGGAAGCGCTCGATACCGCGCCGGTGCCGACCGAACTGGCGCCGCTGGTGCACGCCATCAACGACTATGTGCAGCGGCTGGACGACCACATGTCGGCGCATGGACGGTTCATCGCCAACGCTTCGCACCAGCTGCGCACGCCGCTGACCGTGCTCAACACCCAGGTCAACTACGGCTTGCGCAGCAACGACGCCGACGCCAAGGATGCCGCGCTGCGCGCGATCAACAAAGGCGTGCAGCACGGGATCCGGCTGGTCAACCAGCTGCTGACGCTGTCCAACGCCGAAACCGGCGTCGGCCATCCTTTGCGCCAGACCGATGTCGACCTGGTCGAAGTGGTGCGGCGCGTGCTGGAGGAACTGGCGACGCTGGCGCAGACCAAGAATATCGATCTTGGCTTTGAGTTCGCAGGCACGCCGGTGACGGTCCATGCCACGCCATCGATGCTGGAAGAACTGGTCGCCAACCTGGTCGACAATGCATTGCGCTATACCCCGGCCGGCGGCAAGGTAACCGTCGCCATCGCCATGGCTGAACACGCCGTCTTGTTGCGCGTCATAGACAACGGCCCCGGAATTCCCGAGGCAGAACGAGAGCACGTATTTGAACGTTTTTATCGCTTGCGCGAAGAGCACTCGGACGGCAGCGGGCTCGGGCTGGCTATCGTACGAGAGATCGCACTCGCCAGCCGGGCGGAAATCGTCTTGTCCACCCCCGCAGCCGGCAACGGACTGGTCGTTACCGTCACTTTCCCACCACCGGGTACGCGACAAGCGGCATGACAACCGGCCGCAATCTCCAGCAAAACTTACTGACAGCTTTCAAAAACAGAATTTATTTTCTCCGGCTGTGGCGCAAACCATACAGCCGACAGCCAACCATTTGATGCCCTGAAAGCAGTTAGTAAGCTTGCGAATTTTATAGTTGGCTCACCGATCCAAGCGGTCGGTAAAGCCAACTATAAATATCTGGAGACAACGATGAAAAAAACGCTACTTGCGCTGGCAGTTCTGGGGACATGCGCCAACGCCGCATTTGCGCAAACCAATGTCACGATCTATGGCCTGATCGACGCCACCATCAGCACCGTCAACCATGCCGACAAGAATGGCGACCGCCTGACCGGCATCCCGGTCGCCTGGTTCAGCGGCAACCGCATCGGCTTCCGCGGCGCCGAGGATCTCGGCGGCGGCCTCAAGGCCATTTTCAAGCTGGAAGCAGAGTTCGTGGTCGGCACCGGTGAAATGGACACGCCGGGCGTACTGTTCAACCGCGATGCCTGGGTCGGTTTGCAAGACAACACTTTCGGCCAAGTCGTTCTGGGCCGCCAAAATACTCTGGCACGTGATTTCTCCCAGGTCTATGGCGACGCCTACGGCTCCAAGCTCGGCCTGGAAGAAGGCGGCTACACCAACAACAACAACTTCAAGCAACTGATTTTCTACTCCGGCAGCGCCACCGGCACACGCTACGACAATGGCGTTACCTGGAAGAAAGTATTCAGTAACGGCGTGGTGGCCGGCCTTGGCTACCAGTTCGGCGAGACCGCCGGCCAGTTCGCGCGCAACACCACCAAATCCGCGGCGATCGGCTACAACGGCTCTAACTTTATCGTTTCCGGCTTCATCAACCAGGCCGACGTCGGCAACGGAATCGACAGCAGTCTCGAAAAGCACAAGTCCTATTCGGTCGGCGGCAGCTACATTTTCGACCTGGTGCGCCTGAACGCAGGTTACTTCCACTACACGGCAGAGCAAGGGGCGCTGGGCAAGCGCAAGGACGACGCGTACACTGTATCGGCCAAGTTCACGCCGCAGGGTTCGTTCGACTATGAACTCGGCTATCAGGTAATGAAAGCTGAAAATGCAGCTTACAATGCGGCCGGCACCAGCACCTTGAATGCCTACGCAGACGCCAGCGGTTCGACTGCAACCGGCAGCGGCAAGAAGAAAACGCTGTACGCCTCGACCTTCTACCACCTGTCGAAGCGCACCGAGCTGTATCTCGCCGCGGATTACATGAAACTTGACGGCGGCTATCTCGTAGGATCAGCCAACGGCTTCAAGAACCAGACCGAATTCGCAGTCGGCATGCGTACCCGCTTCTGATTTTTTATCCCGCAGCAAGCAAGGCCGGCCATGACTAACGTCAGCGCCGGCTTTTTTCATGGCGCACGGCCGGCCGCGGCGCCCATCCCGCTTCTCCTCAGTAATAGCTAAGTCTCCGCAACTATCCTGCTTCCACCTGTCCGATACGGCGTTTAGCCTCACTTTGCCAAAGGCCCCCATGGAAGAACTGAATCACTCGCTGTTTCTGCTGATCAATGCCAGCCCCCATCCCTCGCCGATCTTGCTGAACGCCGCCATGCTATGCGCCGAATGGCTGATTTTCCTGGTCCCGGCCATCCTGCTGTCAGGCTGGCTGCGCGGCGGCGAACAGACGCGCAAGCTGATGCTGGAAGCCGCCGCCTGCGGCGTCCTCGCGTTATCCGTCAGCATGCTGGTCGGCGCGCTGTGGCCGCATCCGCGCCCGTTCATGATCGGCCTTGGCACGAATTTCCTTGCACATGCCGCCGATTCTTCGTTCCCCAGCGACCACCTGACTTTGCAGTGGTCCGTGGCTTTCAGTTTCCTGCGGCATCGCCAGCTGCGCACGCTGGGACTGGCCTTAAGCCTGCTCGGCCTGCCCATGGCGTGGGCCCGCATCTACCTCGGCGTCCACTTCCCGCTGGACATGCTGGGCGCCGCCCTGGTCGCCGCGCTCAGCGCGGGACTCTGCTTTAGCGGCGCAAAATGGTTTATCGGGCCGCTGTTCCGAGCCGCTTCCCTCATTCACCAACGCCTGTTCGCGCCGCTGATCCGGCGCGGCTGGATATTGAAATAGGCGGCGTGCAAGGTAGAATCAGCGACAAAGGCAACCTGGCGCATGGAGAGGCACGCAATGAGAGTACTGCTGGTGGAAGACGACCGCATGATCGGCGACGCAGTGCAGACGGCATTGCGCGACGCCAGCCATGCAGTCGACTGGGTGCATGACGGCGCGGCTGCCCTGAGCGCCGCGTCCGGCCAAAGCTACGATGTGATGCTGCTCGACCTCGGCCTGCCGCGCCAGGACGGCTTCGCCGTGCTGCGCCAGCTGCGGCAGCAGGGCAGCGCGCTGCCCTTGCTGATCGTGACCGCGCGCGACGCTGTCGAAGACCGCATCGGCGGCCTCGACCTCGGCGCCGACGATTACCTGGTCAAGCCGTTCGAGATGGGCGAGCTGCTGGCGCGCATGCGCGCGGTGGTAAGGCGCAAGGCCGGCAACGCCAATCCGGTGATGAGCAACGGCTCCCTGTTCCTCGACCCCAGCACGCGCGAAGTAACCGCTGACGGTGTCGCAACCCGCCTGTCAGCGCGCGAATTTTCCCTGCTTCATGCACTGCTGCTGAGACCGGGAGCGATCCTGTCGCGCCAGGAACTGGAAGACCGCATCTATGGCTGGAATGAAGAAGTCGAAAGCAATGCGGTGGAATTCCTGATTCATTCGATCCGTAAAAAACTGGGCGCGGCGTCAATCAAAAATGTCAGGGGACTGGGATGGATGGTTTCCAAGCAAGACTAAGCCGTTCGTTGCAGTTCCGGCTATCGCTGTGGCTGTCCCTGGTGATCCTGGCGATGGCGGTGCCGGCCGGCGTGTTTTCCTTTTATTCTGCTTACCATGAAGCCAACGACCTGCAGGATGACCAGCTGCGCCAGGTAGCGGCGCTGGTGCTTAGCCGCGACCTGCCGCCGGCCACGCCGGACCGCCATGCGATTGGAAAAATGAAGGACGAGGAATCGAAAGTCATCGTCCAGGTCCTGGCGCCGGCCGCGCCAGCCAAAGGTGACGATGATGCGCTGCGACTGCCCGCCGATCTGCGCGACGGCATACAGACATTCAAGGCGGGCCGTGTGCATTGGCGTCTGTTCGTACAGACGACGCCTTCCGGCCAGCGCCTGGCGGTAGGCCAGCAGACCGCGGTGCGCGACGAAATCGCGCGCGACAGCGGCCTGCGCACCATGATGCCGTTCATGGTCCTGATCCCGGTACTGATCGCCTTGGTCAGTTTCCTGGTGCGTCGCATGCTGCGGCCGATCGCCCTGCTGTCGCAGGAAGTCGACCGCCGCGACGACCAGGACATGCGTCCGCTCGCCGAGCAGCAGGTGGCCGATGAAATCCGGCCGCTGATTGGCTCGATCAATCGCCTGCTGCGGCGGGTCGCCGACAACATGGATGCCCAGCGGCGCTTCCTGGCCGACGCTGCCCATGAATTGCGCTCGCCGCTGACGGCGTTGTCGCTGCAGGCGGAAAACCTGGCCGCAACCGATCTTTCGCCGGCCTCGACAGCGCGCCTGCTGCCGTTGCGGCAAGGTCTCAATCGCAGCAAGGCCTTGCTGGAACAGCTGCTGACGCTGGCGCGTTCGCAAAATACCGGCGCGCCCCAGCTCGCCCGGGTTTCCCTGCAAGCCGTGCTGCGGCGCGTGATGGAGGATAGCCTGCCGCTGGCGCAAGCCAGGCAGGTCGATATCGGCATCGAAGCGGATACCGAGATCACGCTGGCGGCGCAGGAAGTCGATATCGTCGCCCTGGTGCGCAACCTGATCGACAACGCCATCCGCTATACGCCCCAAGGCGGCAGCGTAGAGCTGCGCGCCGGCATGCAGCCCGGCCTGGTATCGATCGAAGTGGAAGACAGCGGTCCGGGGATTGAAGAAGCTGAACGCGAGCGGGTATTCGACCCCTTTTACCGGGTGCTGGGCAGCGGCCAGGACGGCTCAGGCCTGGGACTGTCGATCGTCAAGTCGATCGTGGCCAGGCTGCATGGCAGGATCGAGCTGCAGCATGCCCGCGGCACGGCACCTTACGGACTAAAGGTGGTTATCCACATTCCGGTCTGAAGCTGTTCAGATCACGCCTTGCTGCCGCAACTGTGCGATCTGCTCGGCGCTCCGGCCAATGGTGGCCAGCACTTCCGCCGTATGCTGCCCCAGCTCCGGCCCCACCCAGTTAGTCTGGCCCGGTGTCGCCGACAGCTTAGGCACGATGCCCGGCAAATCTATCGGCTGGCCGTCCGGCAGCACATGCCGCTGGATCATGTCGCGCGCGCGGAAATGCGGGTCCTGGTGGATATCGGCCGCGGTATAGACTTTGCTGCTCGGTACTTCCGCCTGTTCCAGCACCTGCAGCACATGCTCCAGGCCATGCCGCGAGGTCCATTCCGTGATGGCGGCATCAAGCATGTCGTTATGCTGCGCCCGGCCGTCGTTGCGCGCCAGGCGCGGATCTTCCGCCAGGTCGCTGCGGCCGATGGCGTGCATCAGGCGCTTGAAGATGCTGTCGCCGTTGCCGGCAATGATCACATAGTGTTCGCCGCGGGCATCGCTCAGGCAGGGATAAGTGCTGGACGGTGAAATGCCCGGAAAACTGGCGCCGGTACGCTCGCGCACGAAACCGAACTCGGCATATTCCGGAATCAGGCTTTCCATCACGCCGAACACCGCTTCGTACAGAGCGATGTCGATGAACTGCCCAGTACCGCCGTTCGCTTTCAGATGGTGCATGGCCAGCAAGGCGCCGATCACGCCATACAGCGACGCCAGCGTATCGCCGATGCTGACGCCGACCCGCACCGGCGGCCGGTCGGGATAACCGGCCAGGTTGCGCAGACCGCCCATCGATTCGGCAATCGCCGCAAACCCGGGCCGCGCATGATAAGGGCCGTCCTGGCCGTAACCGGATACACGCACCATGATCAGCTTCGGATTGATCTTCGACAAATCTTCCCAGCCCAGGCCCCAGCCTTCCAGCGTGCCGGGACGGAAATTCTCGATCACGATATCGGCGTCCTTGACCAGGTCGCGCACAATCTGCTGGCCCTGCTCCGACTTCAGGTTCAAGGTCACCGACTTCTTGTTGCGGCTTTGCGAATACCACCACAGCGAAGTGCCATTGTGCAGCTTGCGCCACTTGCGCAAGGGATCGCCGTCGCCCGGCGCTTCGATCTTGATCACTTCGGCGCCAAACTGGCCCAGCAGGCTGGCGGCATAAGGGCCGGCGATCAAGGTGCCGAGTTCGATCACCTTGACGCCCTGGAGGGAGGATTGCTGTTGTGCGCTTGGCTGCATTTCTTTCACCTGTTTTCTGTCGTCTGTCGATGCGGAGGATCGGCTGATTATAGAGTAGGTCGCAAGCCGCCCGCCTTGCAGACTGCCGCGCAGGGGCAAGTAAAAATCTCCTGCTGTCCTGCAACAATTCTCCGCATTGGCTCTCCTGCATTCCACCCATATAAGCCGCTTTGTATCAAAGAGTTAAAATGATTGATCTTGACGCCAACATTTGCAACCAGAAGTAACTCCTTTTTGCGCTTGCGGCTGTCCGGGATTATGATTAAATCACTGATAAATGCGTGGGACATATCATGAAAAAAATTGCTCTATTGGTACTTGCCGCTGCGGGCCTGATGGTCACCAGCTCGGCCAGTTTTGCCTACGGCTATTACGGACATGGCGGCTTTTACGGCCCGCGCTTCGGTGTAACCATAGGCGGACCGCTGTATTGGGGCCCGCCGCCGGTGTACTACGCGCCGCCACCGGTGTATTACGCCCCACCGCCGGTCTACGTTGAACCTGAGCCGCAAACCTATATAGAAAAAGCCCCGAACTATGCTTATTACTGCCCTAGTCCGGCTGGCTACTACCCCCAGATTCCTCGCTGCCCGAAGGGCTGGATGAAGGTAATGCCGGACGAAGCTCAACCTAGATAAGGCGGTGTGTGATGATAAGTGGAACGACCAAGATAATCGCGGCCTCGCTGGCCGTCATTCTGACCGGCTGCGTTACCGCGCCGTCAGGCCCGAATGTGATGGCGCTGCCGGGTGCGGGTAAAAGCTATGAACAGTTCCGTAACGACGAAGGAGTCTGCCAGCGTTACGCCCAGGAACGGATAGGACCATACGCGCCGCAAGCAGCCGCCGATAATGCGGTAGGAACGGCAGCGGCAGGCACCGTGATCGGCGCCGCGGCCGGCGCCTTGATCGGTGCGGCAACCGGCCGTGCCGGCGCCGGTGCGGCGATTGGCGGCGGCGTCGGCCTGCTGGCCGGCAGCTCGGTCGCCGGCGACTCGGCGGCGCGCAGCAGCTACGGCATGCAGCGCGAGTACAACAATGTCTATACCCAATGCATGTACGCCAAGGGCAACCAGGTGCCGGTCGCCGGCGGCTATGCAAACAGCCGTCGCCAGCAGTATGCTCCGGCTCCGCAGTACTCGGCGCCGCCTGACTATTACCCGCCGCAACGCGGCAACTACGGTCCGCCGCCAGACTATGTTCCTTACTGATCCCGGCTGATCGCAACCACAAAAAAAAAGACATGCTTCAGGCATGTCTTTTTGCATTCAGGGGAAGATTTTCTGTTGGGCCGCCGCTCGGCTATTTTCAGATGCCGTTCAAGGCCGGCAACCTCAAGGTCGCTTCCAGGCCGCCTTCCGGATGGTTGCGCAGCTGCAGCGTCGCCCGGTGGTTCTCGGCGATATTGCGTGCGATGGTCAGTCCCAGCCCGGTGCCGCCGGTATCGCGCGAACGGGAGGTCTCCAGGCGGAAAAACGGGTCGAACACCGTTTCCAGCAACTCGGCAGGAATGCCGGTGCCGCCGTCGCGGATCCTGATCACGATGTCGTTCCCTTCACGCACCGCCAGCAGGCGCGCATAACGGCCGTATTTGGTCGCATTGTCGACCAGGTTGGTGAGGCAGCGCCGCAGCGTGTTCGGCTGCGCCATGATCGAAGCGCGCGTGCGCCCTTCCAGCGTCACATCCTGCCGGGCGTCGACAGCATCGGCGCACACGCTGTCGAGCAGGGAATCGATATCGAGCTTTTGCATCGCTTCAGCCGAATCCATGCTGCGCGCCAGGTCCAGGCCCTCGCGCACCATGCTTTGCATGACCGCCAGGTCTTCCAGCAGCTTGCGGCGCAAATCGGCCTCGCCCACCTTTTCCAGGCGCAGGCGCAACCTGGTCAGGGGCGTCTGCAAATCGTGGGTGATCGCCGCCAGCATGTGGGTGCGGTGCTGGATCTGCCGCTTGATGCGCGCTTGCATGGCGTTGAAAGCGGTGGCTGCCTGCCGTACTTCGGTCGGACCGGTTTCGTCCAGCGGCGGCCGGTCGATATCGCGCCCCAGTTCACCGGCGGCAACCGCCAGGTGCTTGATCGGCCGCGCCGTCATCTTGGCGACGAAATAAGCCAGGCCGCCGATCAGCGTCAGGAACAAGGCGAAATAAGGCGACAGGTAGGGCATGCCTGGCGGCCGCGCCGGAGGAGGCGCGCCGGGGCCGCGCGTCATGCGCAGCTTGAGCTTGAGCAGCGCCCCGTCTTTCAGGCTGACGTATACCACCTGGCATTCCTCAGGCCGGCGAAAATCGAAATTCCTGCGCATATGGAGCTTGCAGTCGCTTTGCTTGTCCACCACAATGCTGCGATCGGCGCCCAGGCGCGCCTTCAGCAGCGAGGTCAGGGACGGATTGTCGTCGACGGCGTTCTCGGTGTCTTTGACCATGCTGGCTTCCAGGCCGAAATTCTCGCTGGTCTGGAGCACGACGGAACGCATGTCGGGGCCGACATTGTCGAGCGAAAAAACGATCTGCTCGACCCGTTCGGCGATGCGGAATTCATAAAATTCCTTGAAAGCCTTGCGCCGCTCGTTTTCAGCCAGCCAGCTGGTGGCGGCGGCGGCGACCAGTATGCCCGTCAGCAGGATCAGGAATACCCGGTTGGCAACCGAGCCAAAAAAATTTCTCACGAACGGCATTCCTCTTCTACTTTATCCGAGCGCACAACCGGCGCTGCGTCACGACTCAACCGTCACCGCGGTGGCCAATACATAACCTTCGTTGCGCACGGTCTTGATGATCACCGGGGTACGCGCGTCGTCGCCCAGTTTCTGGCGCAGGCGGCTGATCTGGATATCGACCGAACGGTCGAAGGGATCGGATTCGCGCCCCTGGGTCAGCTCCAGCAGCTGGTCGCGGTTCAAGACCCGGTTCGGATGGTCCAGGAACACCTTGAGGATACGGTACTCGGCGCCAGACAGGGCCACCACCAGCCCCTCGCTGTTGACCAGGTGGCGCGCGATCAGGTCCAGCGTCCAGCGTCCGAACTGGATCTGCTGGGCTTCCGGCGAGGCCATGTTCGGCGGCAGCGCCTGGGTGCGGCGCAAGACGCTGCGGATGCGGGCAAACAGCTCGCGCGGCTCGAACGGTTTCGACAAATAATCGTCGGCGCCCATTTCCAGGCCGAGGATGCGGTCCAGCGGTTCGCCGCGCGCGGTCAGCATGATCACCGGGATGTTCGAATCGGCGCGCAGGTTGCGGCACAGCGTCAGGCCGTCTTCGCCCGGCAAGGTGAGATCCAGCACCACCAGGTCGACCCGCGCTTCCGACAACACCTTGCGCATGTCGTTGCCGTTGGTCGCCATCAAGGTGCGGAAGCCGTTGGCGTCGAGGTACTCGGCCAGCAAGGTGCGGATTTCGTGGTCGTCATCGACCACCAATATGTGAGCAGCAGTTTCCATATGCGTGATTATCCTAGGACCGGAAGTGCGGCCAATCGAAAAAAGAAGTGCTTAATGATGAATGGCGAAGTATTCAATGCGGTCAATCCCTGGTAGGCGGCAGCTGCCGGCGGCTGCAGTTTCTAGGATTATGGCAACTCGGCACAAGAAAGACGATAGTAATTTGTATATTGGCATATCTGCCACCTGTGTGGACACATTAAGATACAAAGCAAACTGGATGCCATACATGCAGATACAAAGCTGGACTTCCATGAAAAACCGGCGATACACCAGCGCGGTCCAATGCGAACTGTGCGGATTGCACTTAAATTCATGGAGATTTCACGATGTTCAAGCTTCGCAAACAACTGCTGATTGGCGTGACCGCACTGAGCTTTGCTGCCATGGGCATGACCGCCCAGGCCCAGGTCGACGGCGGCCCGGGACGTCACGCGCCTACGCCGGAACAACAGGCCAAATTCGCTGAAAAGATGGCAAAACGGCAGGCCAAACTGCATGACGACCTGAAAATCACCTCGGCCCAGGAACCCGCATGGCAGACCTTTATCGGCAAAATCAAGCCGGTCCCGCCTACCGACAAGCCGCAACGCCCGAGCAAGGAAGAATGGGCCAAGCAAACCGCCCCTGAACGCATGGAGCACAAGATGGAATTCCTGAAGCGGGCTGAAAGCCGCCTGGCCGACCGCACCGCTGCGGTCAAGGAGTTCTACGCCGCGCTGACGCCAGTCCAGCAAAAGGTGTTTGACGACCACTTCAAGCAAATGGAACAGCATCGTTTCGGCCATCGCGGTGGTCACCGCGGCGGTCCTGACGCCGCCCCTTAACTGCAAAACGGCCCGGTTTCCGACCGGGCCGCAGCCGGCTCCCGGCAAACGGCGCAGCCCCGGAACCAGCCCGGCCCGACTCCCTCCTGGCGCATATTCCGCGGCCTCGCCGTTTGCCGGCGGATCCTGCCGAAACAACCCAATTGCCGACCGCCTAGCCAGCGGCTACACTGCCTCGCTGCGTCTTTCATTAATTTGAAACAATTTCTAATAAATACACACGGCGGTAAAATTTACTCGCTAAACTCATGTAATTATTTTTCAACAATCTGCCGCAGGCCAGCCCCCCGGCAAATTGTTGCATTGCATCCGTCCACATTCTGACTGACCTCCTGCCTGCGATGACTACTACACCGACCTCTCAAACCGACCAATCCAGCCAAACCCGGCCTGCCCTTGCCAGCCAACGCCAGGGCGGATTCCAGCGCGGCTGGTGGTGGCTGGCCGCGGTCGTCGTGCTGGCGCTGGCGGCTTACCTGATCTGGGGCCGCAGCCATCAGTCTGGCGATGCGGCTGCGGCAAAACCCGGGCAAGCGGGGTCGGCGGCCAACGGCGGCGGTAAAGGTGGCCGGCGCGGCGGGCCCGGCGGACCGAGCGGCCCATTGCCGGTAGGCGTAGCTGCAGCAAAAACTGGCGATATCCGTATCTATCTTTCCGGCCTCGGCAGCGTCACGCCGGAAGCGACAGCGACGGTGAAAAGCCGGGTCAACGGCCAGTTGATGAAACTGCATTTCAAGGAAGGCCAGGTGGTCAAGGCCGGCGACTTGCTGGCAGAACTGGATCCGCGTCCGTACCAGGTGGCGGTAACGCAGGCCGAGGGCCAGCTGATCCGCGACACTGCCCTGCTGAAGGCAGCGCAGATCGATTTGCAGCGCTACCGCACATTGCTGGCGCAGGATTCGATCGCCAGCCAGCAAGTCGACACCCAGGCCGCGCTGGTCAAGCAATATGAAGGCACGGTCAGGTCGGACCAGGGCGCGCTCGACAGCGCCCGCCTGCAGCTCACCTACTCGCGCGTCACCGCGCCGATCAGCGGCCGCATCGGCCTGCGCCAGGTCGACCTCGGCAATATCGTGCAGAGCAGTGATACCAACGGCATCGCCGTCATCACCCAGCTGCAGCCGATCACCAGCGTATTCAGCATCCCGGAAGACAATATTCCCAGCGTCATGAAACAGATCCAGGCCGGCAAGACGCTGGCGACCGACGTCTGGGACCGCGACCAGAAGAACAAGCTCGATAGCGGCGCGCTGCTCACCATCGACAACCAGGTCGACAGCACTACCGGCACGGTCAAGCTCAAGGCGGAATTCCCGAACGCCGGCTACGCTCTGTTTCCAAGCCAGTTCGTCAACGTCCGCCTGCTGCTGGACACCCGCCGCGACGCCACCGTGATTCCGAACGCGGCAATCCAGCGCGGCTCCAGCGGCAATTTCGTGTACGTCGTGAAAGCCGACCACACTGTCACCATCCGCCCCGTGACGGCCGGTCCGGTGGAAGGCGAATCGACCGCCATCGACAAAGGCATCGCAGTCGGTGAAACCGTGGTGATCGACGGCATAGACAAACTGAAGGAAGGCGCCAAAGTGGAGCCGGTGACCCGCGGCGGACCTGCAGCAGCAGCGACCGGGGCCGACCCCGCCGCTGCCGGTGCCCATAAGGGTGGCCGGCGCCACCGCGCGGACGCCGGCGGCGATGCGTCTGCCCCCGCAGCCTCTGCGCCGGCGCCTGCCGTCCCCAATAACCGCAGCAGTCAATAATCGGCCGTGAAGAACGCATGAATCCCTCACGTCAGTTCATTCTCCGGCCGGTCGCCACATCCCTGTTGATGCTGGCGATTTTCCTGGCCGGCATCGTCGCCTACAAGCAGTTGCCGCTTTCGGCCTTGCCGGAAGTCGACTATCCCACCATCCAGGTGGTGACGCTGTATCCCGGCGCCAGCCCGGACGTCATGACTTCCTCGGTCACCGCGCCGCTGGAGCGCCAGTTCGGCCAGATGCCGGGTCTCAACCAGATGTCGTCAACCAGTTCCGGCGGCGCTTCGGTGATCACCCTGCAGTTCAGCCTCGACCTGAGCCTGGATATCGCCGAACAGGAAGTCCAGGCAGCGATCAACGCCGGCGGCAACCTGCTGCCGTCCGACTTGCCGACGCCGCCGATCTACAACAAGGTGAATCCGGCCGACACGCCTATCATGTCGCTGGCGATCACCTCGAAAACGCTGCCGCTGCCCAAGGTGCAGGACCTGATCGACACCCGCCTGGCGCAAAAGATTTCGCAAGTGCCGGGAGTCGGCCTGGTCACCCTGTCCGGCGGCCAGCGGCCTGCCGTGCGCCTGCAGCTGAATCCGCGCGCAGTCGCCGCGCTGGGCATGAACCTGGATGACATCCGCACCGCCATCGGCAATGCCAACGTCAACCAGGCCAAGGGCAGTTTCGACGGACCGGCGCGCGCCTCGACCATCGACGCCAACGACCAGCTGCGTTCGGCCGACGAATACCGCAACCTGATCATCGCCTACAAGAACGGCGCGCCGGTCCGCATCTCCGATGTCGCCGATGTGGTCGACGATGCGGAAAACATTCGCCTGGCGGCCTGGTCCAACACCTCGCCTGCCGTGATCCTGAATATCCAGCGGCAGCCGGGCGCCAACGTGATCGGCGTGGTCGACAACATCAAGAAGATCTTGCCGAAACTGCAGGAAACCTTGCCTGGCGCGATCGATGTCCAGATCCTGACCGACCGCACCACCACCATCCGCGCCTCGGTGGCGGACGTGCAATTCGAGCTGCTGCTGTCGATCGCGCTGGTGGTGATGGTGATCTTCGTCTTCCTGCGCAGCGTGCCGGCTACCATCATTCCTAGCGTGGCGGTGCCGCTGTCGCTGATCGGCACTTTCGGCATCATGTACCTGGCCGGATTCTCGGTGAACAACCTGACCCTGATGGCGCTCACCATCGCCACCGGCTTCGTGGTGGACGATGCGATCGTGATGATCGAAAACATTTCACGCTACATCGAAGAAGGCATGAAGCCCTTGCAGGCGGCCCTGAAAGGCGCCGAGCAAATCGGCTTCACCATCATTTCGCTGACCTTTTCGCTGATCGCAGTGCTGATCCCGCTGCTGTTCATGGGCGACGTGGTCGGCCGCCTGTTCCGCGAGTTCGCCATCACGCTGGCGGTGGCGATCCTGATTTCCGCCGTCATCTCGCTGACCCTGACGCCGATGATGTGCGCCAAGCTGCTGCACCATATCCCGGAAGAAAAACAAAGCTGGTTCTACCGCAAGAGCGGCGAGTTCTTCGACAACATCATTGCCCGCTACGGCGTGGCGCTGGAGTGGGTGCTGCGCCACCAGCTTTCCACCCTGGTGGTGGCGATCGGCACCCTGGTGCTGACCGCGGTGCTGTACATATTCATTCCAAAGGGCTTTTTCCCGGTGCAGGATACCGGCGTGATCCAGGGCATTTCGGAAGCCAGCCAGTCGATTTCGTTTGCCGCCATGTCGGAACGGCAGCAGGCGCTGGCGGCAGTGGTGCTGAAAGACCCGGCGGTCGAGAGCCTGTCCTCGTTCATCGGCGTCGACGGCAGCAACGCCACCCTCAACAGCGGACGCATGCTGATCAACCTGAAGCCGCGCGAACAACGCAACATCAGCGCCAGCGACGTCATCCGCCGCCTGCAGCCGGAACTGGACCGCCAGGTCGGCGACATCACGCTGTACATGCAGCCGGTGCAGGACTTGACGATTGAAGACAGCGTCAGCCGCACCCAGTATCAGTTCAGCGTCGAAGACGCCAACGCCGCGGAGCTCAGCATCTGGGTGCCCAAGCTGATCGAACGCCTGCGCAAGATCCCGGAACTGGCGGATATCGCCAGCAACCAGCAGGATCTCGGCTTGCAAGCCTACATCGCGATCGACCGCGACGCCGCTTCGCGGCTGGGCATCACCACGGCGGCGATCGACAATGCCTTGTATAACGCGTTCGGCCAGCGCCTGATCTCCACCATCTACACCCAGTCGAACCAGTACCGGGTGGTGATGGAAGTCAAGCCGGAATTCCAGAAAGGCCCGGCGGCGCTGAACAGCATTTTCCTGGTCGCCGGCAACGGCAACCAGGTCCCGCTGTCGAGCATCGCCAGCATCGAGGAGCGTACTTCGCCGCTGGTGGTGAACCATATCGGCCAGTTCCCCGCCACCACGATTTCCTTCAACCTGGCGCCCGGCGCCTCGCTGGGCAACGCGGTCAAGGCAATCCAGGCGGCCGAAAAGGAAATCGGCATGCCGGACAGCATCCAGACCAGCTTCCAGGGCGCCGCGCTGGCGTTCCAGGCTTCCCTCAGCAACACCCTGATGCTGATCCTGGCGGCGATCATCACGATGTACATCGTGCTCGGCGTCCTGTATGAAAGCTACATCCACCCGATCACGATCCTGTCGACGCTGCCGTCGGCCGGGGTGGGCGCCCTGCTGTCGCTGATGATCGCCGGCACCGACCTCGGCATCATCGGCATCATCGGCATCATCCTGCTGATCGGTATCGTCAAGAAGAACGCCATCATGATGATCGACTTTGCGCTGGATGCCGAACGCAATGAAGGCAAGAGCCCGCGTGAAGCGATCTACCAGGCTTGCCTGCTGCGTTTCCGCCCGATCCTGATGACCACCATGGCGGCCTTGCTGGGCGCCTTGCCACTGATGCTGGGCACCGGCGTCGGCTCCGAGCTGCGGCAACCGCTGGGGATCACCATGGTCGGCGGCTTGCTGCTGTCGCAGGTGCTGACCTTGTTTACCACGCCGGTCATCTACCTGGCGTTCGACGACCTGGCGCGCCGTACAAAAGCACGTTTCGGCATCAAGCAAGACGACCACAAGGGCGACGACGACAGCGACGGCGCGATTCCTGAACCGGCCAAGCCGTAGGGAAGCCAAGACAGCATGAATATCTCGCGTCCCTTTATCCAACGGCCGATCGCCACCACCCTGCTGACCATCGGCATCGCCCTGGCCGGCATGGTGGCGTTCCGGCTGCTGCCCGTTTCGCCGTTGCCGCAGGTGGATTTTCCGACGATCTCGATCTCCGCCTCATTGCCGGGCGCCAGCCCGGAAACCATGGCCGCCACCGTGGCCACGCCGCTGGAGCGCGCGCTGGGATCGATCGCCGGCATCACTGAAATGACTTCGTCGAGTTCGCTCAGCTCGACCCGCATCACCCTGCAGTTCGACCTCAGCCGCGACATCGACGGCGCGGCGCGCGACGTCCAGGCTGCCCTGAATGCGGCGCGCAATCTGCTGCCGACCGGCTTGCCCAGCAATCCGAACTATCGCAAGGTGAATCCGGCCGATGCGCCCGTGATGATCCTGGCGCTGACCTCGGACAGCATGACGCAAGGCCAGATGTACGATGCCGCCGACACCATCCTGGCGCAAAAGCTGTCGCAGGTGAAAGGCATCGGCCAGGTCAGCGTCGGCGGCAGCTCGCAGCCGGCGGTGCGGGTCGAGCTGAATCCGACCGCGCTCAACAAATACGGCATAGGCACGGCCGACGTCCGCACAGCGATCGCGGCCACCAACGCCAACCGTCCCAAGGGCATGCTGGAAGACGGCGACAAGAACTGGCAGATTTACGCCAACGACCAGGCCAAGACCGCCGCCGAATACATGCCGCTGATCGTTTCCTATCGCAACGGTGCGCCGGTGCGCGTCAGCGATGTCGCCACGGTGGTCGACTCGGTCGCCAACCTGCGCAACTCCGGTTCGGCCAACGGCAAGCCGTCGGTGCTGGTGATCCTGAGCCGCCAGCCCGGCGCCAATATCATCGAAACGGTGGATGAAGTACGGGCCCTGCTGCCGCAGCTGCGCGCCTCGATTCCGGCTGCCATCAACCTCGATGTCGCCATGGACCGGACGCCGACCATCCGCGCCTCCTTGCGCGAGACCGAAAACACCCTGCTGATGTCGATCGCGCTGGTGATCATGGTGGTGTTCCTGTTCCTGCGCAACGGCCGCGCCACGCTGATCCCGGCGGTCGCGGTGCCGATCTCGCTGATCGGCACGTTCGGCGCCATGTACCTGCTCGGCTACAGCCTCGACAACCTGTCCCTGATGGCGTTGACGATCGCCACCGGCTTTGTGGTGGACGATGCGATCGTGGTCCTGGAAAACGTCTCGCGCCATATCGAAGACGGCATGAAACCGTTTGCAGCGGCGTTGAAGGGCGCCAAGGAAGTCGGCTTTACCGTGATGTCGATGAGCATTTCCCTGATCGCGGTATTCATCCCTATCCTGCTGATGGGCGGCATCGTCGGCCGCCTGTTCCGCGAATTTGCCGTCACCCTGTCGGTCGCGATCCTGGTTTCGCTGGTGGTGTCGCTGACCACCACGCCGATGATGTGCGCGCGCCTTCTGAAGCACGAGCCGGACCGCAAGCAGGGGCGTTTTTTCAACGCCACCGAACGCGCCTTCAACGCCATGCTGCGCGGCTACGAACGTTCGCTGGCGTGGGCCTTGCGTTTTGCGCCCTTGATGATGCTGATCCTGTTCGGCACCATCGTGCTCAACGTGTATCTTTACACCGCGATTCCCAAAGGGTTTTTCCCGCAGCAGGATACCGGCCTGGTGATCGGCGGCATCCAGGGCGACCAGTCGATTTCGTTCCAGTCGATGAGCACCAAACTGAACCAGTTTGTCGAGATCGTCCGCAAGGATCCCGACGTGCAGAGCGTGATCGCATTCACCGGCGGCGGCCAGAGCAACCGCGGCCAGATGTTCATCACGCTGAAGCCCCTGACGCAGCGCAAGCTGACAGCGGACCAGGTGATCGGACGGCTGCGCGGCAAGCTCAGCCATATTGCCGGCGCCAACCTGTTCATGCAGTCGGTGCAGGATATCCGGGTCGGCGGCCGTGTCAGCGACGGCCAGTACCAGTACACCTTGCAGTCTGACGACCTGAACGAACTGCGCACCTGGGAGCCGAAGATCCGCGAGGCGTTCAGCGCCCTGCCGCAGCTGGCCGACGTCAGCACCGACCAGCAGGACAAAGGCTTGCAGACCACACTGACCATCGACCGCGAAACCGCCATCCGCAGCGGCGTCACGCCGCAGCTGATCGATTCGACCCTGAACGACCTGTTCGGCCAGCGCCAGGTGTCGACCATCTACAGCGGCATGAACCAGTACCACGTGGTGATGGAAGCAGCGCCGCAGTATTGGCAGAGTCCGCAAATCCTGCACGACACTTACGTCAGCATTCCTTCCAGCACCGCCAACCTGTCGCCCACCACCTCCGCTCTCGGCACGCCGCCGGCGTTGACGGCGGGCGGCAAGCTGGCGTCCAATTCGTCGCTGGCGCTGACCTTGTCGACCACGGCGGAACAACAGATGCCGCTGGCGGCGTTCTCCAGCTTCCAGCCCACCAACACCTCGCTCGGCGTCAACCACCAGAGCCAGTTCATCGCCTCCACCATTTCCTTCAACCTGCCGGTCGGCGGCTCCCTGTCCGACGCCACCTTGGCAATCAACGACGCCATGGCCCGGATCGGCGTGCCGACCTCCGTGCACGGCAGCTTCCAGGGCAGCGCCAACCTGTTCCAGTCATCCCTGAGCAGCCAGCCGCTGCTGATCCTGACGGCGCTGCTGGCGGTGTACATCGTGCTCGGCGTCCTGTATGAAAGCTACGTCCATCCGATCACCATCCTCTCGACCCTGCCTTCGGCCGGCGTCGGCGCCCTGCTGGCCTTGCTTGCGACCGGCACCGAATTCAGCCTGATCGCCCTGATCGGCGTGATCCTGCTGATCGGCATCGTCAAGAAAAATGCGATCATGATGATCGACTTCGCCCTCGACGTTGAACGCACCCGCGGCCTGTCGCCGCGCGATTCGATTTTCGAAGCCTGCAAGCTGCGTTTCCGGCCGATCATGATGACCACCATGGCGGCCATGCTGGGCGCGGTGCCGCTGGCGCTGGGCCAGGGCGACGGCGCCGAACTCCGGCGGCCGCTGGGCATCGCGATTGTCGGCGGCCTGATCGTGAGCCAGCTGCTGACCCTCTACACGACGCCGGTGGTCTACCTGTACATGGACCGCTTCCGCCTGTGGAGCAAGGATAAATGGGAACGGCGCGGCGGCAGGCCGTTGCCTGACGCCAGCGAAGCATAAGCACGACACGGAAATCATGGCCGATGCAAAACGATAATCAACGGATCCAATATGAAACAAGCACCTACCCGTAAAACCCTGTTGGCGGCGGCAGCCGCGGCGCTGCTGTTGAGCGCCTGCGCCGTCGGGCCGGACTATGTAAAGCCGGCCACGGCTGCGCCGGCCGCCTTCAAGGAAATGAAAGACTGGAAGACAGCTACCCCGCAAGACCAGGAACTGCATGGCAAGTGGTGGGAAATCTTCCAGGATCCGCAACTGAATGCGCTGGTCGGGCAAGTCAATATCTCCAACCAGAACCTGGCGCAAGCCGAAGCGCAGTTCCGGCAGGCCAAAGCCTTGGTGGAATCGGCCAGGTCGTCTTACTTCCCGACCGTGTCGGCCAACGTGTCAGCCACCCGCTCCGGCGGGCGCAGCAGCAGCCTGAGCAGTTCCGGCGGCTCGGTGACCACCACCGATGCGCTCGGCCTGAGCGCCAGCTGGGAACCAGACCTGTGGGGCCGCATCGGCCGCACGGTGGAAGCCAACCAGGCTTCGGCCCAGGCTAGCGCCGCCGACCTGCAGGTGGCCAGGCTCAGCGCGCAGTCGACGCTGGCCCAGAATTACCTGCAACTGCGGGTGCTCGACATGCAGCAGACCTTGCTCGACGACACGGTAGCGGCCTATCAGAAATCGCTGCAGCTGACCCAGAACCAGTATGCAGTTGGGGTGGTCGCGCGCTCTGACGTGATCCAGGCCCAGACCCAGCTCAAAGGCGCGCAGGCGCAAGCGCTGGACAATGGCGTAGCGCGCTCCCAGCTGGAACATGCGATTGCCTTGCTGACCGGACAGGCAGCCTCTACTTTCTCGATCACACCGGCGCCGCTGGTAGCGGTGCTGCCGGCGATCCCGGTCGGCGTGCCATCCTCGCTGCTGGAGCGCCGCCCCGATGTCAGCTCGGCGGAACGGCTGGCGGCATCGGCCAACGCCAAGATCGGCGTGGCCAAGGCGGCTTATTTCCCGGACCTGACCTTGTCGGCTTCCGGCGGCTTCCAAAGCAACAGCTTCGCCAACTGGCTGACGGTTCCTAACCGCATCTGGTCGCTCGGGCCGGCGCTGGCCGCCACCCTGTTCGACGGCGGCGCGCGGCGCGCCCAAAGCGACCAGGCGATTGCCGCCTACGACGCCAGCGTCGCGGTGTACAAGCAGGCGGTGCTGACCAGTTTCCAGGAGGTGGAAGACAACCTGGCGGCCTTGCGCATCCTGGAACAGGAGGCCGCGGTCCAGGCCGAGACAGTCCAGTTCGCGCATCATGCGCTGGAACTGATCTTGAACCAGTACAGGGCCGGCACCGTCAACTACACCAGCGTGGTGACGGCGCAGGCGACCGCATTCAACGCCGATCTGTCGGCCCTGAATATCCAGAACCGGCGCTTTGCGGCAAGCGTGCTGCTGATCAAGGCGCTAGGCGGCGGCTGGAACCAGGCCGAGCTGCCCGGCAACGCGATGCTGAACGATCGCGATGCCACCGCCACGGGCAAACCTGCGGCCAAATGAAATCCGGGGCAAAATGGCGTTGACTTGAATCCTGTCGGTCAAGTCCTATTCGATATCAGGGGAAAAAAATGAATTTCGGCTCCAGCTGGCAGGTATTTGCTCTTGGCTCTGCATTCTTCGCCGGCCTGACGGCGATCTTCGGCAAGTTCGGCGTCGCCGGCATGAACTCCAACTTCGCCACCTTCATCCGCACCGTCATCATCCTGTTCGTGATCGCCGGCATCGTCAGCTTGCGCGGCGAATGGCAGAAACCGACGCTGGTCAGCTCGTCCAACTGGCTATTCCTGGTGCTGTCGGCCATCGCCACCGGCCTGTCCTGGCTGTGCTACTACCATGCGCTGCAGATCGGCCCGGTGTCCAAGGTCGCGCCTATCGACAAACTGAGCGTAGCCTTCGCCATCGTGCTCGGCTTGCTGTTCGCCGGCGAACAGCTGACCTGGCCGGTAGCGATCGGCGGTTCGCTGATCGTGGCCGGATCGGTCGTGATCATCGCGTTCTGACCAGCCTGCTACACGATTTGCAGCAGCGTCGCCGGCATGGTTCCGCGCAAGGCGTTGCACACCATGATCTGTTCGGCGGCCAGCAAATCTTCCAGGTCCAGGCTGCGTTCGCTGGCGTTCCACGCCGGATCGTCCAGCACCACGCTGCGCATCACTCCGGGCAGCAATCCCGCCCGCAGCGGCGGCGTGTACCAGCGCCCGTCCAGCTTGACAAACACACTGCTGCGGCCGCCTTCGGTCAACTCGCCCTCGCCATTAAAGAACAGCATGTCGAAAGCCCCCAGTTGCTGCGCCTGTTGCCAAGCCTGGTCGTAGCGTTGCCGTATCGTGGTTTTATGCCGCAGGAACAGGTCGCCGGACTGCACCCGCGCCGGCGCGATCAACAGGCTGACCGGCAGTTCAAGTGTCCCCAGCTCCGCGCTTTGCAGGCTGCAGCCGCCATCTGCCGACAAGGTCAGGCGCAAGCGCTGGGGTGCGCCGGCAGGCAAGTTGGCGCAATGCGCGCGCAAAGTCGCGCGCAGGACGTTTTCATCGTAAGGAAAACCAAAGTAGGCGGCCGATGCCTGCAAGCGCTGCAAATGCAGGTCCAGGTGACGGCATCCGTCCGCGGCAGTCGCGTACATGGTTTCAAACAAGGAAAAATCGCCGACCATGCCAGTCAGGAATTTGGCTTTCAATGCGCATTCGGCAAACTCCTCCGCCGCCACGCTGTCGTGCACGATGCCGGCGCCGACGCCCATTTCGCCGTGGCGTATGCTGGCGCCGTGCAAGCCGTCCGGCGCGGCTGGCTGCAGCCATAAAGTCCTGATCGGCACCGACAGGCAGAAATCGCCGAACCGGCGGCCCGGCTGCTCCACATCGAACCATCCGATCGCGCCGGTATACAGGCCGCGCGGCTCCGGCTCCAGCTCATTGATGATTTGCATGGTGCGATGCTTGGGCGCGCCGGTTATCGATCCGCACGGGTACAGCGCCTGGATCACGGCGCTGAGGCTGATATCGTCGCGCACCTGCGCCTGCACGGTGGATGTCATTTGCAGCACGGTGTTGAAGCGGGTCACCTCGAACAATTGCGGCACGCGCACCGAGCCGAGGACGGCGATGCGTCCCAGGTCGTTGCGCAGCAAGTCGACGATCATCAGGTTTTCCGCCCGGTTCTTGGGATCCGCGGCGAGCGCCTTGGCGGCCAGGGCATCCTGTCCGGCGTCGCCGCTGGCGGCGGCGGTGCCTTTCATCGGCCGCGTGGTCAGCACGCCGGCCGCATGGCGTACGAACAGCTCCGGCGACAGCGACAGGACCGCCGCGCCGTCCTCCAGCAGGATCAGGCTGCCGTAAGGCACCGGCTGGCGTTGCCTGAGCCGGCGATACAGTGTAACCGGGCTGCCGTAGGCATCGAAACGCAGGCGGTAGGTATAGTTGACCTGGTAGGTGTCGCCGGCTTCGATGTAGGCGTGGATCTTGGCGATGGCGGCGGCGAATTGCGCGGCGCTGACGTTCGGATGGAGATTGGCGATGCCAGCCTCGGCTTCCGCTGCGCCATGTTCTGCAGCCTGGCGTTGCGCCAGCCAGGCGTCTACCTCGGCATCGTTCAAACGCTCGCAATGCGAGAACAGCAGGATTTGCGCCAAAGGCTGGGGCGCCGCTGCCGGCGACTGCGGCAGCGCGACATGCTGCAGCCCGATCCCGAGTTCATAGGTAAACAAGGTTACCGCGTGCAAACCCTCGCGCAAGGCTTGCTGCATCTGTTCGATCAACTGCGGCAGCCGGTCCGTTTCAAAACACGACAGGCTGCGCACGTGGCCGGTGTATAGTCGGGAACAATGCGCTTGCGCAGAAACGGCGCTGCGGTCATCCAGCAAGGCAAAACACTCGGTTGACGAGGGAAATGTGTTGGTCATGGTTCTCGTGAAAAGCGGCAGGCGGCCAAGGTAACAGATTGCATGCTATCTGAACGGCAAAAAATTGTCAAAAATACTATAATTATCCTCTTTTAAGCAGGGCAGGCGGGGCTTTTGCCCGCCCCGCCCGCCTACCCCTTCATGCCCATATCCCGCGTCTTCCTCACGCCGCTGATCGTAGCTTGCGCCCTGTTCATGGAAAACATGGACTCCACCGTGATCGCCACCTCGTTACCCATGATGGCGCGCGACATGGGAGAAAGCCCGATCGCGCTCAAGCTGGCGATGACGTCCTACCTGGTCAGCCTGGCGGTATTCATCCCGATCAGCGGCTGGATGGCCGACCGCTTTGGCGCCCGCACGATATTCCGCAGCGCCATCGGCGTGTTCATGCTCGGTTCGATCCTGTGCGGCATGTCGAACACGCTGGCGGAATTTGTCGCGGCCCGTTTCCTGCAGGGCGTGGGCGGCGCCATGATGGTCCCGGTCGGGCGGCTGGTCATCCTGCGCACCACCTCCAAGGCGGAACTGGTGCGCGCGCTCAGCTACCTGACCATCCCGGCTTTGCTGGGGCCGGTGATCGGGCCGCCGCTGGGCGGTTTCATCACCACCTATTTCCATTGGCGCTGGATCTTCTTCATCAATGTCCCGATCAGCATCCTCGGCATCTACCTTGCTACCCGCTATATCGAGAACCTGCGCAGCGATGATACCGTACCGCTCGACTGGATCGGTTTCCTGCTGTCGGCGATCGGCTGTTCGACGCTGATGTTCGGCCTGGCCAGCGCCGGCCGGCACCTGGTGGCCGGCGATGTCTCGCTGGCCTGCGTGGCAGCCGGCACCGTGAGCTTGCTGGCGTACACATGGCATGCCTTCCGTACTCCGCATCCGCTGATCAACCTGCGGCTGCTGCAGATTCCGACGCTGCGCATGAACGTCTTCGGCGGCTCGCTGTTCCGCATCGGCGTAGGCGCCTTGCCGTTCCTGCTGCCGCTGCTGTTCCAGCTGGGCTTCGGCCTGACGCCGTTCCAGTCCGGCCTGCTGACCTGCGCTTCGGCCGCCGGCGCGATTTTCGTCAAGACCATGACCACCACCGTGCTGAAAAAATTCGGTTTCAGGAGCGTGCTGGTCTACAACACGCTGCTTGGCGCGCTGTCGATGGCGGCGTTCGGCGTGCTGAAAGCCGATTCACCGCATATCTTCATCATCCTCATGCTGCTGCTGGGCGGCTGCGTGCGGTCGATGCAGTTCACCAGCCTGAATGCGATTGCCTATGCCGAGATCGACCAGCGCCAGATGAGCCAGGCCACCAGCCTGACCAGCGTCGCCCAGCAGCTGGCGATCGGCCTGGGCGTGACGGTCGGCGGTTTTGCATTGCAGGTGTCGAACCAGGTGCAGGGCCACGCCACCATCGTCAGCGCCGATTTCTGGCCGGCCTTCCTGCTGATCGCGCTGGTTGCGCTGGCTTCGCTGCCGTTTGCCTTGAAACTGCAGCCCGACGCCGGCGCCGAACTGTCGGGCCGCCGCGCCTGATGGCCAGGATTAATCGAAGCGCAAGTTGTACAGGACTTCCAGGCCGTTGATGGTGCCGCCGCGCATCACCATCGACCAGCGCCGTGAAAATTGCCAGGTCAGTTTCAAGATGCTGGCGGCGCTGGTCAGGCTCTGTTCGTAACCCAGGTTGATCTTCTCGGTGATGACCTTGCCCAGGCTGACCACCTGCTCGTTTTCGATGCCGGAGTCGCTGGAACCGATCGAGAATTCGTCGAACCCGATGCCTTGGGCAATCTTCTTGCCGCCATAATTTCCCAGCAGCGCCAGCGCCTGGCCGGCGGCCTGGCGCTGGCCCAGCGCAGAACTGTCGCTGCCGTGGCCGAACATCAGCCAGGAGAGTTTTTCCTCGTCCGACACGTTCGGCTCCGATACCAGCTTGACCCGCAGGTTGCCTGGATTGCCTGTGATCTCGGCGCCCGCTTCGACTTCCTGGTTGCGCTTCATGGCGAGGATGTTGATATTCGGATTGTCGATCGCCCCCTGGAAATTGATCAGTCCGCGCTCGATCGCCAGCTTGCGGCCAAACACTTCGTAGCTGCCGCTCGCGACCCGGATCGTGCCGGTGGCGCGCAGGGGCTGGTAAGGTTCGCTGCGGACCTGCATGGCGCCACGCAGCAGCAGGTCGGCGCCGCTGCCGCGGAAGCGGAAATCGCTGCCGAAATCGACTTCCACATTCATCACCGGGGTGGCGCCGCCGGCCGGTTTCTGCGCTGCCTTGGCCAGGCGTTCCTGCTCGGTCAACGGCGTTGCGCGCGCCTTCACTTCCTTGCGCACGATGACCACATCGTCGCCCAGCACCGGCGCGCTGCTCTTCGGCAGGTCGAACAGCGCTTTGTCGACCGTGAACTTACCGTCGACGTGCAGCTGCTCCTTGACGTTGGCGATCTTGGCCTGGCCCGACAGCATCAGCTGGCGGTCCGGGCTGGCGAACAGCTGCAGGCGGTCGGCGACCACGCTGGCAGTCAGGTCAGGATTGTCATGGCCGAGCTGCAGCCGGCCGGTGGCGCGTATGGTGCCGTCGCCGCCGTGGAATTCCAGCTGCTGCAGCTCGACCACGTTGTCCGCCAGGTTCAGGCGCGCCGTGCCGTCCTTCAGCTTGATGCCCTGGTCGAACAGGGTGACGGCAAGCTGGTCGCCGGCGACTTTGCCTGACAGCATCGGCTTGCCCAGCTGGCCGCCCAGGCTCAGGTCCAGCGCCAGGCTGCCATCCAGCGCAACCTGCGGTCCGATCAGCGCGCCGATGGATTTCAATTGCGGCACCTGCAACCTGGCCTGGCCGGACAACGCCGAACTGTCGCTGGCGGCCCAGCCGCTGTCGCCATGCTGCAGGGCCAGTTGCAGCTGCGCGTCCAGCGTCCCTATCCTGGAAGCCGCCAGCCGGCTATCCAGCCTGACCTGGCCGCCCTGCAGGTCTGCCCGCAGCTTCAGCTCCGACAAACCGAGGCTGATGTCGCCGCGTCCCGGATTGACGCGCAGGTCGCCGCTGCGGCGGACGATCTGCAGGTAACCGCCGACGGTCTCCGCCAGCGAAAAATCCCAGCTGCTATCCAGCACCAGGTCCGTCTTCAAAGGAAGTTCGGGGCCGCCGAACTCATGCGCCAGGCCAAGTATCGTCGCTACGTTGAGCGCATTGACGCTGCCGGCCGAACGGATTTTTCCATGGTCGTAGCTGAAATTTTTCAGGTCGACCTGCGCATCGGCCACATTCAAGCGGCTTGCGCCCAGCACCACGCGCCCCGCCTCGGCGCTGACCGCCAGCGGCGCCGCCAGGCTGATGCGCGGCGTGCCTTGGTTCTGCAATTCGCTGAGCTGGCCCTGCCAGCCGTATCCGGCCTTGCTTTCGTTCAGCTGGCCTTGCGCTGCCAAGGTCAGGTGCAAAGGTTTGCCGCGCAGGGTGCCGCTGCTGTCCAGCTTCAGGGTATGGGCGCCATACGTGCCGGCCAGGTTCAGGCTCAGCTTGTCGAGCGCCATGTCGGCGCTATGCAAGCCGCGGCCCTCTACGCTAAGGACCAGCCGGTTGGCGGCGGAATTGAGCTTGGCGTTCAGGTCCGCCTGTATATCGGCCTGCCCTGACAGGCTATCCGCCCGATGTTCGCCATAGGCCAGTTTTTCGGCACGATACGTGGCTTGCACATTCGGCTTTTGCAAGGTTCCGCTGAGCTGGCCGTCCAGGTGTACGGCGCCGGAAATGCCGAAACCCAGGCCCTGCAGCTGCGGCGCATCAAGCTTCAAGACCAGGCGGTCGCCGGCAGCGCCGAAGCTGCCCTTGGCCTGCAGTTCGTTGCCGGCCACCGACAGCGCAACGTCGCTAGGCAGCAAGCGCGCGCCGGCCAGGTTGAGCAAGCCGCTGCCGGTCATCGGCAGCTGGTCGTAGCGGCTATCGCGGATGGCGAACTTGAGCTTCACCTTCAGTTCCGGCTCCAGGTTGCCGCTGGCGTCGATATCCATGTTGATGTTTGCCGTCACAGCCTTGGCTTTAGGAGCGCTGACGGCGCTACCGGATTTTGCTGCACCCTTGGCAGCGCTTTTCGCCGGAGCCGCGCTGTCGATCCAGAGGAAGGGATTGAAATCGCGCAGGCTGCCTTTTACCGCGTAGGCCATTCCGGCGCCGCGTTCCAGGCTGCCAGTGGCATCGAGACGCGCCGCCCCGGCTGCCAGCTGCGCCGTTTTCACGGCGATCTGTTTGGCGTCGATCACGGTTTCCAGTTTTGCCTTGTAGTTGGCGTCGGCCAGGTCCAGGCTGATCTGCTGGTTTTCCGGCGTCAGCCTGACCTTGAGCGGCCCGCGCAACTGCGTCGGCTTCAGCTTGCCGTGCAGCGCCTGCAGATCCAGGCCGGCAACGTCGAAACTGAATTCACCGTTGCCCTTGTTCTTGCCGTCGCCATGGTATTCGCCCTGGCCGCTGATGCTGGCGTCTTTCAGCAGTTTCAGCTGCAGCCGCGACAATTGCTGGACCTGGGTATCGAGCCGCAATTCGGCGCCGGCGCTGACCAGCGGCAAGCGGTCCTGGTCCAGCGCGCCGGCGTTGGCATTGGCGATGCGTATCGGTCCGCTCACCGTCAGCGTCGCCAAGTCCACCACAGCCGGCGCGCTGCCGGCCGCAGCAGCAGCGGCAGCAGGCATCTCCGGCTTCAGCGCAACCTGCAGGCTGAGGTCGGCCTGCGGCGCGCTGCTGCTGAACAGTTTCGGATTGATGTGGGCGGCGTTCAATTCAAGCTGCTGGAACGGGATGGGTGCAAACGGCGTCGCGGCAATCTTCGCAGTTCCACTCAATTTGTCGCCGCGTGCATTCAAGCCTATGTCCAGCAGCGCCAGGGTGCCGGACAACACCGCGTCCACCTGGTATTTTTCTTTCTGGTATTCGCCGCTCAAATCCGCCCCGCCGCTCAACGCAAACGGCTTCACGCCGTTCAGGCTGAGTTTGGCGCTGGCCTTGCCGTATGGCGTGTCAAGCCGTTCCAGCACCAGGTTATGCTGGGTGCCGTCGGACTCTCCATGCAGCTGCAGGCGGCTCAGTTCAGTCGTACTCAATCCTTGGTGCAGGGATAGCTTGTCCAGCGAAACATCATTGAGCGCCAGTTGCAGCGGCAGCGGCAGCGGCAGCGCCAGGCTGGCCGGCATGACGGTCGGTTCCGGCGGCGTCGGCTCCAGCCGGGCGTCGACATTGCCTACGTGCAGGTAAGCGACATCCAGCTTGAGCGGCGACAGGTTCACATGCCACTTTGCGTCGATCCGGTCAATCTTGTATTGCTGGGTGGCGTCGCGATAGACCACGTTGCGCAACTGCAGACCGTCCGCAACCGTGCCGCCGGCCAGCTGCCCGGACAAATTGCCATGCATTGCCCAGGTGGCCAATTGCCACATGGCCCGGGCGCCGGATTCGGAATGGATGCCGAAAAACAGCGAGCCTGTCAGCACCAGCGTCAGCAACGGCAAAACCGCAAGCGTCCGCCACAGCCAGCGCATGCCTCCGCCGTTCTTGTTCGGCGGCGGGCTGGCTGATTCCTTGGAGATGGCTGCTTCGGTCATGCGTTCAATCTTGAAAAGAAAAATCAGAAGGCGATGCCCAGCGAAATATGCGGCCGGAACTGCTTGGCCTGGACGCCGTAGGCAAGGTCGACATTCACCGTCCCGACCGGGCTGCGGTAACGCACGCCGAGACCGGTGCCGACCTTGGTAGCGCGGTCGGCCCAGCTGTCGGTGGCGGTGCCGATATCGTAAAACACGGCGCCGCCCCATTGCCGGGTCAGCCAGTGCTGGTATTCGGCGCTGCCGGTCACCATGTACTTGGTCGGATAGACGGTGCCGTTCTGCGCATTGCCGATACTGTCGTAACTATAGCCGCGCACCGATTCATTGCCGCCGGCGCGGAACAGCAAGGAGGCCGGCACCGCGGCGCTGGAACCGGCGGTAAACACGCCGCCCAGTTCGGTGCGCAGGATCACCACATCGCGTTTCGCTACCGGGAAATAATGCTTGTAGCGGCCATCGGCCCGGAAAAATGTCTGGTCGGTCAGCAAGCCCTTCACGGCAAACCCGGTCTGCACCGAAAAGATATGGCCGCTGCGCGGGAAAATGGAATCGTCGACGGCGCGCCTGACCCAGGCAAATCCAGGCACCAGGGCCTGGTGCTGGCCCGGCTGCACCACGGTATTCGGCGGCAAGGTCGCTCCATCGGTCTGCTGCAGGCGGTCGCGATAATAATCCAGGGTCAGCGCGGTATCGTAGTTTTCCAGCGAGCGGGCGCGCTTCAGGCCGATTTTCATGCTGCGCAAATCGACGCCCTGCAGGGTGGTCCGGTCGTACGAGCCGTTGATGCCGTTGACGAAGCTGCGCTTGTCCGGCGGCATCGACAGGTCCAGCGCACCGTATTGGCGGCGCTGTTCGATCTTGGTCTGGGCGTCGAACACCCAGGCTTTGCCGAACACATTGTAGTTGGTGTAGCGGCCTTGCACCTGGGCTCCGGTGTCAGAGGCGTAACCCAGCCCGGTGCGTATCCGCTGCGTCTGGAACTCGGTGACCTGGACATTCACCGGCGATTCCAGCGCTTGCGCAGGATCGTCATTGATGCTGACGATCACATTACCGAAATATGGCGTGTTCTGGATCTGGCGCTGCAGCAGCAGCAGGCGGTCGACGCTGTACTCCTCCCCTACCTGCAAGGGATTGACGTTCTCGATGATGCTGGCCGGGTAGCGCTTGGTGCCGGTGATGTGCAGCGCCCCCAGTGTGAACGCGGGGCCGCTGTCGTATTGCACGGACAATTCGGCGTCATTGTCTTCCGGCGTGATCCGCGCTTCCGAATGCGCGACCTTGGCCGCCGGATAGCGTTTCTTGAGCAGCACCTGCAAACCGTCATCCTTGGCCTTGGCCCAGTCTGCCTGGCGAAAAGGCTGGCCTGCGGGCAAGCCCCAGTTCTGCTGTATCTGGCGCACCCGCTCAGGCATCTCGGTGGCGGCACTGCCGATGACGCCGACAGTCGCAGCGGACACCATGGTGCGCTGCTGCGGATCGACCTTCAAACGGATGGTCTTGACCTCCCCCGGTTCCACCGTGACGCTGGTCTTGGGCGAAAAATAACCCTCGGTCGAGGTCAGCTGCGTAACCTGCTCATCGACCGTATCAACCAGGAACTTCAGCTGATCCTCGCTCAGGTCCTGGCGGTCCTTGTAGCGCGACAGGTCGAGGTGCTGGTCAAGCAAAGCCTTCAGATCGCCGGGAGCCTCGATCTCCACCCGATAGGCGGCGCCGGCGCCGGCCGCGCTCAGGGACAACAGGCCAAAAACCATGCCATACAGATAGGGCTTCAAGCAAGTGGCAGGCGCACGCAAGCACTTCATCATGCGCGGCAGCCCATGGCCGGCAACGGCAGCGGCGTGTCGGGTGTGATCAGCAAAACCAGTAAGCGCATAAGCAAGGGCAACAGTAGCGGAGGGTCATTTTAACAAATATTGTTTTTCTATTGCGAAAACGACATTATCCCTATGGCGTCATTGTATTGGATGCTCTGCACGTTTGGTGCGATGTAACATGATTTAACCTGCGGCTGCCGAAGACGGCCAACATCAGCCGCCCTGGCAAAACGCTTATTCCGGGTACGTCATTTTTGCCGGCTGCACCCATTCGGCAAACTCCTGCTCTGTCACATAACCCAGCGCCAGCGCCGCCTGCTTCAGCGTGCTGCCGTCGTGGTGCGCATGCTTGGCGATCTGTGCCGCGCGGTCATAACCGATGTGCGGCGCCAGCGCCGTCACCAGCATCAGCGAACGTTCCATCAGTTCGGCGATGCGGTCGCGGTTGGCGGCGATGCCGTCGGCGCAATGCTCTTCAAAACTGGCCATGCCGTCGGCCAGCAAACGCACGCTTTGCAGGAAATTATGGGCGATCAGGGGCTTGAATACATTCAGTTCGAAATTGCCGGAAGCGCCGCCGAAATTGATCGCCACGTCATTGCCGAACACCTGGCAGCACAGCATGGTCAGCGCTTCGCACTGGGTCGGGTTGACCTTGCCCGGCATGATCGAGCTGCCCGGCTCGTTCTCCGGGATGCTGATCTCGCCCAGGCCGGAACGCGGCCCTGACGCCAGCCAGCGCACATCGTTGGCGATTTTCATCAAGGCCGCGGCCAGGGTTTTCAAGGCGCCGTGGCCGGCAACCAGGGCGTCGTGCGCGGCCAGCGCGGCAAACTTGTTGTCGGCGGTACGGAACGGCAGGTTTTCAGTTTTCGCCAGCTGCGCCGCCACCCGGCTGCCGAAATCCTTGGGCGCGTTGAGTCCGGTGCCGACCGCGGTGCCGCCGGCCGCCAGGTCGCACAAAGGTTCCAGCGCGGCCTTGATGATTTTTTCCGCGAGATCCAGCTGCGCCACATAACCTGAGAACTCCTGGCCCAGCGTCAGCGGCGTCGCATCCTGCAGGTGGGTGCGCCCGATCTTGACGATGTCATCGAAATCCGCAGATTTCCTGTGCAGTGTTGCGCGCAGTTTTTGCAGCGACGGCAGCAGCTTGCCGACGATGGCGAGAGCGGCGGCGACATGCATCGCCGTCGGAAAGATATCGTTCGAGGACTGGCTCAGATTGACCGCATCGTTGGGATGCACCAGGCGCGCTTCGCCGCGCACGCCGCCCAGGATTTCCGAGGCGCGGTTGGCCAGCACCTCGTTCATGTTCATGTTGCTCTGGGTGCCGGAACCGGTCTGCCACACCGACAGTGGAAACTCGTCCGGATGCTGTCCCGCCACGACCTCTTGCGCCGCCTGGATGATGGCGGCAGCCTGGGTTTTCGGCAGCTTGCCGAGATCCAGGTTGACTTGCGCGCACGCTTGCTTGACCGCCGCCAGCGCCACGATCAGTTCGGGCGGCATGCGCTCGCTGGAGATATGGAAATGATGCAGGCTGCGCTGGGTCTGGGCGCCCCACAGCCGCTCGTCCGGGACTTCAATCTTGCCAAAGGTATCGCGTTCGGTTCTGCTGGTAGCCATTTCATCTCCATAAAAGTGACGACGCCCGACAGATCCGCAAAATCCGCAGCCAAAGGGCGCCAACAGAGTCCTATGGTAATACTTTTCCCTCGCGCAGGATGACTTCGATGTCATCCGCCGATACCGGTTCGCTGAAATAGAAACCTTGCATTTCATCGCAGCGATGGCGCTGCAGATAAGATAACTGCTCTTGCGTTTCGACGCCTTCGGCGATTACCTGCAGGCGCAGGTTATGAGCCAGGGAAATGATCGAGGCCACGATCGCCGCGTCGTCCTGGTCAACCGTGATGTCGCGCACAAAAGACTGGTCGATCTTCAGCGCGTCGATCGGGAAACTCTTGAGATAGGCCAGGCTCGAATAGCCGGTGCCGAAATCGTCGATCGACAGCTGCACGCCGATCGATTTCAAGTCATTCAGGATGCCGACGGCCAGTTCGACATCCGTCATCACCAGGCTTTCCGTCAGCTCGATTTCAAGGTAGTGCGGCGCCAGCCCGGTTTCTTCGAGCACCTTGGCGACCTGCTGCACCAGGTTTTGCTGGAAGAACTGGCGCGTCGACAGGTTCACCGACATCCGCAGGTAACCCAGCCCCATGCGCTGCCATGTCTTATTCTGTTCGCAGGCGGTATGCATCACCCAGGCGCCCATCTGCACGATCAGGCCGGTTTCTTCCGCCAGGTCGATGAAACGCGTCGGCGAAATCATGCCGAGCTGGGGATGCTTCCAGCGGATCAGCGCTTCCATGCCGACCATGCGGCCGGTGCGCAGATCCACCTGCGGCTGGTAGTAGAGCAGCAGTTCCTTGCGCTCCATCGCATTGCGCAGGTCGCCCTCGATGCGCAAGCGTTCCAGCGCGCGTTCATTCATCGCCGCGGTATAGAACTGGTAATTGTTGTTCCCCATTTCCTTGGCCCGGTACATGGCGATGTCGGCGTGCTTGAGCAGGCTTTCCGGGTCTTCGCCGTCATTCGGGTAGACCGCAACGCCGATGCTGCAGCTCAGGAAAAAATCGTAGCCTTCGATTTGCAAGGGACGCGCGATCGCATCCATCATGCCTTGGATCAGGCCCACGCTCAGCTCTTCCTCAAGGCGCTCCGGCAGGATCAGGACAAACTCATCGCTGCCCAGGCGCGCGATGGTGTCCGCCTCGCGCGTGAACGCCTTCAGGCGGCTGGCGACTTCCTTCAGCAGCTGGTCGCCGGCATTGTGGCCTAGCGTATCGTTGACGAATTTAAAGCGGTCGAGATCGACGAACAGCACCCACACCCGGTGGCCGTACAGCTCGCCGTAGACGATCGCCTGGCTCAGCCGGTCGCTCAGCACGTTGCGGTTGGCCAGCCCGGTCAAGGTATCGTGGCGGGCCTGGTGCTCCAGCTCGGCTTCGTAGCTCTTCATTTCCGTGATGTCGTACAGCGCCGTGACGAAATGGCTGACGCGCCCGGAACTGTCTTTCACCGGCGCCACATACAGTTCGTTCCAGAACAAGGTGCCGTCCTTGCGATAACTGCGGAACACGGCGTTCGCGCTGCGCTTTTCACGCAATGCGGCGCGGATTTCCTCCAGGCCGATCTGGTCGTGGTCGTCGCCATGCAGCATCTCCAGGTTGCGGCCGATCATCTCGCTGGCGGTGTAGCCGGTGATCCGCTCGAATGCCGGATTGACGTACTCCACCAGGTAGTCCGGTAATTTGGCGCTGGAAATGATGATCGCGTTGGCGCTCGACTCGATGGCGCGCTCGCGCAGCTGCAAGGCGTCTTCGGCGCGTTTGCGGGCGACGATGTCCTCTTTCATCATCTGCGTCGCCAGCCTGACCTGCTGGGTGCGGGCATCCACCAGCTGCTCGATCCGTTTGGAGCGGGTCGACAGGAAATACAGGTAGGTGGCGCCCATCCAGCTCAGCAGGCTGCCCAGTATCAGCACCAGGATCGATCCGGCGTTCTTCTTGGTGAATACGCGCGGCGGCGCCGACGCTTCTATATACCAGGACTTGCCGGCCAGCTCGAAAGTCTGCGACATGTCTTGCGGGGCGTCGTACAGCAGCCAGGCGGGCAGCCAGTCGCTGGCGTTGGACAGGGCAATCGGATTGCCCTGGCGATATACCAGAGTGCTCTCCTCCGGCTTGGCGCTGGCATATACCCGCAGGTAGAAATCTTCGCGGGCCTGCACGCCGTCGCGCGACAGGACACTGCTGACGAAAGCATCCGCCCGCAGTGCCGCGCTGGTATAGCCCATCAATGCAAGGCGACGCTGCTCGACGCTGTCCAGCGCTGCGCCGTGCCGATATACCGGCATCAGGATAATCAGCGCCAGCTTGCCGTCGCTGGTGGCGGAGCGCAATGCAAACAGATCGGTAGACGAGGGCAAGCCGGAGTCGCGCGCACGCTGCCCCGGTTCTGCCTGCAGCAAGCTGGGGGCGACATCGACGCCGAATACGTTTTCATTCCCTGTCATCGGCTCCACATAGTCGACCACCCGGTACTGGTCCCGGCCTATGCTCGGCGCCGGCTTGCCGTCGCTCAGCTGGCGAATCGCGAAATTGGGGAAATGCTTGCGCATTTCCGCTTCATAGGCGGGCCGCTGGGCGGCCGTCAGCACCCGCTGGAAAGTCAATGACTTGATAAAGGGAGAACGGCGCAGCATCGGCGCCGTGAAGGTATGGAACTGTTCACGGCTGACGTCGTCCACCGTGAGGAACAAGCGATTCACGGTTTCCAGCTCATGGACCAGGGAGTCCAGGCCATCCACCACGGCCTTCAGGTGGCCGCTGGCCAGGCGCCGGAATTCGGCGTCCATTTTTTCATATTCGAGGTGGCGTACCGAGACAAACAAGCCGAGCGTAATGGCCAGACCCAATATCAAACTGGATAAAGAGGCAATGGGTATGAAGATTGACGAGCCACGACGAAACATTTCTACTCCATTGCGAACAATAGGCGAAATATTACACGGTCTTCTTACTGGAGAACGTCGCGCGCCGATTTCTTTTTAGTGCCGGGAATCAACTAAAAGCTGTGTGGCAAGAACCCTCGCCGGCGCAGGCAAGAAATCAGGCAGGTTTTGGTGTTTCAGCATCCGGCAACAGGCAGGCATGCAGGATCTGCAGATCGTTGTCTTTCGCAAAATTGACCACAAAATGGTAAGCCAATGGCTCAATCTGCCGCAGGTCTTCATTGACGACGACCGAGCGCACGCCGTTCAGCAGCACCGGCCGCACATACGGCGAATATTGCAGGTGGGCGTTGCGGCCGCCCGATCCTTCCGGGCGAAAACAGGCCATGACGCCGCACAGGCGCTCAGCCCAGTCGCTGGGACGGAACTGCCTGCCATCGCTGGTAATACCTTGGATGAAAAATTCGCGGGCGGCGGCGTCAGGAGGTTGGATGGTATCAGCCATGCGTACAGCTCGTTTCTTCTATAACGCTTGCTACAGACATTTGCTTAACCTCTGATAGAAGCAAGCTACAATTTTCACGTTACTCATTTACGTAAGCGATTCTTACGTATTATATCTTATAGAAGACCAAGACACCATCTGGCGCAGTCGCCTGCCGGCCCTGCTTAGCCGAACCAGATCGCCGCCGACAACAGCAGCAACAGGAACATCCACAGCAACAGTGCGCGCCAGACCAGGCCCACCGTGCTTTGCAGCGCGCGCGGCGTCGGTACGTCGCCCGGCGGGCTTTCGCTTTCCATCGCGGTCGAATCAACCGTGGATGCATCGGCCGGCAGGATGGCAATCGCGGTTTCCAGCGGCGTGCCGAGCAATACCCCCATGGCGCCGCCGCCGGTGGACAAGATGATGCCGTCGGTTTCGTTTTTCCAGCGATCCGCAAAATTACGCCAGGCGTAGATCGCATCCTCAAAATTGCCGACGACCGCAAATGCCGCAGCCGTCATGCGCGCCGGAATCCAGTCAATCCAGTAAAACGCCTGGGCTGCAAAACGCCCGAAGGCTTCATTGCGCATGTGGTCCGGCTCGTTCCAGCCGCGCGCCAGGTATTCGGCGACGCGATACATGACGGCGCAAGCCGGGCCGACCGGCATGAGGAACCAGAAAAACACGCCGAATACATGGCGGTGGGTGGTGATCAGCGCTTTTTCCACCGCGATGCGGGAGATTTCGCTGACATCCATATCCGTGGTGTCGAGCTTGGTCCATTCAGCCAGCAGGGTGCGCGCGGTGGCGTCGTCGCCGGTGTTGAGCGCCAGCTGGATCGAGCTGAAATAATGGCTGTAGTGGCGGAAGCCGAGGGTCAGGTACACGATCAGGACGTTCCACAGCAGCGCGGCCCAGTGGCCGATGTGCGCGCACAGCCAGTAGACCAGCGCGGTCGGCACAGTCAGCGCCAGGATCACGCAGAACCATCCCAAACGGCCCTGGCGCGCTTGTCCCGCATTAAATGACGCTTCTATCTTGCCCGCAAATTGCTTGACCCATGCATACACGGGATTGTCCGCGCGCAGCGGCTTCAGTTGCTCGATCAACAATGCAAACAGAATAGAGAGAAATGTCATTAACCAGCCTTATAAGTAAAGCAATAGCACTGCAAGATCCCGTCTCATGACCGCTTCGTGGCGGCACGCCGGTCTTGCCATAACGTCCAAAATCGCAGTATCCCATACGATAACGCAGCACACACGCGGAATCAAACTTGTACTGAACTTGTTTTCCGTATTTTTTCTGCCTGCGGCGCCACACGATAAATCTAAGCGCGCAGAAAGTGAAACAAATTCCTTAGCATGGCAGCCGTCGCCCCCCAAATGAAGAAGCGCTCATAAGGCATTGCATAAAAAGTGCGGCGATAGCCGTCCGGCAGGTCAAAGCTGCGCAACTGATGATTCAAGCCATCCATCAGGAACGCCAGCGGGACTTCAAAAATTTCGGCTACCTCGTCAGGATCGGCGCGCAAGCTGACCGGCGGATTGACCAAGCACACCACCGGCGTGACGCGATAGCCGGTGCCGGTAAAATATTCCGGCAGGCTGCCGATTACCTCGACCTGGCTGCGCGCCAGGCCAATCTCTTCTTCCGCTTCGCGCAAAGCCGTTTCAACCGGCGAGGCATCGCTATCTTCCATCCGGCCGCCGGGGAAGCTGACCTGCCCTGCATGATCGGTGAGATGGGCTGCGCGCTGGGTAAACAACAAGGTCGGCTGCTGTTCGTGCATGACGATAGGAATCAGCACCGATGCCGGCGTTACCGGCTTGCCCTGCAGCTGCGTCATGCGCTGCAAAGTCTGGCTATCGATATGCTCCGGGCGCCAGTCCGGCTGCTGCGCGAACCGTTGCCGCAGCCATGCCGCGCTCATCCGTTCGGTTGCCAGCGCAGATTCGCCGGCAACCGCATCAACCGGCAGCATCAGGGGATCGAAAGTCAATTTAACCAAGAAAATTCCTCTAACAATCTAGCAATCTTTTGATACTTTACCGCGATGACCGCGAATGGCCTATCGTCGTCACAGTTAATAACAATTAGTGCAATTTTACTTTACAGCAACTAAAAATATGCGGCTCGGAACCAGCCTGCAGCAATCATGAAGCGCAAATGAAAAAAGGGCGCCTGACGGCGCCCCTTTTTTCATGCAATACCTATGCCTGCATGACAACGGCTTACTCTGCTGCTGGTGCAGCTTTTGCAGCGTTGCGACGTTGTGGCAGTTTTTCCTTGATACGTGCCGATTTACCGGAACGCTCACGCAGGTAGTACAGCTTGGCGCGACGGACATCGCCGCGACGCTTGACTTCGATCGAAGCGATCAGTGGCGAATACAGCTGGAATGTACGCTCAACGCCTTCGCCGGAAGAAATCTTGCGGACGATGAAGTTGGAGTTCAAACCACGGTTACGACGCGAAATCACGACGCCTTCGTAAGCCTGGGCGCGCTTGCGCGTACCTTCGACTACGTTGACGCTGACCACGACTGTATCGCCTGGTGCGAAATCAGGGATATTCTTGCCGAGGCGGGCAATTTCTTCTTGCTCAAGTTGTTGGATCAAGTCCATTTTTAGCTCCATATACCATCTTGCTGACGCCGTTTTGTGCAAGGCTTTTTGCCAGGCACTGCTCAGTAGAGGATGGGGTTGATACACAGGTGGCCGGCTGGCCTCCCCTAGTTACTGCTTGCTTACTGCTTGGTTGCTGCCTACTACAACGGACCGGGTGCTCGGTTATTGGCCAGGCACTCAATCCATATTCCGTAAAAACTTTTCATCGGCGGCGCTCAGCAAACCCGCTGCACGCATCTTCTGAATCAGGTCCGGCCGCTTTTTTGCCGTCGCCGACAACATCTGCTGGCGCCGCCATTTTTCAATTTCGGCATGATGGCCGCCCAACAGGACCGGCGGCACCGGCACGCCTTCATACTGTTCCGGCCGGGTGTAGTGCGGACAATCCAGCAAGCCATTGACAAAACTGTCTTCGACCGCCGAGGCGCCGTCATTCAACACGCCAGGCAATTGCCGGATCACCGCATCCATCAACGCCATCGCCGGCAATTCGCCGCCGGACAAAACGAAATCGCCAAGGCTGATCTCTTCATCCACGCACCGATCCAGCAAACGCTGGTCCACCGCTTCATAGCGCCCGCAGAGCAATACCAAACCGGGTTCGGTACGCAACTCCATGACGCGCTGATGGGTCAGCGGCTGGCCTTGCGGCGACAGGTAGACGACTCTCGGCGCCGGCAGGTCTTGCTGCAGCTGGCGCGCCTTGGCAGCTTCAATCGCCGCTTCCAGCGGTTTCGCCAGCATCACCATCCCGGGGCCGCCGCCATAAGGCCGGTCATCCACGGTACGGTGGTTGTCGGTGGTGAAATCACGCGGATTCCACAACGCCAGTTCACATTTTTTCTGCTCAAACGCACGCCGGGTAATACCCGATTGCGTCAATGCGGCAAACATCTCGGGAAACAGTGTGACGACATCAAATTGCATACCGCTCACCTTCTTGTTTCGCTTGCGATCTTGTTTGCTGCTTTGGCTGCCTGGTTCCAGCTCCGGATTTAATAATCCAGTCCCCAGTCAACCGTGATTTTCTTTGCTTGCTGATCTACCGTCTTGACGAACTGCTCGACAAACGGGATCAATAATTCCGGTGCGGCCTTGTCTTGATCCGCGGCTGCCGGCGCCGTGATCCGAAGAATCGGATGCGCGCCATTGTCCATCAGATCAGCAACCACGCCCAGATGCTCGCCTTGCAGATTCTCAACCACCAGGCCGATCAGGTCGACCCAATAGAATTCATCGTCGGCAAGCGCCGGGAAATGGCTGCGCGGGATATGCACCACACTGCCCTTCATGGCTTCGGCCGCATCGCGCCCTGCCACACCCATCAGGCGCGCCACAATGTCGCCACTGTGGTTTTTCGCCTGCATCATCTCGACATCGTGCAATTCCGGCGAATTCTGCCGGCCCAGCCACCATGTCTTGGCGTGCAACAGTGCATCTGCGTCCGCTGAATACGGTTTGATCCGCACCCAGCCATTAATACCGTAGGCGCCAGTAATGTAACCGACCACCACCAAATCTGAAGGTATTGCAGTTCCAGCTGGTGCCGTGGCCGACAAGTTTACTGACGCGCTCATCGGATGACCTGGCGATTCAAACTGCTTGATTAAGCAGTTTTCTTGGCAGCGTCGGCAACCAGACGTGCAACGGTCGGCGACAATTGCGCGCCAACACCTTGCCAATGCGTCAGGCGGTCCTGAGCAATGCGGAAAGTCTCTTCTGCACCGGAAGCTACCGGATTGTAGAAGCCGATACGCTCGATGAAGCGACCGTCACGGCGATTGCGCGAATCAGTAGCTACGATGTTGTAAAAAGGACGCTTCTTTGCGCCACCACGGGATAAACGAATAACGACCATAATGTTTCCAAAAAGTGTTCGAACACGGAAAAAGCCGCAAATTATAACGCAAAGTGAGCCGCTCCCGCAACCAAAGCAGGCCATGGGTGTGGTTTCACTACGTCAAACAGGTATTTGCAGGGCTCTAAAACGCTCCGCGACGCTATGCCGCGAGCGGGCCTGACTATCAAAGTGACATTCTATTGAAGCAGGCTGTACACTACGCCCTCAATCTGCTTTCCGACATGCATGCTGCACTTCGGAAACATCAGTGGCGATAGCCAAGCCCGTATATTAGCAATATTCCCACTTGATGCAAGGATTGCCTTCTTTTTTTACATGTTCCAGCCCCTTCCATCCCGCACATGACCCAACCCCACAAGAACAAGACTCTCGCCACTTTCACGGCTACCGTATTCGGCAGCATCGGCTTGCATCGCTTCTACCTGAGAGGAATCAAGGACGCCTGGGGCTGGCTGCACCTTGCCACTTTGCCAATTTCCCTGCTGGCTTACATGTCGTGGGGACAAAACCAGCAAACGGCATTCCTGTTCGGGCCGCTGATCATCTCGGGCCTGATTGCCTGTATCGAATCGCTGGTCATTGGACTGACCCCGGATGAAAAATGGGATGCCCAATATAACCCGGACTCCGGCCGCAAATCGGACTCCAGCTGGTTTGTGGTGCTGCTGGTGGTGCTGACCCTGGGTTGCGGCGCAATTGCCTTGATCGGCGCCATTGCCCGTACTTTCGACCTGCTGTTCACCGGCGGCGCCTACGGCTGAATCCGTGGCGCGCATCGAAAAAAAAAAGCAGCCTTCAATTCCGGCTGCTTTTTTACATCGGCATACATCGGCAAAAAAATCAGAACTGATCTTCCGTCAACGCCATCACCCCGCTGCTGCCTTCGACTATCGAGATGCGGTAAGCGTCGGCCTGGGACAGGATATGCTCGGCAAAGAAACGCGCCGTACCGATCTTGGCTTGGTAGAAATTGCTGTCGCCCGTCGCCGATTGCAGTTTTTGCGTTGCCACCAGCGCCGCTCGTCCGAGCTGCCAGCCGCCCAGCACGATGCCGGCCAGCTTCAGGTACGGCACGCTGCCGGCAAACACGCCCTTGATATCGCTCTT
Organism: Collimonas rhizosphaerae; assembly: GCF_038896935.1. Taxonomy (NCBI): domain Bacteria; kingdom Pseudomonadati; phylum Pseudomonadota; class Betaproteobacteria; order Burkholderiales; family Oxalobacteraceae; genus Collimonas; species Collimonas rhizosphaerae. The sequence continues at coordinate 408,026 of NZ_JBANDC010000002.1, forward strand.
CAGGTTGTCGACCACGTAGGCGACCACCTGCTCCAGGGCATCGGCGCCGCTGGCCAGCTGCTTGCCGATGGCGACCAGGTCAGCCGCACCGCTGCCCGCCAGCTCGGCTTGCGTAGCACGCACCTGGGCGATGATGGCCTTGGCAACCGCACCGCCGTCGCGCGCAGTCTTGCGGCCGACCAGGTCGTTGGCCTGGATCGCCGTGGTGCCTTCGTAAATCGTCAGGATGCGCGCATCGCGATAGAACTGCGCAGCGCCGGTTTCCTCGATGAAACCCATGCCGCCGTGGATCTGCACGCCGGTCGAGGCGACATCGATCGAAATCTCGGTCGACCAGCCTTTGACCACAGGCACCATGTATTCATAAAACGCCTGGTTGGCCTTGCGCGTCTCAGCGTCGCCATGATGATGGGCCGCATCGTGGGCCGCCGCGGTGACATAAGCCAGCGCACGCGCGGCCTCGGTCTGTGAACGCATGCTCATCAGCATGCGGCGCACATCGGGCTGGTGGATGATGGTCACGGCGCCGGCAGAGCCTGCCAGGTCGCGCGATTGCACGCGATCCTTGGCATAGGCCAGCGCTTTCTGGTAAGCGCGCTCAGCCACGCTGATGCCTTGCAAGCCGACCGCAAAACGCGCAGCGTTCATCATGATGAACATGTATTCGAGGCCGCGATTCTCTTCCCCCACCAGGGTGCCGACAGCACCGCCGTTATCGCCGAACTGCAACACCGCGGTCGGGCTGGCCTTGATGCCCAGCTTGTGTTCCAGCGAAACGCAATGAACATCGTTGCGCGCGCCCGGCGTACCGTCTGCGTTGACCATGAATTTCGGCACGATGAACAGTGAAATGCCCTTCACTCCTTCCGGCGCATTCGGCGTACGCGCCAGCACCAGGTGCACGATGTTTTCAGCCATATCGTGTTCACCGTACGTGATGAAAATCTTGGTGCCGGAAACCTTGTAAGTGCCGTCGCCCTGCGGCACCGCACGGGTGCGCACCAGCGCCAGGTCGGAACCGGCTTGCGGCTCGGTCAGGTTCATGGTGCCGGTCCATTTTCCCGATACCAGGTTCTCCAGGTAAATCCGCTTTTGCTCATCGCTGCCCGCAGTCAGCAAGGCTTCGATGGCGCCGTCGCTCAACAGCGGGCACAGCGCGAATGACAGGTTGGCTGCATTCAGCATCTCTATGCAAGGCGTCGCCACCAGCTTGGGCAAACCCTGGCCGCCGAATTCGACCGGATGCTGCACGCCTTGCCAGCCGGCTTCGGCAAATGCCTTGAATGCTTCCTTGAAACCCTTGCTGGTAGTGACTTCGCCGTCATGCCAATAGCTCGGCTCCTGGTCGCCGCTACGGTTCAAAGGCGCCACCACCTCGCTGCAAAACTTGGCGTTCTCCTGCAATACGGCTTCCACGGTTTCCGGCGTCGCGTCTTCGCAACCCGGCAGCGTGCTGACCTGCTCCAGGCCGGCCAGTTCGTTCAGCACGAACAGCATGTCTTTCAACGGCGCTACATAACTCATGAGCTACTCCTAAAAATTCGGGTGGCATCGCCAGGCCTGACTCTGCCAGCACCTGCAATACCACCCGTATGCGTTCCATTGACAAGTGGGCGCCATGCAGCGCCCGCCGGCGGCTTAGCCCAGTTCGGCCACCAGTTGCGGCACGATCTCGAACAGGTCGCCGACAATGCCGTAATCCGCCACCGAGAAAATCGGCGCTTCTTCGTCTTTGTTGATAGCGACGATCACCTTGGAATCCTTCATCCCGGCCAGATGCTGGATCGCGCCGGAAATGCCGACTGCGATATACAGCTGCGGCGCCACGATCTTGCCGGTTTGCCCGACCTGCCAGTCGTTCGGCACGAAACCGGCGTCGACCGCCGCGCGCGAAGCGCCCATGGCAGCGCCGAGCTTGTCAGCCAGCGGTTCCAGGATCTTGAAATTTTCAGCGGAACCCATGCCGCGGCCGCCGGATACGATGATCTTGGCTGCAGTCAGCTCAGGACGATCCGACTTGGCCAGTTCGCGCGAGACAAATGCCGATTTGCCGAAGTCGGCAGCCGCCGTGACATTCTCAACGGCAGCAGAACCGCCGCCGGCAGCAGCGTCAAAGCCGGTGGTGCGGACGGTGATGACTTTGGTGGCGTCGCTCGATTGCACGGTAGCGATGGCGTTGCCGGCGTAGATAGGACGCTCGAAGGTGTCGGGGCTGTCGACCTTGGTGATTTCGGAGATCTGGCCGACGTCCAGCTTGGCGGCGACGCGCGGCAAGATGTTTTTACCGTAGGCGGTAGCCGGCGCCAGGATATGGCTGTAGCCGGCGGCCAGGGCCAATACCTGTTCGGCGACGTTCTCGGCGAGGCCGTCAGCGAAATAAGCGGCGTCCGCCACTAATACTTTGCTGACGCCAGCCAGCTGGGCCGCGGCCTGGGCTGCCGCGCCGCAGTTGCTGCCTGCGACCAGCACGTGGACTTCGCCGCCGCATTGGCTGGCGGCGGTGACGGTGTTGAGGGTACTGCCTTTTAATGAGGCATTATCGTGTTCAGCGATGACTAGGGCTGTCATGTGGGCTCCTGATTTATATGTGGCTCGCCTGCATCGTGCTGGCACTGATGCGGCGTTACGCCTGGTTCTTGAATAGTGGTTTGGAAATTCGCCGGCTCTGCAATCGCTTACAGGACCTTGGCTTCGTTCTTCAGCTTGGCGACCAGGGTCGCTACGTCAGGCACCTTGATGCCGGCGCTGCGCTTGGCCGGCTCCACTACTTTCAGCGTCTTCAGGCGCGGTGCGGCATCCACGCCCAGGTCGGCCGGCTTGAACACGTCCAGCGTTTTCTTCTTGGCTTTCATGATGTTCGGCAGCGTCACGTAACGCGGCTCATTCAGGCGCAAATCGGTTGTGATGATGGCCGGCAGCGTCAGGGCGATGGTTTCCAGTCCGCCGTCGACTTCGCGCGTGACCGTGACCTTGCCGTCTTCCAGCACGACCTTGGAAGCAAAGGTCGCTTGCGGCCAGCCCAGCAGCGCAGCCAGCATCTGGCCGGTCTGGTTGCAATCGTCATCGATCGCCTGCTTGCCGAGGATGATCAGCTGCGGCTGTTCCTTGTCAGCCACCGCCTTCAACAATTTGGCTACCGCCAGCGGTTGCAGGTCGGTATCGGCGGTATCGACCAGGATGCCGCGGTCGGCGCCGATCGCCATTGCCGTGCGCAGCGTTTCCTGGCATTGCGTCACGCCGCAGGAAATGGCGATCACTTCCGTCACTTTGCCGCCTTCTTTCAGGCGCGTGGCTTCCTCCACCGCGATTTCGTCAAACGGATTCATCGACATCTTGACGTTAGCAATATCTACGCCGCTGCCGTCCGACTTGACTCGCACCTTGACGTTGTAGTCGACGACACGCTTGACTGGTACTAATACTTTCATCGTTATGCCTTTTATTGAAAATAGAAAAATCTGAATTGACGTTAACGTAAATCTTAATTGGGAATTATAAGAGAGAATTCGATCCGACGCTGAAATTTAGCACGATCGTTCTATTAAATCTTAGAGCAAATCGACTAATCGCGCCAGCCTCTTGTAAAACGAGACAGGTTCAGCGCGGTTTGGTGCATTGGGAATGTGATGTGCCTGCCTTGGACAAGGTGGCGGGAAACAAGCAAAAATCGAGGACGGCACGACCAGCAGGACGCTGGTTGCAGCATTTATTGATGGGCAAGGACTTACTGTAGAACGACAGTCAACTTACGTTCTTATTTACGCTTCATGAAGAAAATGAACTCTCTATTTTCTTCGCTTTGCTCCAGCAAATCATTACCGGTCTGCTTCGCGAATGCCTGGAAATCGCGCACCGAACCAGAGTCAGTCGCCAACACACGCAGCACTTCGCCACTCAGCATGTCCGCCAATGCCTTCTTGGTTTTCAAAATCGGCAGTGGGCAGTGCAAACCGCGTGCATCGAGTTCTTTATTAAATTCCATAACCACTTCGTAATGTAAAAATTTTTAACATTTGCTGCTATTTGACGATTCTACTCCAAACGCAGGACCCTTTGACGCATCGCAACAATCCATCAATCATTTTTACAACAGCGGTGCCATAAATAAATATGTCTTTAATGCAATTTAAATTTCGATTCACATGCTAACATTCATTTTTTTTGACGTAACAAAATGTAACGAATAGACACCAGCGACAATGCCGCTCAAAGGCAGCTCTGCGCATCATTCCGGGGAACCAGCATGCAGGACAGTCTTAGCCAAAATCCTTACAACAACATTACGCCGTTCTGGCAGCGCTTGCCTCTTTTTTTCCTGTATCCGCTGCAGCAACAGCTGGTCTGGCGTCCTGTCGTATATGCCTTGATCGGCAGCGGCCTGTGGCTGCTGGGCCGCAGCGGCGACGACGGCTTCTCGCCGGTCATCCTGATTATCGCGGTGCTGGTCGGGTTGGGCTTGTCGATTGACCTGATGCGCCAGGCGTTCCGGATCCTGGAGCAAACCTCGCTCGGCAATTTGCGCTACGCCGATTTCGACGAACCGGACGACATGCACAAGATGTCGCCCTACAAGCTCTATTTCGTGATGCTGGCGCAAGCGATTCTTGTCGGCATCATGGCCGACCTCCATCCTTTCCTCGGGCTGCTCGGAAGCGCCTTGGCCAACCTGATGCTGCCGGCCTGCATCATGGTGCTGGGACATACCCACAGCTTTACCGACGCCATCAATCCATTCAACGTATTCAAGATGATCAAGGCATGCGGCTGGCCCTACCTGGCGCTGTGGGCCTTCGGCTTCATATTGAGCCAGTGCGCGCCGATTACCATTGCGCTATTCCTTGGGAAATTGCCGATCACCATGATGATCGGCCTGGGTATTTTCGTCTGCGCTTATTTCACGCTGGTCGGTTTCAACCTGATGGGCTACACGATGTACCAGTACCACCAGCAGATCGGCTATGCGCCTGACCGCAATTTTGAAATCAATGCGCTTGCCAGCAGCCGCCAGCACCGGCCCTTGAGCGACGACGAGATCCTGGCGCAACAGATCGGCGCGTTGATCCGCGATGGCGACATCGACCTGGCCATCGAAATGGTGTGGGAAGAGCTGCGTTACGACCAAACCAACGCACAATTATCGAGCCATTACGCCAAGCTGCTGATGCTCAAGGGCGACAAGGGCAAGCAGCTGGAATATGCGCCACGCCATCTGTTTACACTGGCCCGCTCGGGCAAGGCCGGCGGCATCGGCGATACCTGGCGCCAGGCGCGCCAGCTCAATCCCGAATTCAAGATCGACAATCCCGATCACGTGCTGGAAATCGCGGCGGCTGCCGCTTCCGTGCGCGAATACCAGATTGCGCTGGAGATCGTGTCGGGCTTCCACAAACGCGCCGCCCGCCATAAAGATGTGCCTGCCGTGCTGGTCCTGGCCGGCAAGCTGCTGTCCGATCACCTGCGCCAGGATGCCCGCGCCTTGTCGCTGTTCAATCACGTGATCGCACAATGGCCGGCCAATCCGGCGGCCGACGAAGCGCAGCGGTACAAGAATGTGATCGAACGCTTGGGACAGGGCTCCGCGCAGGCCTGATCAGTACCGGTTGCCCGGGCTGGTCGCCAGCCGGCTTGCTTCGCTCAAGGGAAACTGCTGCTGCAGCATTTTCTGGTAATGCTGCGCCTTCTCATGCATGCCGGCTGCCATGAACCCGCGGGCCACGAACTGCACCAGCTGCGGCAATTGCTGATGCTGGCGTGCGGTCACCATCAATATCTGCAGGATCGCTGCCGCGGTTTGCGGCTGGCCGTTCAAGGCGAACCGCTTGGCCGCCGCCAGCGACTGCTCGCTGCTCAGCTGCGGCCGCGGTTCGGCCCGCGCAACATAATCCAGGTAGACCTGGTGGATCTTGTCCTCGGCCAGGCTGCCCTTCGGCAAGCGCAACAGCATCTCGGCGGTCTTGTGGAAAACCGGCGCGGCCGGCACTTGTTTCGACAGATTGAACAATTGCAGCAGCCAGTCCGGCTGCGGCGTCTTTTGCTGCGCCAGGGTACGCCTCACCAGGCTGCTGAAATCACGCCGGGCGCGCTCGAAATCCAGCCGGCTCAAGGCCGAATAGGCGCTCTGCTGCAAGCTGAGCAACTGCTTGTCATCGTCGGCGGGAGCGATGTAAGTAGCGTGCGCCTGCTCCAGCTTGCGCCGCGCCAGCAAACGATAAACCAGGGCCAGCAGGGCGCCGCCCAGCAAGCCGCCGATATGGGCGTAGTAATTTGTGTTGGAGGGCGCGCCAAACCACAGGTCGAAGGCTTCCTTGCCGACCCAGATCGGCAGCATGATCAGTGCCGGAGCCTTGAAAAAATCGAAGTAAAAAACAAACCAGTAAAAAAAACGTATCTTGCGTAAACCATACAGCACGGTGTACATCCCCATGACGCCGGAAATGGCGCCCGACGCGCCCAGCGACAAGATCATGCTGTCGCCTCGGAACACCAGGTAAAACGCTGCCGACAGCAAACCCGACAAAAGATAAAACAGCAGGTACCAGCCGCCGCCCAGCAAGATCTCGACCGCATAACCAACCATCGCCAGGAACACCATATTGCCCAGCACGTGCTCGACGCTGGCGTGCAGGAACATGTGGGTCAGCAAGGTGATCGGGCGTTCGAACGCCTGCGCCGGAATCAATGAATAGCGCTCGGTAAAACTGCGCTTGCGGGTCGACACGTAGTGATCCCGCTGTTCCTTCCATTCGGCCAGGTCGTCAGCGGCTATGGTGCCCAGCACAGCGGGTTTCGCTTGCTGCATCAAGGCAGCAAAACGGAGATCGGCATCGAGCACATACCAGCTCTCGATCAGCGGTTCGTAATATTCCAGGGAAGCGGTCTTGCCGTCGCGCGCCACGGCCAGGTCGGCCCGTGCCCGCAACCGCTGCCAGAGTTCGAGCCCCTTGCGCATGGCTGCAGCGGCTTCGGGTTTGTTGTCGCTTTCCAGGTAACGCGCATAGGCGGGAAATTCGAATTCCGGCAGGCGCGATTCGACCAGGTAATAGTGCGCCGCAGGCTCCATCTGGCTGCGCTCATGCCACTGGATGCCGAAATAGATCAGCAAGTTGATCAGCACCAGCAAGATAGTGACCAGCGGCGGACGCTTCCAGTCTGGCTTACGGTCTACCGGGATAATCAGCATGGCGGGTCAAGGACGGGCGGGAATTTTAATCATGCAATTTTACCCAGTCATTGCCGTCTGGAGCGTTATTTTTTGCGCCGCTCACGCTTTCAAGGCTGGCTCGGGCTGCGCCTGCAGCAAGGGCCGCTCGACATACTCGACCGCCAGTCCCTGCGCCCGCATCCAGTCGGCAACCGCATGGCCGGTGCCGGCGCGCCACGGGCGCAGCGCGGCCGGTTCCAGCAGGCGGTACTCCAGCAGTTCCGGCGACAGCTGGACCGCGCCCGAAGCCTTGACATGATAGGCGATGATCAATTCGTTCTTGCGCATGAATTCATAGACGCCGACCAGCTTGATCTGCTCAGCGTCTAGATTGGTTTCTTCCTTGATTTCGCGTGCGATGCCCTGCTCCGGAGTCTCGTCGCGCTCCATGAAACCGGTGATCAGCGCAAACATGCCCTCCTGCCATGCCGCATTGCGCGCCAGCAGGATCTTGCCGTCGATCTCGACGATCGCCGCCAGCACCGGCAAGGGATTGTCCCAATGCGTCCAGTGACCTTCCGGGCATGCCAGGCGCGACTTCCCGCCCTCGCCTTCATCGACACGCTGGACCAGGGAGGTGGCGCAAACCGGGCAGAATTTGAAATCGCTCATGACAGGATCGTTAAGTTAGGGACGAAAAAAAGCGGGAAACATCAATCCGCGATACTACTGCGATTCGATGCTTCCCGCTTTGGCTAGCCACGATCTCTGGCCAGGTTCTTTATGCGCGTTCGCCGACCCAGGCCGCAACGCCTTGCAGCGCCGCCGCCAGGCCGCTGGCGTCGGTGCCGCCGGCTTGCGCCATGTCGGGCCGGCCGCCGCCTTTGCCGCCCACCTGCAAGGCGACAAAGTTGACCAGTTCGCCGGCCTTGACCTTGCCGATAGCGTCGGCAGTGACGCCGGCGATCAGGCTGACCTTGCCATCCTTGACGGCAGCCAGCACGATGGCGGCAGTCTTCAGCTTATCCTTCAGCTTATCCATGGTTTCACGCAAGGTCGCACTGTCGGCGCCTTCCAGCGTGGCCGCCAGCACCTTGATGCCCTTGACGTCCACTGCCTGCGAAACCAGTTCGTCGCCCTGGTTCGCCGCCAGTTTCGACTTCAGGCTGCTCAGTTCCTTTTCCAGCGCCTTGACGTGTTCCTGCACTTGCGCGATGCGCTGGGTCAGTTCTTCCGGCTGGGCTTTCAATGCCGCCGCGGCTTCATTGACGCGGTTGCTCAGGTTCTGCACCAGCGCCAGCCCGGCTTCGCCGGTCACCGCTTCGATGCGGCGGATGCCGGCGGCAACGCCGCCTTCAGCCACCACCTTGAACAGGCCGATATCACCGGTGCGGCTGACGTGGGTGCCGCCGCACAGCTCACGCGAGCTGCCTATCGACAGTACGCGTACTTCGTCGCCATATTTTTCGCCAAACAGGGCCATGGCGCCGGCGCCGACTGCGTCGTCGAACGACATCAGCCTGGCTTCGGTAGCGACGTTGGCGAGGATTTCGCGGTTGACGATTTCCTCGATGCGACGGATTTCATCGGCGCTGACCGGCGCATTATGGCTAAAGTCGAAGCGCGTCTTGTCGGCATCGACCAAAGAACCTTTTTGCGCGACATGGCTGCCCAATACTTCACGCAGCGCCTTGTGCATCAGGTGAGTAGCCGAGTGATTGCGCACGGTGCGCGCGCGCACCGCGGTATCCACCTTGGCGTTCAGCTGGCCGCCGACCGCCAGCGAACCGCTGAGCAGTTTGCCGTGATGGCCGAAAACGTCGGCCTGGATCTTTTGGGTGTCGGCGACTTCGAACAGACCGCCTGCCGCTTCCAGCACGCCCGAATCGCCAGCCTGGCCGCCCGATTCCGCGTAGAACGGCGTGGTGTCGAGCACCACGATCGCGTCCTGGCCGGCTTCGATTTTTTGCACCGTGCTGCCGTCCACATACAAGGCCAGTACCTTGGCGTCATGCGCCAGGCTGTCGTAGCCGACAAAACTGGTCTTGTCGCCGCTGTATTCCACTGCTGCCGCCATCTTGAACTTGCCGGCTGCGCGCGCGGTCGACTTCTGGCGTTCCATCGCCGTGGCGAAGCCCGCTTCGTCCAGTTCGACTTCGCGTTCGCGGCAGATGTCCGCGGTCAAGTCGAGCGGGAAGCCGAACGTGTCGTACAGCGTAAATGCAGTTTCGCCATCCAGTTTCTTCGGCGTCTTGGCCAGCGCGGTTTCCAGGATCTTCATGCCGTGTTCCAGCGTTTCGCCGAAACGTTCTTCTTCCTGCTTCAGCACTTGCTCAACGCGCTCTGCCGCTTCCGGCAGTTCCGGGTAAGCGGCGCCCATTTCCAGCACCAGGTCCTTGACCAGCTTGTAGAAGAACGGCTTGGTCTGGCCCAGTTTGTGGCCGTGACGCAAGGCACGGCGGATGATGCGGCGCAGTACATAACCGCGGCCTTCATTGCCGGGGATGACGCCGTCGACCACCAGGAATGAACAGGCGCGGATGTGATCGGCGATCACTTTCAGCGAATTGTTTCCCAGGTCGGTAATATTGGTTTCACGCGCGGCAGCCTTGATCAGGCGCTGGAACAGGTCGATTTCGTAGTTGCTGTGCACGTGCTGCAACACTGCGGCCAGGCGCTCCAGTCCCATGCCGGTATCGACGCACTGCTTCGGCAGCGGGGTCAAGGTCGCTACGCCGGTTTTCGGGTCGATCTGGCGGTCGAACTGCATGAACACGTTGTTCCAGATTTCGATGTAACGGTCGCCGTCCTGCTCCGGGCTTCCCGGCGGGCCGCCCCAGACGTCGGGACCGTGGTCGTAGAAGATCTCCGAGCAAGGGCCGCAAGGACCGGTGTCGGCCATCTGCCAGAAATTGTCGGATGCGTACGGCGCGCCCTTGTTGTCGCCAATGCGCACGATGCGCTCCTTCGGCAGGCCAATGACCTTGTGCCAAATGTCGTAGGCTTCGTCGTCGGTTTCATACACCGTGGCCCACAGCTTGTCGGCCGGCAGGCCGTACACCTTGGTCAGCAGCTCCCAGGCCCAGACCAGCGAATCGTGCTTGAAATAGTCGCCGAACGACCAGTTGCCCAGCATCTCGAAAAAAGTGTGGTGGCGTGCGGTATACCCGACGTTTTCCAGGTCGTTGTGCTTGCCGCCGGCGCGCAGGCAGCGCTGGACCGAGGTGGCGCGCACGTAATTGCGCTTTTCGGTGCCCAGGAATACGTCCTTGAACTGCACCATGCCGGAATTGGTAAACAACAAGGTCGGGTCGTTGCCTGGCACCAGGCTCGACGAGCGCACGATGGTGTGGCCTTTGGATTCAAAGAATTTGAGAAACTTTTCGCGGATTTCGGCTGAGTTCATGTTCTTGGGCAAAAAATGAAACGAAAAAAAGGCAAGGGACGCAATATCAGGACTTACGCAAAATTGCCCCAGCAAGGCACGACGACGAAGACAGTACGGCGTACGGCCAGGAGGAGTAACGCCGCTGGGGCAATTTTGCGTAAGTCCTGAGTATGTCCTTTTGCAAACCTTTGATTATACGTGATACCTGCCGGGCTATTCTGCCGCCAATGCATGAAAAAAGCCCACCGGGATCGCTCCCAACGGGCCTTTAATGACATGAGGACGTTGATCCAGGCGGATTTGCGCCGGATTCGACCTATATCAGTTGTGTTGCACGCTATTTAAGCGCCTTTGTTTACCGGTGTAGGTGCGATCTTGTGGCTTTTCTTGTGGTGATGCTTCTTGCCCATTTTTTTTGCAGGTGCTGCAGCAGGTGCATCAGCGGCCGGAGCGGCGGCTGGAGCGGCAGGAGCAGGTGCTGCGGCAGGTGCGTTTTGCGCCATGACTGGCAGAGCGAAAGCAGCGACGACGACGGCAGCCAGCAATTTATTGATCTTCATTTTGACTTCCTTTCAGTTATTTTAAAAACAAGCAAATTTGGTGCTTTACGAGTAAAGCTAACGATCAACCATTGGCCTTGGCACGGTGAACATGGCCTGAAACTCGGTTCTGCACTCTATTAACGCCAGCTTGCGGATTTGGTTGACATCAAGTTACCGGCCATTTTTGGCTTGCTTCCTGCCGGCGGCTGACGAGCCGTTTCAGCCCTGCGCGCCGGCAAAATCGGCGCCGATCAGGTCGATCCGGTCGGTACAGAAACCGTCTACGCCCCAGCCAAGTATTTCCTTGGCCCGCGCCGGCTTGTTCACCGTGTAGCAGAACAGACCGTAGCCGGCCTGGCTGACCGACTGCGCCTGCATCGGCGACAGGTATTTATGGTTGGTGTGCAGGGCCACCGCATCCAGCTCCTGCAGCCGCTCTTGCCAGTCGTCTTCGATGGCGTCCGTCAGGAAACCGCGCGGTATGTCGGGCGCAGCAACTTGCGCGGCGCGCAAGGCCGCAAACGAGAAAGACGACAGCAACGGCAAGGCTGGGTCGGCCCAGGCGCCGCGCCGGCTGGCCGCGTGAGCCGCAACTTCGGCGGCAAAAAATTCCTCGGTGACCTGGGCTACCACGCGCCCGGTCTCCACTTCAAACCCCTCTGCCGGCTTGATTTCGACATTCATCCAGATGCCGTTCTGCCGGCAAAACTCCAGCACCTGGCGATAGGTGCATACCGGCTCGCCGGCAAACTGCGGCCCCAGCCAGCTGCCGGCGTCCAGCGCGGCCAGTTCGTCCGCGCTGAAATCGGCGACCCGGCCGACGCCGCGCACGGTGCGGCCGAACACCGCGTCGTGCATCAGGACAGGCACGCCGTCGCGCGCCAGCATGACGTCGAATTCGACCGCATGGAAACCAAGCTGCAGGCCGCAGCGCATGGCTGCCAGGGTATTTTCAGGTGCCAGGGTGCCGCCGCCGCGATGCGCGACAACTTTTGGATAAGGCCACATAACTCTTCTCTTTCAAGCAAATACGTTGGAATAACGATCAGGCAACCATAAAAAGATACTGGAAGCTGTATTGCTGATCCTGAACTGCCATCTTAAATGATTCGATTTATTTGGCACACCCCGCCCTGCCGATCCTGTCCCGGATTTGTTCCATCGCGCCGCAGGCGCCATTCGCGACAAATTGAGCCGGTTTCGTCGCATTTTGCTGTCGGCCGCCGGCCATGGCGTTCAGAATCCAAGCATGTCCACACAGGAGAACAACGATGAACGGCAACATACTCAGCTATCAGGACGCGCAAGACCGGGTCGAGCGCAAACTCGGCTTTTTCAGGCACCTGGCGATTTACCTGATCGTCAACAGCGGCCTGGCGCTGCTGAATTACCTGCACAATCCTGGCCATGCCTGGGCATTCTGGCCGGCCCTGGGCTGGGGAATCGGGTTACTATCACACGCCTTGGCGGTGTTCCTGCACGCTCCGGGCGCGCAATGGAAGCGGCGCATGATAGAACGAGAACTAGATAAACATAACCACAACCCGCACGCATGAAGCCGACCACCGCATTGCCGCAAAATGACCAGCCGCTGGCCCGGCGCCTGCTGCGCAGCCTGCTCATCAACGTCGGCATCGACGTCATCTGCGCCCTGATCGTCACTTATGTGATGCGCATCAACGACCTCTTCTGGACCAACCTGGTGTTTTCGCTATGCATCGGCATGCTGGCGTTGCTGTTCATCGAAACCGGCCGTTATCTGTTCCAGCGCAAAGCGATGCTGCGGAAAGTGCATTTTCTCGCATTCACAATGGTGGCTTCCAGTCTCGCCCTATTCTTCGGCATCCTGCTGGCCAGCTGGCTGCTCGGCCTGCCCGTGGATAGTTTTTCGATGTACATGAGCGTTGGCGGCCTCGGCCTGGTGATCCTGACAGTGTCGGTCTGCATCGGCGCCACGCTGTTCTTCTGGAACCTCAGCACGCTGGCAGAATTGCGCAACCAGGCGGCTACCGAAAGGGCGCGCTCGGTCGGCATCGAGAAACAGGCGTTACAGGCACAGTTGCAGATGCTGCAAGCGCAGATTGAACCGCATATGCTGTTCAACACGCTCGCTACCCTGCAAAGCCTGATTGCGCTGGATCCGCCGCGGGCGCAGCAGATGCTGGACCAGCTGATCCATTTCCTGCGCGCTTCGCTGTCCTCGTCGCGCATCGAACAGACCACGCTGGCGCAGGAATTCGCTCTGATGGAAGCCTACCTGGAACTGATGTCACTGCGCATGGGCAACCGCCTCAGCTTCGACCTGCAGCTGCCCCCCGCCTTGCGCGACACCGTGATAGCGCCGATGCTGCTGCAGCCGCTGGTGGAAAACGCCATCAAGCATGGACTGGAACCCAAGATCGAAGGCGGCCGGATCGAAGTTGTCGCCAGCCGCCAAGGCCAGCTGCTGCAGCTCGACGTCAGCGACACCGGCCTTGGGCTGACGGCCGGACCGCAACTGCAGCCAGCCAGCCATGCCAGCCACATCGGCCTCAGCAATATCCATGAACGCCTGCAGGCGCTGTACGGCGCGCAGGCCAGCCTGACCCTGAAACCGAAACTGCCGCACGGCGTTATCGCACAACTCCAACTGCCCATCCTGCCATGACCAACTCCTCCAGTTTGCGCGCCCTGATTGCCGAAGACGAACCGATCCTGGCTGCCGCCCTGCAGCAAGCGTTACAGCGCCTGTGGCCGGAACTGCAGATCATCGCCAGCGTCGACAACGGCCAGGCGGTAGTCGAGCAAACCCTCCGGCTGCGTCCGGACATCCTGTTCCTGGACATCAAGATGCCCGGCAAAACCGGGCTCGAAGCAGCCCAGGAGCTGGCCGAGGATTGGCCGGAGAACGAAGCCTTTCCACTGATCGTGTTTGTCACCGCCTATGACGAATATGCTGTCAGCGCCTTCGAGCAGGCCGCCGCCGACTACGTGCTGAAGCCGATCAGCGACGCCCGCCTGGGCAAGACCGTCGCCCGCCTGCAGCAGCACCTGCAACAGGACAACGGCAGCAATGCAGCGCTGGATAGCCTGATCGGCCAATTGCGCAACATGCAGCCCAAGGCCGGCGCCGCGCCGCTGACCATGATCCGGGCCGCGGTCGGCAACCAGATCCGCATGATCCCGATAGGCGAAGTGATCTATTTCGAAGCCAGCGACAAATACATCAATGTGGTCACCGCCGAAAACGAGTCGCTGATACGCACCAGCCTCAAGGAGTTGCTGCCGCAGCTCGACAGCCGGCAATTCTGGCAGGTGCACCGCGGCACCATCGTCAACCACCAGTTCATCCAGGTGGCGACGCGCGATGAAAGCGGGAAATTGTCGCTGAAGTTGCGCGGCCGCAGCGAAAGCGTGGCGGTGAGCCGTGTATTTGCCCATTTGTTCAGGCAGATGTAACGGACCGCATTTTTCGGCAAGCAGACCACAATGGCATTTTTAGCAACAAACGTCATTCGCCCAGCACCCCCTTGCCGGCCGCAAAACCGCAGTGCAACAAAATCCCTCAGGTCGCGCCTGCAAAGCGCCACGCTACGGTAAAATGAGTCATATCCTCATTCAGCAAAGCGTATAAACAGATCCTCCATGAGCAACGACCACACCAACGGCCATACCCCACCTGCACCAGCCTCGTCCAATTTCTTGCGCGGCATCATCGAAACCGACCTGACCGCCGGCGCCTACGCCGAGCGCAAGGACAGCCAGGGTCAGCCGTTGCCGCAGGTAGTCACCCGTTTCCCGCCGGAGCCCAACGGCTACCTGCACATCGGCCACGCCAAGTCGATCTGCGTCAACTTCGGCCTGGCGCGCGATTACGCCGGCCGCTGCCACCTGCGTTTCGACGACACCAATCCTGAAAAGGAAGAACAGGAATACGTCGACACCATCATCGACAGCGTCCGCTGGCTGGGTTTCGACTGGACGGACAGCAGCGGCGAGCATTTGTACTTCGCCAGCAACTACTTCGACAAGCTGTATGAAATGGCGGAATACCTGATCACCGCGGGCTTGGCTTACGTCGACAGTCAAAGCGCCGAACAGATGGCTGCCAACCGCGGCAATTTCGGCGAGGCGGGCAAGGATTCGCCGTTCCGCAACCGCTCGGCCGCAGAGTCGCTCGACCTGTTCCGCCGCATGAAAGCCGGCGAATTCAAGGATGGCGAGCACATCGTGCGCGCCAAGATCGACATGGCGTCGCCCAACATGAACCTGCGCGACCCGGCGATCTACCGGATCCGCCATGCCCATCACCACCGTACCGGCGACAAGTGGTGCATCTATCCGATGTACGACTACACGCATCCGATTTCAGACGCGCTGGAAAACATTTCGCATTCGATCTGCACCCTGGAGTTCCAGGACCACCGCCCGTTCTACGACTGGCTGCTGGAACACCTGAGCGGCGCCGGCTTCCTGCAAAAACCGGTGCCGCACCAGTATGAATTCTCGCGCCTCAACGTTACCTATGTGATCACCAGCAAACGCAAGCTGCGCCAGCTGGTGGACGAAGGCATCGTCGACGGCTGGGACGATCCGCGCATGCCGACCCTGGTCGGCATCCGGCGCCGCGGCTTTACGCCGGAATCGCTGCAATTGTTCTGCGACCGCACCGGCGTCACCAAGTCCGACGGCTGGATCGACATGAGTTCGCTGGAAGGCGCCCTGCGCGAAGACCTCGATCCCAAGGCGCCGCGCGCCAGCGCCGTGCTGCAGCCGCTGAAGCTGATCATCGACAATTTCCCGGAAGGAGAAACCGTGGCCTGCCATGCGCCGGTCTATCCGCCGGCCCATCCGGAACACGCTACCGCGCTGCGCCATTTCCCGATCAGCAAAACGCTGTGGATAGAGCAGGAAGATTTCATGGAAACCCCGGTCAAAGGGTATTTCCGCCTGTTCCCGCCGAGCGCCGACAAGCCGGGCAGCCGGGTGCGCCTGCGTCACGGTTACGTGGTCGAATGCACCGGCTTCGATAAAGATGCCGACGGCAAGGTGATTGCGGTCCACTGCACCTATTTCCCGGACAGCAAGAGCGGCACCGAAGGCAGCGCCAACTACAAGGTCAAAGGTAACATTCACTGGATCAGCGTGGCGCATGCGATCGAGGCCGAAGTGCGCCTGTACGACCGCCTGTTCACTGATCCCCATCCGGACGCCGGCGGCAAGGACTTCAAGGCGGCATTGAATCCGGACGCCAAGAAAGTGATCACCGCCTACCTGGAACCGGGCTTGAAAGACGCCAAGGCCGAAGAGCGCTACCAGTTCGAACGGCACGGCTATTTCATCGCCGACCGGGTTGATTCGCAGCCTGGCAAACTGGTGTTCAACCGCACTGTTACCTTGAAAGACAGCTGGGGCAAATAACACTCCTGAACACTGAAGAAAAAGACGTCGCACCGGAAATCCGGTCCGGCGTCTTTATTCATTGTGGCGGTAGTGTTACATTATCCGATGTAAATACAACAATAGTCATTGCCTGAGAAGATCGTGAACCAGAAAGTAGCAGACGTGAACCAAGCTGTCATACAGGTGGAGATGCAGGTACGGGGCATCAACGGCCAGGTAATCCTGCTCAGCGACCGCGTCCAGATAAAACGCGCCGGCGCCATGGCGCGCCTGACACAGTCGCGCAATAGTGAAAAGGACATCCCCGTGTCGGCCCTGAGCGCGGTCCGCATCCAGTTGCCGGGCCTGCTGACCAACGGCTATATCCGCTTCTACCTGAGCGCCGGCAAGCAAGGCGACGACACCCTGATCCGCGCCGCCGGCGACGAAAACACGGTGCTGTTCAACCACCGGCAATTCACCCGATTCGCCAACCTGAAAACCGAGATCGAGAAAAAGATCGCGGCTTCGCAGGCAATCACCCGCGCTCCCGTGGATTTTGAGCAGCTGGACAGGCTGGCGGAGCAATACAAGCAGGGGCTGATTTCGCGTTCGGAATGGATCAGCACCAAGAAAAGGCTGCTGGGGCTTTGAACATACGTAGCGCGAGCAGCAGGCCCGGCACGCAAGTACTATAATCACGCCACCTTTCCCGGACACCAAGCTACAACCAACCAAGGAACACCATGACCATTTCCATGTACAGCGCCTCGATTCCTGTCTTCAAGCAGATGCTCAGCGCACTCAACGACGTATTGGCAAAGGCCGAAGCGCACGCAGCCGAAAAGAAGATCGATCCCAATGCGTTCCTGCAGGCGCGCCTGTTCCCGGACATGTTCCCGCTGCTGCGCCAGGTGCAGATCGCTGCCGATTTCGCCAAGAGCGTGCCGGCCCGCCTGGCAGGCGCCGAAGTTCCTGCGTATGAAGACAGCGAACTGACTTTCGCCGATCTGCACGCCCGCATCCAGAAGACGCTGGCATTCATCGACGGCCTGACCGCAGCGCAGATCGACGGCAGCGAAACGCTGGAAATCGTCTTGCGGCCCGGCACGCCGAAAGAAAAGAAGCTGAGCGGCCAGACTTATCTGCTGGGCTACGGCCTGCCGCAGTTTTTCTTCCATGTGACCACTGCGTATGACATCCTGCGCCACAACGGCGTGGAAGTCGGCAAGCGTGACTTCATGGGCGCTTATTAAGCCGGCGGCTGGTCCTCATCTGTCCTGCCTGAAAAACTAACGAAAAAAGCCCCGTTCTTACTTGAACGGGGCTTTTTTTCGGGTGCCGCGCCTGAATCACGGCGAAGCGCTTTGATAAACGCAGTTGCACTGGCGCGCGCCAGCCGCGGCCACCAATCCTTGTCCGCCGAGATACCGGCGTCCGTCAGGCAAAAATTGCTCAGCCAGCGCTAATCTTGCCTGGCCGTTCAAAGCGGCAGCTGTTCCTCCGCCTCCAGCATCGCGCTCATGTCCTGCCGCAAGCGCTCGATCGGCGCGGCCAGCCGCCCCGGCGCCCGGGCGTGCGCCAGCCATGTATTCACTCCCCCCTTGAATTGCGGCACCTGCAACACCCGCAACTGCTCGCGGAACGCGCTGCGCGCCAGGGCGCCCGGCATCACCATGCCGATGCCGACGCCGCGCGCCACCAGCGACAATTGCAGCTCGCTGCCATAAGTCTCCACCGCAATATCCACCGGCAAACGCGCCGCATCCAGCGCATGCCGGATCGAGCGGCGTATGCCGCAGCCGTCCTGGCTCAGCACCCAGGATTGCGTCGCCAGTTCCTGCAATGACAAGCTGCCCTTGCGCATGGGCGCTTCCCTGTGCGCCACGATCAGCGGGATCTGATGGCAAAGCAAATGCGTGGTCAGCGTGGCAGGCGGCATCACGTCGTCCGGCAGCACTACCGCAGCGGCGTCGATCGCATTGCTTTCCAGCAGGGTCAGCAGCGACGGCGACCAGCCGGTTGTAATGCGCAAAGCCAGCCTGGCGAATTCGCTGCGCAGCCTGTCGATAGGCTGGGCCAGCGCCAGTTCAGCCACGAAGGGCGCCACCCCAAGCCGGAATTCGCCGCTCGCTTCCGAACCGGGTTCGACGCCCGCCAGCAGATCCGCCACCGATCCCAGCACGCGGCGGCCGCGCTGGTAGACCTCGCGCCCGGCCGCAGTCGGCTTGAGCGGCTTCGACTGCCGCTCAAGCAGCGCCACTCCCAGCCGCTCTTCCAGGCTTTGCACGCGACGGCTGATGCCGGGCTGGGTCAGGTGCAGGCGAGTCGCCGCGGCAACAATGGAGCCGGTCTCGACCACGGCGACGAACGCTTCGATGTCATGGGTATTCACAAACAAACTCGCATAATATTTATGATGATAATTCACTTGTAGCATAAATATCGACGATGCACAATCACCCCATTGAAAACCTGCCCCCCCCTCCCCTGGGAAGAATGCGATGAATACCCCTCGACTCCCCTCAACCGTTCCCTACCCTGCCTCCAAGACGAGTGCCGCACGCATCGCCGGCGATGGCATCTCGACCGGGCTGCAACTGCTGTTCGCTGCCGCGGTCGGCATTACCGTCATCAATTTATTCGCAACCCAGACCCTGATAGGCCCTATCGCCGCGGCACTGGGCCTGGATGCGCGGCTGAGCGGCATGGTCGCCATGCTGCCGCAGCTCGGTTACGCCGCCGGCCTGGTGCTGCTGGTGCCGCTCGCCGACCTGCTGGAAAACCGGCGCCTGATCGTGCGCTTGCTGATGTGCTGCGCGCTGGCGCTGGCAGCGGCCACGCTGTCGACTTCCGGCTGGCTGTTCCTGCTGGCGATCTTCCTGGCGGGCGCTGCCTCCAGCGCGATCCAGATCATGGTGCCGCTGGCGGCGCTGATGGCTTGCGAGGCGCATCGCGGCAAGGTGGTAGGCAACGTCATGAGCGGCCTGATGCTGGGCATCCTGCTGTCGCGGCCATTGGCCAGCCTGCTGGTGGATGCCGGCGGCTGGCGCCTGCTGTATCTTGTGCTGGCCGTTTCGGTAACCGTGGTTGCGATCACCCTGAGGCGTACGCTGCCGCTGCGCCAGCCCGCCGCCATCCTGTCTTATCCGGCCTTGATCAGGTCGCTGTGGAGCTTGCTGCGCAGCCAGCCGGTACTGCGCCGGCGCGCGCTGACCGCCGCGCTTGCCATGGCTGCTTTCAGCCTGTTCTGGACCGCGGTCGCCCTGCTCCTGACGCAGCAGCCGTTCAACATGAACCAGCGCCACATCGCCCTGTTCGCGCTGGCAGGCGCGGCGGGCGCCATCGTTGCGCCGCTGGCCGGCCGTATCGGCGACCGCGGCTGGACCCGCCAGGCGACCTTGGCAGCACACCTGCTGATGATAGGGGCGTTGTTGCTGGCTGGCGTGGCCGGCGCCGGATGGGGCGGTTTCGCCATTTCCATCCATCCGTGGCTGGCGCTGGGCATGCTGGTGCTGGCCGCCATCGGGCTGGACGCCGGCGTGACCACCGACCAGACACTGGGCCGGCGCGCCATCAACCTGCTGCAGCCGGAAGCGCGGGGACGCTTGAACGGTTTGTTCGTCGGCATTTTCTTTATCGGCGGCGCGCTAGGCGCGGCCAGCGCGGCGCTGGCCTGGGTCGCCGGCGGCTGGAGCGGCGTCTGCCTGGCGGGCATTGCCTACGCTGCGGCGGCATTGATATTCGCTGTCTTTCAACAGCGCTGATGCGGCAGCGGCGCCGTCATGGCTCCGCCTCGGTCAGCCCTGCCGTGCCGGCTTGCCGCCAGCGACGAAATACGGCACCTCCACCCGCGGCAGCGGTTGCCGGCCGCGGATGCAGTCGGCGATTTTTTCCGCGATCATGATGGTCGGCGCATTCAGGTTGCCGGTGGTGATCTGCGGCATGATCGATGCATCCACCACACGCAGGCCTTGCAAGCCATGCACCCGGCCCTGGTTATCCACCACCGCCATTTCGTCATATCCCATGGCGTTGGAACAGGATGGATGAAAAGCGGTTTCAGCATGCCGGCGCACGAAGGCATCGAGCTCAGCATCGGTCTGCACCTGCGCTCCCGGTGAAATTTCGCGGCCGGCATAGGCAGACAACGCCTGCTGCGCAATGATGTCGCGCGTGATGCGGATACCGTTGCGGAATTCCTGCCAGTCCTGCTCGGTCGACATGTAGTTGAACAGGATGCTCGGATGCTGGCGCGGGTCTTTCGAGCGCAGGTGGACCCGGCCGCGGCTGGGCGAACGCATCGAGCCCATGTGGGCCTGGAAGCTGTGCACCTTGATCGGGTTGCTGCCGTTATAGTTGATCGCTACCGGCAGGAAGTGATACTGGATATTCGGCCACTCGAAGCTGTCGTCGCTGCGGATGAAACCGCCGGCCTCGAACTGGTTGCTGGCGCCGATGCCGCTGCCCATCAGCAGCCACTCGGCGCCGATTTGCGGCTGGTTCCACGGCTTCAATGCCGGCGCCAGCGAGACCGGCTGCTTGCATTCGTACTGCTGGTAGATTTCCAGGTGGTCTTGCAGGTTGGCGCCGACGCCCGGCAAATCCAGCACCACGGGAATATCATGCTGGCGCAGCAGCGCAGCCGGACCGACGCCGGAGCGCTGCAGGATTTGCGGCGAAGCGATCGCGCCCGAACACAGCAGCACTTCGCGCCGCGCTTGCGCGGTTTGCGGCTGGTCGTTGTGCAGGTAAGCGACGCCGACGGCACGCTTGCCTGAGAACAGGATGCGATCGGTCAGCGCATGCGTCACAATCGTCAGGTTGGACCTTGCCCGCGCCTGGTCCAGGTAGCCGCGCGCAGTGCTGGCGCGCCGCCCTTGCGGCGTAGTGGTGCGGTCCATCGGACCGAAACCTTCCTGCTGGTAACCGTTGAGGTCATCGGTGCGCGGGTAACCGGCTTGCACGCCGGCTTCCACCATCGCGTGGTAGAGCACGTTGTTGCCGCTCTTCGGCGTGGTCACGCTGACCGGGCCGTCGCTGCCGTGGTAGTCGTTGCCGCCGATGTCGCGCGTTTCAGCCTTCTTGAAGTACGGCAGGCAATCCAGGTAAGACCAGTTTTCCAGTCCTTCCCGCGTGGCCCAGTGATCGTAATCCAGCGCATTGCCGCGGATGTAGCACATGCCGTTGATCAGCGACGAGCCGCCCAGGCCTTTGCCGCGGCCGCACTCCATGCGGCGGTTGTCCATGTGCGGCTCGGGATCGGTTTCATAAGCCCAGTTGTAACGCCGTCCTTGCAGCGGAAACGCCAGCGCCGCCGGCATCTGGGTGCGGAAATCGAAGCGGTAGTCGGGACCGCCGGCTTCCAGCAACAGCACGCTGGCATCCGCGTCTTCGGTCAGGCGCGTAGCCAGGACATTGCCGGCCGAGCCGGCGCCGATGATGATGTAATCGTATTCTTTTGCTTGCTGCATGATGATCCTTCCTGCCGATGCCGGCTCGGCGGCATCGTTGTGAGACGTGGGCGGTAGCGTTGCAACGGCGCTCAGAACACCGAGGCGTAAGCGCCCAGCTCCACTTGAATCGACTTGATGCGGGTGTAGTGCTCCAGCGTGGCCAAGCCGTTTTCGCGGCCGACGCCGGATTGCTTGTAACCGCCGACCGGCATCTCGGCCGCCGATTCGCCCCAGGTGTTGATCCAGCAGATGCCGGCTTCCAGCTGGTGGATGACGCGATGCGCGCGGCTCAGGTTTTCCGTCATCAGGCCGGCCGCCAGGCCGTACTCGGTGTCGTTGGCGCGCCGGATCACTTCATCCTCTTCTTCAAAAGACAGGATGCTCATGACCGGGCCGAAGATTTCTTCGCGCACGATCTTCATGTCGTCGCGGCAGTCGGTGAACACGGTAGGCTGCACATAAGCGCCGCTGGCATAGGCGCCGCCGACTTCGCGCTTGCCGCCGGCCAGCAGGCGCGCGCCTTCGGCCAGGCCGGATTCGATGTAAGACAGCACGCTGTCCATGTGCGGGAAACTGACCAGCGGACCAAAATTGGTGTTCATCTCGAGCGGATTGCCGAGGCGGATGCGCGCTACCCGTTCCAGCACCTTGGCTTCGAACGCTTGCTTGACCGAGCTGTGGACAAACACCCGGGTGCCGTTGGTGCACACCTGGCCCGAGCTGTAGAAATTCGCCATCACGGCGACATCGGCGGCGCGTTCCAGGTCGGCGTCGGCAAACACGATCAGCGGCGACTTGCCGCCCAGTTCCATGGTCACTTCCTTCAGCGTCGAGCTGGAGGCGCTGGCCATGACTTTCTTGCCGGTCGCGGTGCCGCCGGTGAACGAGATCTTTTCGATGCCGGCATGCTCGGTGAGCCAGGTGCCGACTTCGCGGCCGCTGCCAGTCAGCACATTGAAGACGCCGTCCGGCAAACCCGCTTCGGTATAGATTTCAGCCAGCTTGAGCGTGCTCAGCGGCGTCACTTCGCTAGGCTTGAAAATCATCGCATTGCCGGCCGCCAGCGCCGGCGCCGATTTCCACAGGGCGATCTGGATCGGATAATTCCAGGCGCCGATGCCGGCCACCACGCCGAGCGGCTCGCGCCGGGTGTAGACAAACGCGCTTTCACGCAAGGGGATCTGCGTGCCTTCGATCGACGGCACCAGGCCGGAATAATATTCCAGCACGTCGGCGCCGGTGACGATGTCGACGGCGCGCGTTTCCGACAGCGCCTTGCCGGTATCCAGGGTTTCCAGTTCGGCCAGTTCATCGTTGCGCTCGCGCAGGATCGCTACTGCGCGACGCAATACACGCGAGCGCTGCATGGCGGTCTGTGCGGCCCACACGCGCTGGCCTTGTCGGGCGCTGGCGACGGCGCGGTCGACGTCAGCCTTGGTGGCGCGCTGGACTTCTGCCAGCACTTCGCCATTGGCGGGATTGATGGTCTGGAAAGTATCGCTGCCGCTGGCGTCAACGCGGCGGCCGCCGATATAAAGTTGCTGCTGCTTGAAAACAGGCATGGGGATTCTCCTCAACGGGTTGCTATCAGGTAGGTCAAAGATCAGGCGGCTGCAGCGCTTGCAGTGGCGTTGCTTTTCTTTGCCAATTGGTAATCCAGGTATTCGTAGGCCAGCTGCCGCGCTGCGTCGGCGTCGAAGGTCTTGCCCGACAAGGAGCCGCGCAGCCACAAGCCGTCGATCATCGCCGCCAGCCCGCGGGCAGCGTGGCGCGCTTGCGGCAACGGCAGTTCGCGCAAAAACTGGCAGCACAGGTTGGAGCGCAGGCGCTGGTCATTCACATGCTGCAGCCTGCGCAGCGATTCCTGGTGCATGCTGGACGACCAGAATGCCAGCCAGGTTTTCATGACAGGGCCGCTGACCTGGCTGTCGTTGAAGTTGGCGTCGACGATGGCGCGCAAATGGGCGGCGGCGGTGTCTTCTGCCAGTTCGCTGCGGCGGCGCAGGGTGTCTTCCCTTAAATCGCGCAGGATCTGGCGCATGGTGCCTTCGAGCAGACCGCTCTTGTCGCCGAAATAATGGCTGATGATGCCGGTCGACAAACCGGCCTGCCTGGCAATCAAGGCAATGGTGGCGTCAGCCAGGCCGACCCGGTCGATCACTTCCAGCGTGGCCTGGATCAGCTGCTTGCGGCGCAGCGGCAGCATCTCGTTTTTTTTCCTCAACGCACTTCCCCTCAAAACATTCGCGCAAAGCGGCCTGCCATCCGCTGCCTAAATTCAGTATAATTTAAATTGATTGGACGTTCAATCAATTTAAATCCAAGGTGTCATTGATAGCAAAATGTTTTCCTTATGAAAACAAAAGAAAACAAAATCAGGCCAGAAGCCCGGCAACAGAATCGGAATGAGGTTTATTTAAATGCAACATCAATCAAGCACAAAGACAATGAGACAGTCAGGCCAGGCAGCAAAACCGGCATTCCGCGGGCAGATCAAATGAGCACCCCAGCATCAGCCGTCAGCCATCGGCCATCCATGAAGACACGGCTCAACCGCCCCGTCTTCTTCTCTTCGGCAATCCTGATCATTGCCTTCACCGCCATCATCATCGCCTTCCCGCAGGCATCCACCGCCTGGCTGTCGAGCGCGCAAGCGACCCTGGCCAGCAGCTTCGGCTGGTACTACATGCTGGTAGTGGCCGCTTACCTTGGTTTCATCGTCTGGCTTGCCGCATCTCCTTACGGCAAGATAAAACTGGGGGCGGATGACGAACAGCCGGCCTTCAGCTACGGCGCCTGGGCCGGCATGCTGTTTTCTTCCGGCATCGGCATTTCCCTGCTCTATTTCGGCGCCTCGGAACCGTTGACGCATTACCTGTACCCACCCCAGGGAACGGCAGCGACACCGGCGGCGGCAAGCCAGGCGATGACCCTGACCTTCCTCCACTGGGGCCTGCACGGCTGGGCCATCTATGCCTTGATCGCGGTGGCGCTGGGCTACTTTGCCTACCGCCACAAGCAGCCGCTGGCTTTGCGCACCGCCTTGTATCCCCTGCTCGGCGAACGCGTCCACGGCGCCGCCGGCCACGCCGTCGATTGTTTCGGCATCGTGGTGACCGTGCTGGGCCTGGTCAGCAACCTGGGCATAGGATCGCTGCAGATCAGCGCCGGCCTGGAACACCTGTTCGGCCTGCAAAACAGCCACGGCACGCTGCTGGCGGTGATCATCGTGATGACCATCGTGGCGACCCTGGCGGCGGTCTCCGGCGTCGAAACCGGCATCCGGCGCCTGTCGAACCTGAACGTCGTGCTGTTTGCAAGCTTGCTGGTTTTTGTGCTGTCGATGGGACCGACGCTGCATCTGCTGAACGCCATGATCCAGAACCTGGGCGACTACGTCAGCAACTTCGTCGGCAAGACGTTTGACCTGTATGCCTATGACCGGCCGAGCGACTGGCTCGGCAAATGGACCCTGTTCTACTGGGCCTGGTGGATTTCCTGGGCGCCATTTGTCGGCCTGTTCATTGCCCGCATTTCACGCGGACGCACTATCCGGGAAGTGGTCACCGGCGTACTGCTGCTGCCGCTGGCGTTCACCCTGGTGTGGCTGTCGGTGTTCGGCAACAGCGCGCTGGACCTGCTGATCAGCCACGGCGCAGCCGAGTTGAGCCGGGCAGCGCTGGAACAGCCGGCCATGACCATGTACAAGCTGCTGGCGCACTACCCGTTCGGCACCGCCATGTCGGGCGTGGCGATTTTCGTCGGCTTCGTGCTGTTCCTGACGCCGGCCGATTCGGGCGCCGTGATGCTGGCCAACCTGTCGGTGCGCGGCGCCGACGACGATGCCGATGCGCCGCACTGGCTGCGCATTTTCTGGTCGGCGCTGATCATGGCGGTCACCGTCGGCCTGATGTTCGCGGATAACATCAGCGCGATACAAACCACGATCGTGCTGGCGTCGTTGCCGTTTTCCGTGGTGCTGGTGCTGTACATGGTTTGCCTGATGAAAAGCCTGCGTATGGAATTCGAACCCGCCGTTGCGGTAAAGACCACGGCGAAGGTCGCCAAGCAAGCCTGGTAGCAACAAAAAAAGCTGCGCAATGCGCAGCTTTTTTGCGGTTGCAATCCGTCTCAGGATTTCTTTTCGCGCAGCAAGGCATGCAAGATGATCGCGCCGAAAGTCGCGGTGCCGATGCCGCCCAGGGAGAACTGGCCGAGCTTCAAGGTAAAGTCGCCGGCTCCCAGCACCAGGGTCACGGCCGCCACAATCAGGTTGCGGTTGTTAGAGAAATCAACCTTGTTCTCGACCCAGATACGCGCCCCTGACACAGCGATCAAACCGAACACCACGATCGACACGCCACCCAGCACCGCACCCGGAATGGTCTGGATCACGGCGCCGAATTTCGGCGAAAAGCCCAGGATGATGGCCAGGCAAGCCGCCACCACGAACACCAGCGTCGAATAGATCTTGGTGACCGCCATCACGCCGATGTTTTCCGCGTAAGTGGTGACGCCGGTGCCGCCGACGCTGCCGGAGACGATCGTCGCCAAGCCGTCGCCGACGAAAGCGCGGCCCATGTATTTGTCCAGGTTTTGCCCGGTCATGGCAGCCACCGCCTTGATATGGCCAAGGTTTTCCGCCACCAGGATAATCGCGATCGGCGCCAGCAAAGCCATGGCGTCGGCCTTGAATACCGGTGCGGAGAAATGCGGGATGCCGAACCACGCAGCTTGCGCAACGATGCCAAAATCAATCGGCTTGCCAAGACCCGCGCCGTTGGTCAGCAACGCATAAATCACATACGCCAGCATCAGGCCGACCAGTATCAGCAGCCGCTGCAGCATGCCGCGCGCAAACACGGCGACGCCGCCCACGCACAGCACCGTCCCCAGCGCCATCCAGGCGTCGAAGTTGTTGCCGCTGACGCCCTTTACCGCAATCGGCGCCAGGTTGAGCCCGATCACCGCAACGACCGCACCGGTCACCACCGGCGGCATCAGGGTCTCGATCCAGCGCGTGCCGATCGCCATCACCAGCAGGCCGATCAGCGCGTACAGCACGCCGCAGGCAATGATGCCGCCCAGCGCTACGCCGAGGTTGGGATTGAGGCCATGGCCGCCATAGGCGCTGACGGCAATCACCAGGCCGATGAAAGAAAAGCTGGAGCCGAGATAACTCGGCACCCGGCCGCCGACCAGCACGAAGAACAGCAAGGTGCCGATGCCGGACATGAAAATCGCCAGGTTCGGATCGAAACCCATGAGCAGCGGCGCCAGCACGGTCGAACCGAACATCGCGACAACGTGCTGCACCCCCATGGCGAAAGTCTGCGGCCATGGCAAGCGTTCGTCGGCAGCGATGACCTGGCCCTGCCCGTCCGCCATGCTGGCGCGCAGGCGCCATTTGGGAAAATAAGAAGCCGCCATGAATTTCCTCTCTGTATGTCGATTTACCTGCCTGCCGGCGCCGCATGAGGCGTAAGCCAGGCGCAACCGGCAGCGTAAAACGTATGATTGATTTTGTTTTTTTACCGCAAGCTAGTGTACGAAGCCCGCCGCAAAATAACAATCGAGATCAGGAAAGAAATGTCTTGCGATTTGCATAAAAAAACACCGGCGCGATGGCCGGTGTTTTTTTGTCGCTAGTCCGATGCATTTACTACGGGAAGACAGGAAGATGCTTTTCCACTCCAGAGAAAGCGGCTTCCGGGTGACGCTTTTCAATCAACTCCTCTATCGCCGGCACCCGTTTGAACGGCACGTCGATCAGGAGCAGGATCTTGCCCTCGTCGATCCCGGCATGGAACGCCTTCAGGCGGGAATTAGGCAGCGCCGCCGCAGCCATCCCCGACATCCAGCTGCCGAGCACCGCGCCGGCCAAGGTCAGCGCCACCAGCGCCAGCCAGTTCAGGTGCACCCACTCCGGCGGGAAATACACTAGCCACATGCCCAGCAGCAGACCTATCACGCCGCCGGCCAGCAAACCGATCTCGGCGCCGTTGGCAAGGTCGGTTTTATGAAACACATTGGCCTCAGGCATATCGGCCGGCAGTGTGCCGTCCGCAGCCCAGAAGTGAATGTGCCGAATCCCCACCCTGGCCAGCAG
Source organism: Collimonas rhizosphaerae (assembly GCF_038896935.1). Taxonomy (NCBI): domain Bacteria; kingdom Pseudomonadati; phylum Pseudomonadota; class Betaproteobacteria; order Burkholderiales; family Oxalobacteraceae; genus Collimonas; species Collimonas rhizosphaerae. The sequence goes on from NZ_JBANDC010000002.1 coordinate 436,023, forward strand.
CAACTCGTCTAGTGTGCTGCGTGCGCTGGAAACGTCCGGCAACATGAAATATAGTCGTTGTCTACCCAACATGATGGCCTCCTATGACTGTGTATACACTCAGCATAGTCAATGGGAGGGGAATCCACAAAGGTTGATTGCCGCCTGGTTTGTCTAAAAATGCGACAATTCCCGTCCCGCCAACCAAAACGATGGAACCACCATGATTCTCGAATTAGCCGATATCCGCATCCAGCCCGGTAAACAACAGGAATTCGACGCCGCGATCCAGCGCGGAATCGAACAAGTCATCAGCAAAGCCAAAGGATTTTCCGGTTTCAAGATACACAAGGGAATTGAATCGCCGGAACGCTATGTGCTGACGATTTCCTGGCAGACGCTGGAAAACCATACCGTGGATTTCCGCGAATCGCCGGCCTTTGCCGAATGGCGCGCGCTGGTCGGGCCGTTTTTTGCCGTGGCGCCCACCGTCGAGCATTTCACGCTGTTGACGGAATCGCACTGAAGCACTGAATTCGTAGCTGGGAGATGTGACAAGGCATGCACTGTGTGAGCAGCAGGGCAACCCGGTCTGACGGCCAATGCCGGCGGGATGCCCGACTGCTACGCAGCGATAAAGACGAACTACTGCAGGGTACTGAAACTACTTCTTGCCGCAAACACTTGCAGCTTGCTTACTGCCGGCATCGCGCTGCCGTAATACCCGACGTGATGCTTAGAAACCCTTGATCCATGCTGCAGTCTGGGCGCTTTCACGGTCCAGGCGTTGCATGCGGTATTCCAGGTCATACAGGTCGACGGCTTCTGCCAGGTAAGCTTCCTTGCGTGCCGCTTCCGAACGCTCGTAGGCAGTGCCGACGCGCTTGAAAAATGCAGCGATGCTGGCCAGGACGCCGGCAGCTTGGGCTTGGGCCGAAGCAGCTGGACGGGAGATGCTAGAACTGTTGCTGATAGTCATTGTAGACATGATGTATTCCTCTTTCGTTTTGCGTTCACCGCAAGCCAATTGTTGCGTCGCACAACCAGAATAGCGTTTCCCCATCAATTATCCAATTTCGATTGCCAATAGCAGTTATCAGTTTTGTGAATTTAAGGGGCTAAAAGCCCTATTTTGGCTGGGCTTACGATTTGGCCTAAAGCGTTGTAAAACTGCTATACAGGCATGGAAAGATGCCTGTAAACTGCTGCACCTCCCTCAAGCATTTAGCCCTCCATGTCCACGCATACCTTCCTCTGGCACGACTACGAAACTTTCGGCGTCCAGCCGCGGCGTGACCGCCCGGCCCAATTCGCGGCAATCCGCACGGACGCCGAACTGAACGAAATCGGCGAACCGCTCATGCTGTATTGCCAACCAGCAAATGACTTCTTGCCGGACCCGCAGTCCTGCCTGATCACCGGCATCACGCCGCAGCAATGCCTGGAGCGCGGCGTTCCCGAATACCAGTTCGCGGCCCAGATCGAGAAAGCGTTTTCCGAACCCGGCACAATCGGCGTCGGCTACAACACGATCCGCTTCGACGACGAGGTCACGCGTTTCCTGTTCTGGCGCAACCTGATCGATCCCTATGCGCGCGAATGGCAGAACCAGTGCGGCCGCTGGGACATCCTGGATGTGGTGCGCACCGCCTACGCCTTGCGCCCCGAGGGCATCCAATGGCCGGTGAACGATGAGGGACGGCCGAGTTTCCGCCTGGAACACCTGACCGCCGCCAACGGCCTCAGCCATGAAGCCGCGCACGATGCGCTGTCCGACGTGCGGGCCACCATCGGCCTCGCAAGGCTGATACGGCAACACCAGCCACGGCTATTCGATTTCTGCCTGGCCCTGCACAAGAAAGACCGCGCCGGCGCTGAAATCGGTTTGCCGACGCCGCGGCCGTTCCTGCATATTTCCGGCATGTTCCCGGCCGAACACGGCTGCCTGGCCGTCATGTGGCCGCTCGGCGTGCATCCCACCAACAAAAATGAAATCCTGGCCTGGGACCTGGCGTTCGATCCAAGCGAACTGTTTTCCCTGGATGCGGATACCGTGCGCACCCGGCTGTTCAGCAAGGCTGCCGACCTGCCCGAAGGCGTAACCCGCCTGCCCTTGAAATCGGTGCACCTGAACAAATCGCCGATGGTGATCAATAAATTGCAAACGCTGTCGGCCGACATGGCGGCGCGCTGGGGCACCGATATCCCGCTGGCGCTGCGCCATGCCGAGATCGCGGCGCGGGCTCCCGACCTCAGCGGCTTATGGCGCCAGGTGTTCCAGCGTCCCGATGAGCCGGCCAGCGATGTCGATGAAGACCTGTACGGCGGTTTCGTCGGCAATAACGATCGCCGCAAGCTGAATGAATTGCGCGCCCTGCCGCCGCAAAAACTGGCGGCTGCCCGCATCAGTTTCGACGACCAGCGCCTGGAAGAACTGGCGTTCCGCTACCGGGCCCGGAATTTCCCTGAGACGCTGGCCGCGGAAGACCGGCAGCGCTGGGAAGAACACCGGGTGGCGCGCCTGTTCGACGGCGAAGGCAAGGCGCGCACGGTCGAGATGCTGTTTGAAGAGATAGACAAGTTGTCGGAATCGGCGGACGAGCGCGGCGAAGAAATTCTTGGCGCGCTGTATGACTATGCCGAGATGATTGCGCCGGCTCGCGAATAACACCCTGCCGCCGACTGCAGCGAGGCAGTAAACACAAAGCGGGCCCCGGATGATTTTCGGTCATACGAAAATCATCCGGGGCCCGCGTACTTGCATTCAAATAACCGGCGCGGCGTCCCGCCCGGTTTCCTTGTTAATCCTGTGTTTCCGGCGCCAGCGCTGGCAGCGTTTGCGCATCCGCTTGCGGCAGCGCCTTCAGTTTCTGGATGAAATCGCGCATGGGCTGATTGATATCTGCGAATAGCGGATGGCTGCGATTTTTCAGCATCACTTCGGTAAACAGCTTCAAGCCCAGCGCCAGCGAAGCTGCAGCATCGGCGTCAAACTGGTTCTTGCTGCGCACCTTGTCGACGATCGTAAACAGATCGTCGTGGTTGCCGGTTTCAAAACCGATGGCGGCATGGGTCGGCTCGCCTTGTTTTGGCGTTGCCAGGTGCTCCAGGGTGATGCGGTAGCGGTGTTCACGCATAACTGCTCCTTCTTTCCAAACGACTTGCGGTTGCCTGATATGGCGATAACGCCTTGCTTCAGATGCGTTCGATCTTCACGGCTGCCAGGTCGATGGCGTCGACGATGGCGTGGATCTGGTCCTGGCTAAGCTCACCCTTTTCCAGCCGCGTATGCAATGCCATCCGAAAATTCTGGATCGCCCGCCGCAGCTCCGGCGCCGAACTGCCCGATGCGCGCTGCGCGGTTTCCAGGCGCTGTAGCGCCAAGGCCAGGGCTTCTCCGTTTTCAGCCAGGAACGCACTGCCTTCCGCCGTGATCCGGTACAGCTTTTTGCCGCCGGTTTCTGCTTCGATCGCCGTATAGCCCAGCTCTTCCAGCAGCGTCAAAGTCGGGTAGATCACGCCCGGGCTCGGGCTGTAGTCGCCACCAACCAGTTCTTCGATCGCCTTGATGACTTCGTAGCCGTGGCGTGGCTTTTCTTGCAACAGCTTGAGGATCACCAGGCGCAGGCTGCCTTGCTCAAACATCCGTCCGCCGCGTCCGCCTTCACGCCGCCCGCCCCGTTCAAACAGGCCGCCGCCCCGATGTTGCCTTTCATGACCTTGATGCATGCGGCTGTGGTCGCAGCCTCTTCTATGTCCAAACATGTTTCTTCCTTATCTCATTGAATGAGATACTAAGATATATCTTAGAAACAGCTAAGTCAAGGACGTTTTGATGCCCAGAGGCGCGTTGCAAGAAATCTTCAACGCCCGCGCTTGGCCAGGTATTCCGGCTGGAACATGCACATGCGGATCGCGTCGCGATACACGCCATTGATGAAAAACTCGCTTTTCAACTCGCTTTCCAGTCCGAATCCGCACTTTTGGTAAATATGGATGGCTTTGTGGTTTTCCTTGTCGACATACAGGTAAAGCTTGTACAGGTTGAGCACGCAGAAGGCGTATTCAATCGCCAGCCGGGTGGCGCGCTCGGCATAGCCCTTGCCTTGCGCGCCGGGGGCGACGATGATCTGGAATTCGGCGCGCCGGTGGATATGGGTAATCTCGACCAGCTCCACCAGCCCCACCATTTCGCCGTTGTCGCTTTCCAGGATGAAACGCCGCTCGCTCTGGTCATGGACGTGCTGGTCGTACAGCTGCACCAGTTCGACATAGGCTTCATACGGCTCCTCGAACCAATAACGCATGATGTGGCTGTTATTGTCGAGCTGATGCACAAAATGCAGGTCGTTACGCTCCAGGGGCCGCAGTTTCAGGCCCGGTTGCACTAGGGTAGTCATCGGTTTTCTTTCTTATCGTGTTGCAAATTCCATGATTGGTGCTCAAGGCTGGCGCAGCGCTTGCAGGCGCGTCTGCGCCGATTCCAGCAAGTTGAAATCTTGCGGGAAATCGTCCACCTGGACGCTGATATCGCCGCAGTGCGCGAAATCGTGCAAGACCTGCTGCTCCGCTTCCGTGATATCGCCGCTGGCGGCAGCCGCCGTTATCCAGTGCTGCATCTCGATCAGGCTTTGCGGCAGAGGCGGCAGCGTGCCGGCCTGGATTGCCGGCTTGAGGCGCGCTTCGATCGCATTCACCTGCGGGATCAGCTGGAACGCCAGCTCGCCAAAAGCATGCGGCGATTGTCCGGTGCTCGGCATGTGCATGCCGGCGGTCAGGCGGTCGCGGCTGTCGCTGTCGGTTTGCATGATGCGGGCGACCGTGCTGTCCAGCGCATCCGACGGCAGCTTGTAAGGCCGTCCGAAAGGAAAGGCGATGAAACGCAGCAGGATGGCCAGCGCACGATTCGGGAAATTATCCAGCACGCCCAGGTATGCCTCCTGCGCCTGGTGCAGGGAATCCTGTATCGCCCAATGCACGTAGGGCAAATCTTCCTGCGGCCGGCCGTCGTCCTCGTAACGCTTGAGCACGCTCGACACCAGGTACAGCTGCGACAGGATGTCGCCCAGGCGGCCGGAAATCCGTTCGCGGAATTTCAGGGAACCGCCGATGACAAACATCGACATATCGCTCAGCAGCGCGAATGCGGCCGACATGCGGTTGACCGCGCGGTAGAAATGGCGCAGCTCCACCGGCGCAGCGCTCGGCGCGCCGGGCAGGCTGCCGCTGGTCAGGCCTGCCAGCAGGGTGCGTGAAAAATTGGCGCAAACAAAACTGATGTGGGCGAAGAACGCCTGGTCGAAATCAGCCAGCGCCTTGCCCTGGTCTGCCTCGCCGGCAGCCGCCATTTCCTTCAGCACATAAGGATGGCAGCGGATCGCCCCTTGCCCGAAAATGATCAGGCAGCGCGTCAGGATATTCGCGCCTTCGACCGTAATCGCAATCGGCATCTGCTGGTAGCTGCGCGCCAGGAAATTATTCGGGCCCATGCAGATGCCCTTGCCGCCCAGCACATCCATGCCGGCGTTGACCAGCACCCGGCCGCGCTCGGTCACATGGTATTTCGAGATGGCCGAAATCACGGAAGGTTTTTCGCCGGCGTCCACCGCCAGCGCCGACAGCCTGCGCACCGCGTCCATCAGATACAGGTTGCCGCCCATGCGCGCCAGCATCTCGTGTACGCCTTCGAACTTGCCGATCGGGATCTTGAACTGATGGCGCATCGCTACATAAGCGCTGGTGCCGCGCACCGCCAGCTTGGAAAAGCCGACAGTCGAGGACGGCAAGGAGATCGCGCGGCCGGCAGCCAGGCATTCCATCAGCATGCGCCAGCCCTTGCCGATCATGTCGCGGCCGCCGATCACCCAGTCGAGCGGGATGAACACATCCTTGCCGGAAGTCGGGCCGTTCTGGAATACAGCATTCAAGGGCCAATGGCGGCGGCCGGTCACCACGCCGGGATGGCTGGTTGGAATCAGCGCGCAGGTGATGCCGAGGTCGGTGCTGCCGTCGGCTGCCAGCAAATGGTCTGGATCATGCACCCGGAACGCCAGGCCCAGCACCGTCGCCACCGGCCCCAGCGTGATGTAGCGCTTGTCCCAGGTAATGCGGAAACCCAGCATTTCCTGGCCATCGTAGCTGCCTACGCAAACCACGCCGATATCCGGGATCGCCGCCGCATCAGAACCGGCGTAAGGGCTCGTCAAGGCAAAACACGGGATCTCCTCGCCGGCGGCCAGGCGCGGCAGGAAATAATCCTTTTGCACTTCAGTGCCGTACTGCAGCAGCAGTTCGGCCGGCCCCAGCGAATTCGGCACCATCACTGAAATCGCCGCCGCCGAACAGTGCGACGACAACTTCATGATCACCTGCGAGTGCATGTAGGCCGAGAACTCCTTGCCGCCATACCGCTTGGGAATGATCATGCCGAGGAACCCTTTCTCCTTGACGAACTGCCAGGCTTGCGGCGACAGGTCCTGCCAGATCTCGGTGCTTTCCCAGTCGCTGACCAGACCGCACAGCTGCTCGACTTCGTTGTCGAAAAAATCCTGCTCTTCAATCGTCAGTTTCGGCGCCGGCAGCTGCAGCAGCTTGTCCCAGGCCGGTTTGCCGGAAAACAGCTCGGCGTCCCACCAGGTGGTGCCGGCTTCGATGGCGTCGCGCTCGGTCTCCGACATGCGCGGCAGGATGCGCTGGAATATCTGCAATATCGGGCTGCTGAGCAAGGTGTATCGCAGAGGCTTGATAGCCACGATCAAGGTGGGGATCACCATGAGCAGCAACAGCAGTACCGCTGCCAGCGCGCCGATCCCGGCAAACCGGAAACCGCCGCCTATCCAGAGCAGGATGGCCAGCAGCCAGATCCAGGCGCTCGCGCGCAACTGCATTAATGCCATGGCGCCGACCAGCAACGCTGCGATCCAGTAGAACATGTTGACTCCCAATTTGGCGGTTCATCGTGCGGCAAATCTTGAACATGCCCAGGCGCAAAACGGGGCGCGGCCATGAAGATAGGACAGGATTGAATGTGGAACGGGCGCGCCAGACAAATGCCGTACCTGACGACAGCACCCGATAATTCTTTAACCTTTGGTCACTGTTTGCTTGATGAAAGTTCACGAAAAGCAAATTTAAATGTTAAAAAACATTCACTTAGCCTTTTTTTGCAATTGCCCAAAGGCAACCAAAAAACAATGGATAGCCGGCAACATGCTACTCTTTGTAAATCTTTGTATCCGTTTGTCAACCTTACTATAGAATCGCGCGTTACATGGTATGTAAACTTGTGCCGCCTTATGAGAAAATCTAAAACCACCAGGCGTCGCAATTAACTCCCTACACCATAAATACCCAGTAGCCAGCGTGTAATCAGCCAGCAGGCGCAACCATCAATCTCTATCAGAAAAGTTACAAGAGCACACGCCTTTCATGAATAATTTAATGTTGATGACCGGCGCGACCGGCTTCTTAGGTGGCGCCAACGCAGTTGAGGCAATTCATCGTGGCCTAGGCAAGAATCTATTGCTGCTGGCAAGAGCGGAAACCCCGGCTGCGGCGCATGCCAGGGTTATCGAAAACCTGCTGCTGCTGGGTGCGAGCGCGGCCGACGTGGCGCAGATCGGGGTTGAACAAATCCTCTGCTGCGATTTGTCGGAGCTCGACAAGATCAGCGGCGACCCGCGCCTGGACCGGGTTTCGGTGGTCATCCATTCAGCCGCCCTGGCGACTTTCTCGAACCACCCCTTGCTCGAAACAATCAATGTCGACGGCACTCTGGCGCTCGGCAAGCTGATGCACCGGCGGCCAGCCTTGAAGCGCTTCATGTATATCGGCACCGCCATGGCTTGCGGCGAAGGCGCCGGCATCAATGCCGTGGTGAAAGAACAGATCGACCTGCCGCTCGGCGACGAGCACCTGGTGGCCTACACGCGCTCCAAGGCAATGGGTGAAAAGAAATTGCGCGACATCTACCCCGACCTGCCGGTGGTGTATGTCAGGCCATCGATCATCGTCGGCCATACCGTGCTGGGCTGCGCCCCTTCGCAAAGCATTTTCTGGGTCTTCATGGTCTGGCAGCTGCTGGGCGCGCTGACCACCTCGCTCGACGAAAAAGTCGACGTGGTGCCGGTCGACTGGTGCGCCCAAGCCATCATCGACCTGGCCCAGAAAGAAACGCTGACCCACAACGTATTCCATATCTCGGCCGGCCTCGGCTCGTGCGTATCGTTCCGCGAAATCGACCTGGCGCTGGCGGCGGCGCGCGGCATCGAACCGATAGGCGCCACTTACAAGCAGATCACGCCGGACGCCATCCCGACCCTGTTGCCGCGCATGCGCGAATGCGTGCCGGAATGCAATGACCGCCTGCTGCTGCGCGCGCTCAAGCTGTATGGCGCTTTCGCCGGCCTGAATTATGTATTTGACAATGAAAACCTGCTGGCCGAAGGAATCCGTCCTGCCCCGCGGTTTACCGATTACATCGCGCTCTGCGTCGAATCGGCAAAACACATCCCGATTGCCGAACAGATGAAATGGGATTTCAAGTAGATTTTTTACAATATCTCACAGTAGTTTTACGTCTATATCTGTGGCTGTTCCGTTAGAATTGCCTACTAAAGTCAACGGGGGAAGCAGCCATGAAATGGGAAGGCAATCGGGAAAGTGACAACGTCGAAGATCGCCGCAGCGATGGTGGTGGAGGCGGAGGAGGCGGTTTCGGCGGCGGCCGTTCCATTGGCCTTGGCACGATCGCCATCGCGCTGGTGGCCTCGTATTTCTTCGGCATCAGCCCGACCACCGTACTGAGCCTGCTCAGCGGCGGACCGGTCAGCCAGCCGCAGTCGCAGCAAGCCCCAAATCCCAATCGCAGCGCGCAGCCTGAAGATCGCCAGACCAAATTCGTGCGCACGGTGCTGGCCGACACTGAAGACGTCTGGACCCAGATTTTCCGCGCCAACGGCAAGACTTATCCGCCGCCGAAGCTGGTGCTGTTTTCCGGCGCCACGCAAACCGCCTGCGGCACCGGCCAGACCGCTTCCGGCCCCTTCTATTGCCCCGGCGACCGCAAGGTATACATCGACCTCAGCTTTTATCAGCTGATGCAGCAGCGCTTCCATGTATCCGGCGAATTTGCCCAGGCTTACGTGATCGCCCATGAAGTCGGACACCATGTGCAAAACCTGATGGGCATCATGGACAAGGTCAACAGCGCCGAACGCCAGATGTCGAAAGCACAGGCGAACGCCATGTCGGTGCGGCTTGAACTGCAAGCCGACTGCCTGGCCGGGGTCTGGGCCTTCCACGCCAACCAGGCGCGCAGCATCCTGGAGCAAGGTGATGTCGAAGGGGCCTTGAACGCAGCTACCGCGATCGGCGACGACGCCCTGCAAAAACAGGAACAGGGATATGTCGTGCCGGACTCTTTCACCCATGGCACTTCGGCGCAGCGGGTGCACTGGTTCAAGCAAGGCGTCAGCAGCGGCGAAGTCAAGTCCTGCAACACGTTTGAAGTCAAAGCGCTTTAACCGCAGCCAACCCATAACCAGACCACGGGAATTCCATGACGATTGCTTACTGGTGCGTATTGATTGCCGGACTGATGCCGCTGTTTACGGTCGCGCTCGCCAAGCGCGGCCGTCCTGATTTTGACAATGCCGAACCGCGCGCCTGGCTGGAGAAACAGTCCGGACTGCGGCGCCGCGCCGATTATGCCCATCGCAATCATTTCGAGGCTTTCCCGTTTTTCGCCGCCGGCGTGATCATTGCGCAGCAAGTGCACGCGACGCAGAACATGGTGAATTTGCTGGCGCTGGCATTTATCGCCGCCCGCATCGTTTATACCGTCCTGTACCTGGCGGACCGCCCCAGCATGCGCTCGGCCGTGTGGACCCTTGCATTCCTGGCCGCGATCGGCCTGTTCGTGCTGGCCGGGCTGACGCATTAAACAGATAGACAGTGACACCATGCAGCATCAAGACACGATCCAACTCTTGCGCACGGCCTTAGGCGCCACGCAAAACAACGGCAGCACCGTCGCCGCCCTGTGCCAAGCCTGGCGCGCGCAAACCGCGCTGCTGTCAGCATTGCCGCCGCGTTTTGCGGAAGTCGCGGAAAATTTTCTCGGACGGCTGGAAGCCGGCAGCCTGTTCAGCGAAGAAAGCTGTTCGTTCAGCCAGCAGGATTTGCTGGACCATTTGCACGTCTGGCTCGACCAGGCGCAGCTGGCGCTAGAGCGCACTGCCAGCGCCTGACATTCATTCATCTACATCGGAATACCATGCAACAACTGGAACTACGCCTCAATAGCGACTACGTCGAACTCAATCAACTGCTCAAGCTGACCGGCGTGTGCGACAGCGGCGGCGCCGGCAAGGCGCTGGTCGCCAGCGGCGTGGTGGCCGTCGACGGCAAGATCGAGCTGCGCAAAACCTGCAAGATCCAGGCCGGCCAAAAAGTCACCATCGGCGATCTGCTGATCTATGTGCTGCCTCGGCGCAGCGCCGGCTGATTGATCACCCAATCAATTCGACACAGCTTGATAAGTAGTCCGTCCTTCACTGAACCGCCCCGGCTTTGCCGAAGACTGCCAAGTTTGGCGCTACGCCGCGCAGGCGGGCAACGCTTGATTCAGACAGTGAAACAAAGTGTTCTGGCAGGCTATGCTGACTGGGACACTTAAAACCATCGTTTCTGTTTTGTGGTAAAGGCAAAACAAGATATCTGCAGATCTTCTACATGGTGTAATCAATACCATAGTTGACGATGCTGATAACTTGCTGAATCCGCCACATTACGCAGCTTGTCTGATCGACTTCCACTGATAAAAAAAGGTTGTTCTTCCAACGTAAGCAGCGTCATTCCTGAAGCATGCCCCCTCCTTTTCGCCACCGTGTTCTTCAATTCCATCGTTGGACCGGCTTGATTCTCGGTGTGGTCATGGTCATGATTGCGGTCACGGGCGCCGGCATGATTTTCCGTCCTCAGCTCGATCCTGTCATCAATCGCGATCAGTTCGCAATAGCGGCTTGCCATGCGAATTTGCCGCTTGATACCCTGATTTCCAATGCACGTACGGCCAATCCGAATGGCGGCGCGCTCACTTATATACGACTTTACCCAGATACGAATGCGGCTGCGCGCATCCGCTTTAGCGATGACAAATGGGTGAACATAAATCCGTGTTCCGGCGCGGTGCTTGGGCAAGATAATCGTTACGGCGGTCTGTTCGGTACGCTAGCGCTGTTACACAGTTTCCACTTTGTAAAAAACGGCCACCTGATTGCCGGCACTGTCACCCTTGCGTTTACGGTCATGCTTATCCTGGGCGGCCTCATGGCCTGGTGGTCCGGCAGGCCGCACAGCAGCCGCAAATCCGTCGGCCGCACCTTTCCGCGGCATCTTCACCAAAGCACGGCGCTATATGCCAGCCTGATTCTTTTGACCAGCGCGCTCACTGGCTTGCCTCAAGCTTTTGAGTGGTGCCGGCACAGTATCTACCTGCTTACGGGGTCGCAATTACCTGCGCCAACGCCGCAATCGGCGGCGCCAGCCGGCGTCCGACGCTTGTCGGCAGAAGCAGTTTGGCAGCATGCGCAATCCGTGATGCCGCAGGTCAGGCAAGCGCAAATCCGGTTCTCCGAGAAATCTGACGATGCAATTGACATCAGGCTGGTCGGCAGCGACGCACCACATGCCCAGGCATTTTCCTATCTGGAATTGGATTCCTGCACCGGGAAGGTACTGCGTTTTATTCCTTACGCCAAAAACAGCCTTGGAGAAAAAATCTATCTTTGGGCCTTATCCATCCACTATGGCTGGGTAGGCGGCCTGTTCGGCCAACTGCTGCTGTTAGCCGGTGCGCTATCCATACCAGTGCTCGCCTATACCGGCATAGGCAGTTATCTGCGCAGGGAATCAAAACGTCCGGCCAAAAAAAGACTGTTATTGCACATTCGTAAAAAGACAATCGAAGCAAAAGGAATCTGTAGCTTCGAACTGGTCGATCCCGCAGGGAAAAAACTGCCTCCCTTCAGCTCCGGTTCGCACATCGACGTCTATCTGCGTAGCGGCCTGGTACGGCAATATTCCCTGTGCAACGACCCGCGAGAGCGGTATCGCTACCAGATCGGCGTGCTCCGTACATCGGATTCGCGTGGCGGGTCGCAGGCCATGCATGACGATCTTGAAGAAGGTTCTGCATTGGAAGTCGGGATGCCAAGAAACCATTTTCCTCTTGTGCCTGCCGCCAAGCGATCGCTATTGATTGCCGGCGGCATCGGCGTGACTCCTATCCTGTCCATGGCAGAACAGCTTGCCAGCATAGAGGCCGATTTCAGCATGCATTACTGCAGCCGTTCATTGCTACACGCCGGGTTTCTTAATCGAATCAAATCGTCAATATATGCACAACGCGTGACATTTCACTTCAGCGAAGGCGCATCGTCCCCACGCCTCGACCTGCAGGCGTTACTCGCCGGTCCGGATGCGGTGACACATCTCTATGTCTGCGGCCCGGTCGGATTCATGGATGCGGTAATAGACACGGCGAAGAAGAATGGCTGGAGCAATGAGCGGCTGCACCGCGAATATTTTGCGAGTGAAATCGGCAATCCAGACCACAATGTCGAGTTCGACGTCAAGCTGGCTAGTACCGGAAGGATCTATCGCATCACTAAAGACAAATCCATTGTTGCCGCGTTGTCCGAAGCAGGCGTCTCGATACCAACCAGTTGCGAACAAGGCGTATGCGGCACTTGCCTGACCCGAGTACTGAATGGCGAACCCGATCATCGAGATAGCTACCTGAACGAAGAAGACAGGATGAAGAACGATCTGTTGTTGCCCTGCTGTTCGCGCGCGAAGAGCACCATGCTGGTACTGGATCTGTAGCCGACAATCTACGGCAACAAGCCGGGAAGACTAAAACGAATGGCAATCGCGATAAACTGCCCTGCGCGCGCACTTCCGATTACATTGCCAAAAGTAGTACTCAACTCAACCCGATCAGGTATCAGCACAGTGCGCAACCCCGCTTGATACGACGGTTTTCCTTTGTCCTCGCCATAAATTTCAGCGATCGACGTGACGCGGCGGGACAGCATTTTTTCCATTCCCATGCCCCAAGTCAAGCGTGCAGCATGCTGCGTGTTCGAATAAATGGCGCCTAGATTGACGTGCAGTAAAAACACATCGTCGGATAGCGATAGGGTGACCGGGATCTTGGCGTAAGAGTGCAAAACATTCTCTCTGCCGCCCGCCTCCGTTTCTCTATCCGCTCCTGCAATCAAGCCAATCCCGACGTCATTGGTTTGCAGCTTTTTCAAGATGGTTTTAAGCTGGATCTGCGCATGCGCCATGTATGGACCTTGAATATCTCTCTGCACAGCGCCCCCAGCGGCAATTTCAAGATTCCCGGTCGCGTTGCAAGCCGGCATGAACCAGCGTTCAGTGCGATCCCGGTTGAAACGCAGCCAGGATTCAAGCTGGCAGGCATGCGGCTCGACGATGGCGGCATCGTCTACATTCAGCGCTCCCGATGCCATGGCATTCGGCGACGCAACAACGCCAGATGCCAGCAATGCGCCGCTGGCCAGGATTTTCTTCATAGAGATAGCATGGCCGGCCGAACCGGCCAACCCGAAAAAATGGGAAATTCATGCTTAAAAGCGCCAGCCGCATTTTGTGCATTTGGCAGAAAACCGATAACGCCGCAGATTTATCCGAGCGTTACCAGGCTGGCACAGCAGCGCTGCAGTGAATGGAGCGCGATTATTTAGTCGTGAAGCTGGCGCTGACTTTTGTGGTCTTGTCTTTTAAAACCACCATCGCGACCACCTTCGAACCCGCTGGGATTCTGACTCCCCTAGCCTCAAATTTGTTGCCGCCGGCGGGCTTGAGCAACGCTTCCGACTTGGCTCCTTTGCTGGTGATGGTCAGCTTTCCGCTCAGATCGGCGCTCGGCAGTTCGTCGTCGTCGTCCACGACGTACAACTCAGCTCCGTCTTTGCCCTGAACCAGTTCCAGCGACATGTCGCCATCGATCTGAATCAAGCCGCCATGTTCCGGTTTTGTGTTGCCGTGAGCATGTGCTGCGTTGAATGTCATGGACATGGCGCCCAACAATAATGAAATTGCAATCTTCTTCATGGAGTTACCTTTGCATAAAGCGGCGCCCTTGGACGGGGAGCGCCGAAAGCCCGATACCGGACAGGCCGGCAGTAAAACTGCCGGCCCGGGCTGTTCATTATTCGGGGGCGTGCGGCAACACAAACGAAAGCGACGCCAGGTGTTCCACCGTATTCGTCTTCTTTGGATCTTCCGGCGGCGAATTGAAAATGGCGACGACGACATTCAGTCCTTGATTTCTGACTTTGATCGTCACAGTGCCGTCCGCAGATGTTTTGAGCTGCTCGCTGTCAGGATCGTTGATCCAGTCATGCAATACGCGCGCGCCTGCCACCGGCTTGCCTTGATACATGACGCGCAGCTTCATCGATTGCCCCAATAATGCTGGCAGCGTTGCATCGACCGGCAAGATCTGCAGCGTTTGTCCCGGCAAGAGCGGCAAAGGCGCTGTCATTTGTCCACGAATAAGCACCGCATATTTGTAGTTCTGTTCACTGACGACGGCGTCGGGTACTTCGTCCTTCCCCTTTTTCAGCCATTTGCCTTCAGGTGTCTTGCTCCATGTGCCATTATCGAGAACCGCTGCCACCAGCGCCGGCTGGTTTTCCGTATCGACCAGGATCAAATGATCGGTTTTGATCAATGACGTCGGCACCGGCTTGCCTGTCGCATCGAATCCTGCAATGCTTTTCACCATGGAGAAACGCTTGACCATGTCGAGATCGTCTGCGCCGATGCCATACAGCAGCGCCAGTTGATTGTTGCGTTGGGCAAACCAGATGCCATGCGCATGCGTGGCCGCGCTTGCAAGCAAGCTTGCAGCCAAGGCTGCAGTCGTAACGAATTTGGTGATGTTGTTCATTTTGTCCCTCAAAGTTGGTTGATCAGGTTGGCTAAGAATTCAATAAAAACGACGTTTAAGACGGCACATAAAGTTTCTCGAAAAAGCCGCTGACTTTTACCTTTATCGTGACCGGTTTGTCGCTGTGATTGCGCCAGAACCAGCCGTGTATACCGTCAAACGGCGCGACAAAAGATCCTTGGTCGCCCGCTTGCTGTTTATCTTTCCAATAGCGCGTAAATTCCTTGCCGGCATTGGGCCGTTCGCCGTGCATGTCGACGGTGACTTTGCCGCCTTCGGCAGACCACGTATAGACGAAGTGTTCACCTTGGCGCATCAAGGCCTTAATCTCGCCGCCTTGATTTGGTTGCAATATCAGAGACATTTCACTCTCATTAAATGGCATCCGGCTTTTGACCAAGGTCACTTCCGGTGCAACCGCGGCCGCGGTTGCAGGCAGCGCAGGGCTAAGCGGTGCCTCCGCGCTATCGGCGCCTAATTTCTTTATCTGCAGAAGCTTGCCGATGCCGGTGACATCAATCCCGTACTCGGCAGGTAAAACAAAGGCGACCAGCATGGCTGCCGCGGCGATGATGGCGATGCCAGTTGCCTTACGCAATTGCGGCAAGGTCGGTAGTGCTGCATTGTCGACAGGTGTCATGTCGGGATCCTTGGTGAATTCATGAAATAGCCAGTCAGCTGATAGCCAATCAAGATAAAACCGGCGGTCATCAAAACGACGTTGGCGGAAAAGGCCTGGCGCCGGAAATTTTCGGTGCGGCGCCAGAATCCCATCGCAATCATGATGGCGCTGAGAGCCAGCAGCTGCCCCATCTCCACGCCGACATTGAAAGCGACGATATTCGGGATCAATCCGTCTTGAGACAGAGTCAGTTCTTGCAGCTTGGTAGCCAGGCCGAAACCGTGAAAGAAGCCGAAAATAAGCACGGCGGCCTTGGCATTCGGCTGAAAACCCAGGACCAGCTTGAACGCCCCAAGATTGTCTAGCGCCTTGTAGACGACCGACAAGCCGATGATGGCGTCCACGATATACGGATTGACATGGGTGCCTGTCAGCACGCCGGTCAACAAGGTGACGCTATGACCGATGGCAAACAAGCTGACGTAGGTGCCGACATCCTTCATCCGGTAGAGGAAAAAAATGACGCCGAACAGGAACAGCAGATGGTCATAACCGGTAACCATATGCTTGGCGCCGAGATAGATGAATGGCAGCAGGTGGATACCGGTGTTTTGTTCGATAAAGGTTTTATCTTCATCCGCCACCCCATGCGCAAAAGCATGGGATGCGGTGAACGCCAGAAGCAACAGAAGAGCGGGGATCAACACGCATTTGGCGATGCCGAGCCAATGCGTCTTTCGACCTAATAATTCTTGCATGCAAATTCTCCGGTGTGCATGATCAGTCAATAAAACTTGCGTCGGATATCATTCAATCTGCTTGAACAAGCGCTCCGCCGCGCGCTTGGGCGGCAGAGCGCCTTAAGCCAAGTCATTAGAATTTATATTGCGCCTTCAGTGTGATCGTGCGCTCCGTCCCGGGAGCAACCCAGAGCTGGCTGTAAGAGCTGGCGTAGTAAGTCTTGTTGAACAGGTTGTCGACGTTCAAGGAAATACGCAGCTTTTTGGTCGGTTTATAAGAGGCGATCATTTTGTAGGTGGTGTAGGCCGGCAATTTGAAATTGCTGCTTACAGCTACGTCACCGTTGCGTTCACCGACATAGTTCGCACCGCCGCCGAAAGATGCAACGCCGTCGCCAAGTTTGAAATCCTGAACCAGGAGCAGGTTGGCGCTGTTTTTAGGAACATCCGGCAACGCGCTGCCAACCTTGAACAAATTGTCTTTGGTGATTTTGGTATCGGTGTAGGCATACGCTGCCGTAAGACGCAGGTTGCGGACGATTTCTCCAGAGACGTCGAGTTCGACGCCCCTGCTTTCGACCTCGCCGGCAGCGACCGAGTAATTGGGGTCCAACGGATCCACCGTCAGCACATTCTGTTTCTGAATCTTGTAAACCGCCAAAGTGCTGCTGAGTTTGCCGTTGGCCGCATCGTACTTTGTGCCGAGCTCATAAGAACGGCTGCTTTCCGGGGCAAAAGGCAGACCGCCCGATGTAGTGCCGCTGCTTGGCCGGAAACCTTTGGATACGCTGGCATAGAACGATAGCGTCTTGAGCGGTTGATAGACGATACCGAAGCGCGGGCTGGTCGCATTGCCGGATTGCTCGGTATTGCGCAAGAAGCGCCGGTCATCGAAAGTCTGCGTGTAATTGTCGTAACGCACCCCGATCAAGGCCTTCCATTGCTTGGTAATATCGATCTGGTCTTGCGCATACAAGCCATGTGCGCGCTGCTTTTCCTTGGTGCTGATATTGAGCGTCATGGCCGCCGGCACGGATTGACCATATGCAGGATTGTAAATATCGATAGCATAAGGAGCGGCCGCAGTTGGATTGGCGCGCATCAAAACGCGATCGTCGTCGAAACGATAAGCGTCGACGCCGAACAGCAGATTATTCACCACAGGACCGGTTGCGACTTTGCCGAGTAATTCCATGCGGCCAGAGGTATCGGTGGCCGAGAAATCACGCAGCCGGTGCTGCCGCCATAAGGTACGTCCATCGGCAAGCAATTTGCTGGCCTCTGTCGACAATCCCTTGAGCGAACTTTCGCGATAGGACAATCCGCTCTGCAGCGACCAGTCGTCGTTGAATTGATGTTGCACAAACAGCTGGTGGCTGAGCGACTTGATGGTTATCGGACCGTCGCCAGGCTCACCGAGAAAGCGCGAGTTGGGAATCAGGCCGAGCCTTCCGTTAACTGCAAGGACGCCGCGATCAAACGGCGTTCTTTGCTGGACCGCCTCCATTTCATATGAAAGAGTGGTATCCGGCGAGATCATCCAGATAAAGGAAGGCGAAATTACATAACTCTCTGAATGCTCGGTGTCGCGAAAACTGTTGCCGTTTTGATAGGCGGCGTTAAGGCGGTAGGCAACCGTTTCACTGAGAGGACCGGTCAGGTCGACCGCGGTTCTGTAAGTACTGTAGTTCCCGACGGATTGCTCAATGGTTTGCGACGGCTGAAATAAGGGTTTCTTGGTCGTGATATTGACGGTGCCGCCTGGATCGCCGCGACCATACAGCGCGGAAGCAGGGCCTTTCAATATCTCGACGGTGTTCGTATTGGCAGAATCGCGCTGGCCGTTGTAGCCGCGGCTGGAATTAAAACCATTCACCAGGAAATCGGAGCCGAAATTCGGATCGCCGGTGAATCCGCGCATGGCATAACTGTCCCACAGACCACCCAGATTGCTTTGACGAGCGATGCCGCTGGCCAGGTCCAAGGCATCGGAAAATTTGACGACGCCGACATCCTGCAACAGGTCGGCAGTCAATACGCGTGCACTCTGCGGCAAATCCATCAAGAGCGTATCGGTCTTGGTCGCACCGGTAGCGGAGATGCTGCGATACGGTTGTTTTTGGCCGACGACGACCACTTCCGGAGAACTATCGGTGTCAGCGGCAGAGGCTGCAAGCGGATAGGTAGCCGCAAGAAAAAGTGCGAGATGAAAACGTGGCGAGGCGTGCATGAAAACTCCCTGTTGGAATAGATATCGTGTGGAAGTCCGATTCCCTGCGGGACCGCGGTTCGCAAAAACATCGTCTTCTGGTATTGATTACAGCATGTCGAAATTACGCAGTTATCTTGTTTTCGGCATGTCACAGAACAGAAATATCTGTTTTGCCCGACCGAATCAGCATGCCGTGCCGAGATGAGCGCGCATGCGTTGAAACTGTGCAGATTCTTGTGAATCTCCCCAAGAAAGTGCGATTTCCTTAGCGGTTTCACTGTTTCGACTTCACTACTGATTTATTTTTTCCAAATGACGCCGACACAATATGCGCACACGCCATTGCAGCAATAAGTTTCCAAGCGGCCTGCAAGCAGGCACGATAGAAAATGCTATATCACTGCATCTTTTCAAAGAGAAAAGCCTGCTTTCCATCCAAAGAAAGCAGAATAATTCATAGGCGGGATTTAGAATAATCGAGCACTTCTTGCTATCTGCAACCCCTCCAACCAAACCAGGCCAACACCATGACGAATCCGACGGTCAATCCGAAAGTCCCGCTGTCATACGGCGCCAGCACATACACTACACACTCATCTGCAAAATCGGCCGCTGCATCACGCTCGCGGATAGCCGTAATCGATGTTCTTCGTGGCCTGGTGATGTTGATCATGCTGTTCGACCACGTGCGCGAGACAATTTATCTGCACATGCAAGTCAGCGACCCGATGGACGTCAACACCACCGAACCCGCCATGTTCTTCATGCGTCTTGCTGCGCACTTCTGCGCGCCGATGTTTGTATTTCTTACCGGACTGTCTGCGTGGCTATATGCCAACCCGTCGTCCGGCACGCCGCGTTCCGCCACGGGTTTCCTGGTCAAGCGCGGATTGCTGCTGGTAGTTCTTGAATGGACTCTGGTCACGTTTGCATGGTCCGGCGAATTCCCGCCATCGACCATCTACCTGCAGGTGATCTGGGTTATCGGACTGGCCATGATCGTGCTTGCCTTACTGCATCGGCAGCCGCGCTGGCTGCTCGCTTCTATTGGCTTGGCCATAGTGTTCGGCCACAATCTGTTGACCTCGCTGAGCTTCGATCCCGGCAGCGTCGGTTACTACCTGTGGACGCTGCTGCTGCATCGCGGCTATCTGGTGGCCGACGGTGCTGTCAAAATCAAGGTCACCTATCCCTTGCTGCCGTGGATTGGCGTGATCCTGCTGGGTTATGTCGCCGGCCCGCTGTATGCGCAAACCGTGGCAGCAGCCAGCCGCAGGCGACTGCTGGTAATCGTCGGCATTATCTGCCTGGCGCTGCTGGGACTGCTGCGCGGCTTCAATATTTATGGAGAATCGCTGCCCTGGGTGCATGGCGAGGATTTGGTGCATACGCTCATGTCGTGGTTGAACTTCACCAAATATCCGCCATCGCTATCGTTCCTGCTGCTCACTCTGGGCACTGGATTAATATCGCTGGCCTGGTTCGAAGCCATCGATAACTGGTTCACTCGCGTATGTGCAACTTTTGGCGGCGCGCCGATGTTTTACTATTTGCTGCACCTGTACGTATTATTGATCCTGCAGCATCTTCTGGTCGCCATTTTCGGCGCAAACCATGGCGTGCGCTTTGGCGTCGATCATTACTGGATAGTATGGCCGACAGCCTTTGCATTGATGCCTCTGCTGTATTTTCCCTGCCGCGCATTTGCCCGATTCAAACGGGTATCGACACAGAAATGGGTGCGCTACTTCTAGGTAGGCGCCGCGGTGATATGAATCGTTCCCGCTGAAACCGGGAACGATTTTTTTTGCAGCTGAGAATTCAGATAAGGAACGCAGGCAAGAATCGAGATGTCATCATTGGACGGGGGAATCCGTGCCAGTTACATCGCCGCCGGCAGGCAAGAAAACCATCGGAATGAAAAATCGCTAATATCGAGTGTGCCGGTTGCCAGTAGAAAGCGCGCTACGCTGTCCTTCGCCACCAGAACAGAAAATGATTCCCAATGCTGGCCGCACTCGATCTGCAAGGCGACTTTGCTGTTGTCTGGAGCGCCAAATTCGCCATAATCGCGCAGGCGCCGATCGGCCATATCTCCTGCAGCGCTGACAATGCGGGATGACGACCTGAGCTGTCTGGCCAAGGCAATGTCTTTGTCATGCGGACCGCAGACATTTAACGGCGCACCGCGCTCATCCGTGGAACGCAAGTCCAGCAAAAAATCAACAGTGTCGATGATCGGGCGCATTTGGCGCGCGCGTCGCAATTCGATCGAATCGATCGCTGTATCGTCGAGCATGCACGGATCCCACAAGCGACCAAAATCCTGATCGACATATTTCGACGCATAAGGATTTGCGCGATCGAAGCGCAGATAGGCGTCGATATTGGCGAACGCTAACGTGAGCCGGCCGCACCGTGGCCGCACATCCAGATCCAGCAACGCCTTCACCGCAACCGCGCCGCAGATTTGATTGCCGCCGGCAAGGGCATTGATCATGGTATGCGGGCCCGGCAAGCGGGTATCGAACGAATATACATAAGGGATTCCAGTGTTGCCTTTGGTATAGCGCCGGATATCGGGAAGATCGATTTCGATCGGATAATCGTTGAGGTGATTTTGAATGGCAATCATGTCGAATCAACTTTTGGGATAAATGACCGATTCGGAATGGCGCTTGCATCAGCCAAGCGCCTGGTTGATCATGGCGTACTGATGCAAATTTTTATCAAGTAGCGGCGGCTCCCCCCTTGCCATTGTGACGACGTCACGCACCGGCATCAATCCAACCCCGCTCAGCCATGGACTCATATCACCGGCCAGCGCGACATCGATGCGCATGAAAGCGCCGGCGTGCGAACCCGCCCAATGGCTGATCAAGGCTTTGGCGCGAGCAATATCTGGAGCAATCACCGGCCCGATCGCATAACCTTGACCGAAACGGCGCAATACAGCGCAACCGACCATCTGCTCATAACTCTCGATGATGACCCCACCCTCCGCCGATTCCAGCAGCGCCGCCATCACGGTACCGCGCGGCATGCCTGCGGCGCGGCTGCTGAGGGCCGCAATCTTGATCTTGTCGCTGGCGCCGATTGGACGGATTCTGTCGCCCGGAACGGACAGTGCGACCTGCGATTGAATCACTGTCCCTTGATGCTGGCGAACTTCACCAAATGGCGTAAATCCAAGCTGTTCATAAAGTGGCCGACATTGCGGCGAGGAGCTGAGCAGGATAGTACGGTCGCCGATTTCCGTCAGCACATGGGATAGCAATTGTCGCCTTATGAGCTGGCCTTGGCAGTCCGGCGGCACAATCACCATGCCGAGAGAGGCATATTCCTGGCCATGCCCCCAGCACATCGCCGTGCCGATTACACCGTCTTTACTTTCCGCCACAAAGCCGGTGCCGAGTCGTTGGACAAATTGCCAGTCGGCCAACCGATGCGGCCAGCCGGCCGCCAGCGACAACTCATGTGCAGCCGCCGCATCTTCTGCGGTAAACCGGCGGTATCTGACATTGCTATTGGCGATGTGCTTTTTCACTGAGTACTCCTGCAATTTCGGACTTGATTTCGAGTGATGTAGAGAGGGTTGCCTTGTAAAGAAATATTTGGTTCGGTAAATCTGTTCTTTGCTTCAAATTTTTATATCGAATCAGGGACCTTATTCAAGGTATTGCTCATTGCCGACGATGCCGATCTTGGTGACGCCCAGCCGCTGCGCCGACGCCATCACGGCGGCCACCGACTTGTACTCCACCAGCTTGTTCGGCCGCAGGTGCACTTCATCGATATTGCCGCCCGCGACCACCGTCTTCAAGCGGTCTTCCAGTTCCGCGCGGTTCGCCATCGGCGTGCCGTTCCACATCACGGTTCCTGTCGGATCGATGTCCACCGTGTCGACCACCGGCAAGGCCAATGGCGGCGGCGGATTACCGGTCGGCATGTTCAGCTTGATCGCGTGATTCTGGATCGGAATCGTGATGATCAGCATGATGATCAGCACCAGCATGACGTCGATCAGCGGCGTCATGTTCATCTCCATCATCGGTTCCGGATCGTTGGCGTTGCCGCCGGAAGAACCTACATTCATACCCATTGCAATACTCCTATCAATTACGCGCAGGCGGTTCGGTAATGAAACCGATTTTCGCAATGCCCGCCCGTTGCGCCGTCAGGATCACCTTGCCGATATATTCGTACTTGGTTTGCTGATCGCCGCGGAT